>REET01000209.1 GCA_007694925.1 Phycisphaerales bacterium | reverse complement strand
GGGGGGGCCGGGGCTGGGGCTGCCGACGACGCGCAGGATCGTCGAGGCGCACGGCGGGACGCTGGAGCTCTATTCAGAACCCGGGCGCGGGACGGACTTTGCGATCCGTTTGCCTTTGGGGCCGGCTGAGGAGCCGGACTGACGCCGCGCATTGGACCCGACTCTTCGCTTCGCTCAGAGGTCGGCGTCAGGGTTCCGGCGTTGGGAGTCAGCGTCAGGAGCGAGCGATCTTCTCAGAGCCTGGTTCTGACTTCCCAGAGGTCTGGGAAGAAGCGGTGGGTGATGAGCTGGCGGAGGAAGGTGACGCCGCTGGAGCCGCCGGTGCCGGTCTTGCCGCCGATGATGCGTTCGACGGTGGTCATGTGGCGGTAGCGCCAGAGGCCGAACTGCTCGTCGATGTCGACGAGTTTCTCGCACATCTCGTAGGCGTCCCAGTGGCGTTTGGGGTCGCGGTAGACGCGTTTGAGGATCTCGACGACTTCCTCGTTGACGCTGTGCGGCTCGGTGACATCGCGTTCGAGGGCGCTCTTGGGCATCTCCAGCCCGCGCCGGTTGAGGTAGCGGAGGAACTCGTCGTAGATTCCCGGCGATTCGACGGCGTGCTGGAGGCGGGCGTGCCACGCGGGGTCGTGCTGGTGGAGGCGGAGCATCTGGGCGTCCTTGTTGCCCAGGAGGAACTCGACGAGGCGGTACTGGGGGCTCTGGAAGCCGCTGGCGGGCCCGAGGACATCTCGGAACTGGAGGTATTCGCTGGGCGTGAGTGTGGCCAGGACGCTCCACTGGTTGGTGAGCTGGGTCTGGATGTGCTTGACGCGGGCGAGGACCTTGAAGCAGGGTTCGAGGTCGTCGCCCTGGATCCAGCGGATGGCGGCTTCGAGCTCGTGGATCATCAGCTTCAGCCAGAGCTCAGAGGTCTGGTGCTGGATGATGAAGAGCATCTCGTCGTGGTGGGGCGGGTCCGACAGCGGGTGCTGCGCGTTGAGCACCTTCTCAAGGGCGAGGTACCCCGAGTAGGTCAGCTTCTCGCGGAGGTCGGTGTGGATGCCGGACTCGAACTCACGCTTGGCCATGGACGCTCTCCGGTTGCTGAGTGGGGCTCAGCAAAGAGCGTATGGGGCCTCAGCGTCCGGAAGTGTCCCTTGCGTCGGCGAACCGGGTTTCGAGGTGGGTCTGGCGGTCGGCGCGGAGGACTGCGAGGCTGCCGTCGCCGGCGTTGGCGGTGAGCACGGTGTTTCGTGCGGAGTAGTAGTTGTCTCTGGCGGGATTTGCAGCGGCGCAGGCGCCGAGGGTCCCGCCGAGGGCGAGGAGGAGGAGGCCCGCGATTGCGGGCCTTGCGAGTCGGAGAACGGGTTGCTCTCTCATGTCCCAAAGCATCGGATTCGATCTCCGGTCCGGGCCAGCGATCCGGTGAAAGTGAGTGGGCGGTCCGTGCGTTCGGCGGGGATGGCGTGAATTGCGCGGTTGATATCCGGACCATCCGCCCCCGGCGGGCCTCTGGTTCGCCGGGTCTGGGGCCCCTGAACAAGCCCCTGGGGAGGCCATGCGACAAGGGGTCCGTGTTGGGGTCGCGGGAGCGGGCAGAGGGGGCGTGGGGGGCGATCCGGGGCCGGCTGGAGGCCGTGTGAGCGGCGGGTGCGCCTATCCTTGAAATCGGACGGCCACAGACCTGCTTGAGACCCTGCATGAGCATGGGGGAATGACCGGATGCGGATCGCTTTCAGCACATCGGCGTGCCCGGAATGGACGATCGAGACGGTTGCCGCCAAGGCCCGCGCGATGCAGTTCGACGGGGTTGAGTTCCGGAGTTTCGGCCCCGGGAGCACGGAGATCGCGTGCGACCCGATGTTGAGCGAGCCCCGGAAGATCGACCGGCTCTTTTCGGGTCTGGGGCTGACGCCGCTGTCGATCTCGACCTCGCTGAGCTTCGACGAGCCGATCCGTCCGCCGGTGATCGGGCGTGTGCTCAAGGACCAGGCGGTGCAGGCCCGCAAGAGCAAGCGGTTCGTGCAGCATGCGTCGGCGATGGACTGCCCGTTCGTGCGTGTGTTCGCCTTCCAGACGCACGGCAAGGAGAGCGCCGCGGCCGCGACGAAGCGGATCGTGCCCCGGCTGTACATGGCGGTGGACGGTTGCGCCAAGACGGGCGTGCGGCTGCTGCTGGAGAACGGCGGTTCGTTCAGGACCGCGGCCGATCTGAAGCCTCTGGTGCGCGGCGCCGACCTCGACGGTTTGCTTGCGGTCTCGTACTCGGTGCCGGTGGGCAGGGCTGCTGGGGAGTCGCTGGAGGCGGCGATGGATCTGTTGGGCGAGAAGCTGCAGATCGTGAAGATCAAGGACTTCAAGGACGGGGCGCCCGCGATCGCCGGCGAGGGCGATCAGGATGTGGCGGGCACGCTCGACCTGCTCGCCTCGCGTGATTTCCGGGGCTGGGTTGTTTACGAGCACGACCGGCTCTGGATGCCCGACGCGATCTCGCCCGAGACGGCGTTGGAGCCTCTGCCGCGGCTGTTTGCCGATGTGCTGGCGCGTCATCGCGAGCCGGAGGCGGCGCACGCCGTAGCGTGAGCCAGCCGGCAGCGGCAAGGGAACGACGATGGCCCGGCCGGCGCAGGAACTGGCCCGAACGGTGATGGCTCAGGCCCGGCGCCTGGGCTTTGCGCGCGTTGGCGTCTGCGAGGCTTCGCCTTCGGATTACACCGAGCAACTCCGGGCCTGGCTCGACGCGGGTCGTCACGGCTCGATGGCGTATCTCGAAGAGCACTTCGAACTGCGGACCGATCCGGCGGGGCTGCTGGACGGCGCGCGGTCGGTGTTGATGGTGGCGGACCAGTACGCCCAGCGGGGCGGGGCTGAGGATCCGCCGCTGGCGCCGGGGCGTGGGCGGATCGCCCGCTATGCGCGCGGGCGGGATTATCACAAGACGATCAAGAAGCGGCTGCACACGCTGTGCGATCGGTTGACAGAAGCGCACCCGGACGCGTCGTTCAGGGCGTTCGTCGACACGGCGCCTGTTCTGGAGCGTGAGCTGGCGTCGCGCGCCGGGATCGGGTGGGTCGGCAAGCACACGCTGGTGATCAACCCGCGGATCGGGTCGTACCTGTTGCTCGGCGGCGTGGTCACGACGCTGGAGCTTGAAGCGCCGCCGGAGCAGAAGCCGGCGCGCGATCATTGCGGCACCTGCACGCGCTGCATCGATGCCTGTCCGACCGACGCGATCACGGCGTACAGCGTCGACGCGAGCCGTTGCATCAGCTACCTGACGATCGAGCGGCGCGGGCCGATCGACCCGGGTTTTCACGCCGGCATGGGCGAATGGATTTTCGGCTGCGACATCTGCCAGGAGGTCTGCCCGCACAACTCGGCCAGGCCGAAGCGGTGGCTGGAACGCAACGGCGGGAGAGTGAACCCCGAGTACCTCTCCGAGCGTGATTCGTTCGACCTGCTGGAGGTGCTGGGGTGGGACGAGGAAGCTCGGCGCGAGGCGTTCACTTCCAGCTCCATGAAGCGGGCGAGGCTGGACATGATGAAGCGGAACGCGTTGATCGCCGCGGGCAATGCGCTGGCGGAGCACGACCTGCCGGAGCTTCGGGCGAGAATCATCGAGATCGCGGGGGATGCGGGCGAGGCGGAGATGGTTCGTGAGGCGGCGGCCGAGGTTCTGCGCCGTCTCGGGTCTTCAGGCGTTTGAGTTGGCGGTCGTTTTTCGGAACGGAAAGCCGGGGCCGCCGGGCAGGGCGAGTCTTGCGCCGAGGATGATGAGCAGGCCGGGGATCAGCAGCAACTCGACACGCTGGATGTAGCCGACGAAGTAGAGCGGGATCGCGACGCCGACGGCGAAGGACCAGACGCGGATCTTCTTTCGCGCGGGTCCGTCGTGGCCGTCTTTGGTGGGGACCATGCAGAGCCAGGCGTAGGCGGGGAAGACGAGGCCGTAGAAGGAGATGAAGACGCGGTAGAGCAGTTCGCCGGCGGGGAGGTCGAAGCGGTCGGGGAGCGACGGGGCGACCATGCCCAGCGCGCCGAACCCGCCGAGGATCGCGAGCACCATCACCAGGCGGCGGATCGGGAATGGGCCGTTCTGCTGCGGCATGACTTCGCGCCCGTGCAGGCCGATGGTCAGGCCGAGCTGGGCGGAGACATGCAGTGCGAGTGCGGTGGCGAGGGCGAGCGAGGCGTAGGCGCCCCAGAGGGAGGCGATGTCGCGCGAGGCGAAGGTGAGCAGGATCATCGCCGGGAAGAGGACGAGGTAGCCGACGCTGAATGCGAGGCGGCGCTGCGTGCCCTCGGTCGCGAAGCGGGCGCGGAGGAGCGTCAGGTCCATCCATGGGCAGGCGAGGAAGCCGAAGACGACGACGGGGGCGAGGGGGAGGAGGCCGGCGAGCAGTGTGCGGGTCGGGTCGTCGCCCGCGAGCAGCGGGGCGGTCCAAGTTAGGCCGCCGCCGATCTGGAGGCGGACCAGGACGATGATCGAGAGGGCGTAGACGCCCAGGGCGATGAGGCGTGCGGCGGCGTCTCGCGAGGGCCAGGCCGCGGCGATCGTGACGAGGAGGAGGACGGGCGCGAGTGTCGCGGCGGTCTGCGGGCCGAAGCCCGAGAGCATCCATCCGGCGAAGAAGGCCTGGAAAGCCATCGTGACGAAGCTGAAGGCGCGGAGGGCGCCGGCGTGGCGGTCCATCCATGCGCGGGAGGGGCGTGCGAACCAGCCGACGGCCGCGGCGCCGATGCAGTTTGGGATGGCGAAGACGAGGAAGCCGAGTGCGCCGTAGTCGCGGACCATGAGCACGGGCAGGAACATGCCGATGCACCATGTCCATGAGGCGGCGAGGAAGACGGACCAGAGCAGGGCGTCGCCTGTGCTGGTTCTGGCGTCGGGGTTTGCTGGGCGCTCGGGCACGGGCCGAGTTTACTCGCCGTTCTCGGCGGCGCGGGCCTGCTCGATGCGTTGGGCGTCCTTGGGGTCGAAGGTTCGGCCCTTCTGCCAGCGGCCCTTCTGCTTGAGGTGCTCTTTGGGCGTGACATGGAAGGTCACGGTGACGCGGCCGACGCGCTTGTCTTTGAGGCGGGGGAGGAGGGTCTGGGGCTCGCCCTGTTCGTTGACGGGCTTTTCGGGGAGGGGGAGCTGCTGGACGACATCCATGCGGAGGGAGACATTGAACTCGCCGCCCTGGGCGACGAGGGCTTCGATGTCGTCGAGGGGCTTGATGCGGTAGATGGCGGGGCCGAAGCAGGGGCGGAGGAACTTGTAGTCGAGGTGCTTGCAGACGACGGTGTAGTCGCCGCCGCAGGCGCCGAAGACATACATGCCCCCGGCGATCTCGGAGTTTCCGAGGAGGGCTGCGCCGGCCATGGCGTTGTAGAAGTTGCGGTTGAATTTTTTGAAGGGGAGGACGGCGGTGAAGGTCTTCTCGTCGACGCGCTTCATGCGGATGCCGCTGCGGAAGGCGTAGGGGAGCCAGAAGAGGGAGCAGATGCGGTGCCAGAAGTTGTTCTTGGTCGAGAGGCGGCTCATGAACGCCTCGAAGCGGTCGACGAGGGAGCGCTTGGAGGGCTTTGCGTCGCCCGGCTTGGGCTGGGCAGAGCGGCCGAGGGCCTTCTCGGCCTTGGCGTCCGACCGCTCGTCGGCGCCGGCGGCGCAGGCGTCGTCCGGGGTTGTCTCGACATCCGCTGTCGTGGTCGATTCACGCACGATGGATGGTATCCGCGCGGCGGGGTCCGCTCTTGAGGGGGCCGGGGCGGAGGCTCAGGCGTCGATGAGGCGGTACCAGCCCTTGCCGTCGGGCTCGACGCGGCGGAATGGGTCGCCCGGCTCGTGGTCGAGGGCGAGGACCCAGCCGCGGTCTGCGGCTTCCTTGAGCAACCAGTGTTTGGTGAGCATGCTGGTGTAGGGCTCGATGTCGTAGGAGAGGCTGAAGGCCTGCCCGGCGTGCCAGGCGGTTGGCAGGACATCCGGTGTGAAGACAATCGTTCTACCAAGCTCGTCGGTGAACTTGACGGCCTGCTGGCCCCATGTGTGGCCGGGGACGAGGAAGACGCTGATGCCTGGGAGGACGGTGGTCTCTCGCTC
>REET01000300.1 GCA_007694925.1 Phycisphaerales bacterium | reverse complement strand
GCAAAAAAGATTATATGAATGCAATGATGCAAAGCCCAACAAACAGCAACGTTCTTGGCGCCCACCTTCGGTGGGCGAGAGGGTCGAGCAGGAGAAAGGCGAGCAGGCGAGCGGAGATTGGGTAGGGGGTGTAGGGCAGTGGCGGATTGCATGCGCAACAGCACTGCTCGTGAGGCTTACTGCACGCCGAGGTCGCTCTTGGTGAAGAGGGCGATGAAGCGGACGCCTGCCTCTTGCATTGATTCGGCGGCGCCTTCTTCGCGGTCGATGGTGGCGATCACGCCGACGACTTCGGCGCCCGCTTCGCGGAGGACGCCGACGGCTTCGATCGCCTGGCCGCCGGTGGTGGCGACATCTTCGAGGACGACGACGCGTTCGCCCTCTTCGAGGAGGCCTTCGAGCTGCTGGGCGGTGCCGTAGTCTTTCTTGGCGTTGCGGATGAAGACGCAGGGCTTGCCTGTTTCGAGCGCGGCGGCGGTGACGAGGGGGATGCCGCCGAGCTCGGCGCCGGCGAGGCGGTGGACGGGGCCGAGCTCGGCCTGGATCTTCTCGATCTCTTCGGCGAAGAGCACGCCGAGGTCGCGGAGGACATCGGGGAGTGTGCTGAAGCGGTACTTGTCGAGGTAGTAGTTGCTTTTGCGTCCTGAGCGGAGGGTGAACTCGCCCCGGAGGAGTGAAGCCGCGGCGAGGCGCCCGGCGAGGACTTCGCGGTCGATCTGGCTCATGGGGGGAGGGTAGGGAGTGGGGAGTAGGGAGTGGGGAGTGGGGCGCCCGCTTTGCGGGCGGGAGGCAGCTCAGGCGGCTTGGGCGGCTTTGGGGAGGTAGCGGGCGCAGAGGGCGTGGAGGTCGGTGCGGCTGATGGGCTTGGTGGCGTAGTCGTTGCAGCCCTCGTCGAGGCAGCGGCCGCGGTCGCCCCGCATGGCGTGGGCGGTCAGGGCGACGATGGGCGTTTCGACGCCGAGCTCGCGGAGCGAGCGTGTGGCCTGGTAGCCGTCGACGACGGGCATCTGCATGTCCATGAGGACGAGGTTGTACGGGGCCTTGTCCGCGGCGGCGAGGGTGAGTTCGATGGCTTCCTGGCCGTTGGAGGCGAGGCAGACCTTGAGGCCGAAGCTTCGGAGGTGGTGGGCGATGAGGCGTTGGTTGTCGGGCCCGTCTTCTGCGAGGAGGACGCGTCCGGCGAGGTTGTGGAGGGTGTTGTCTTCGGCGGGTCGTTCGCGGGAGGGCGAGGTCCAGAGGCTGTCGTGGGCGACGAGTCGGAGGCCGCCGGCGGTCTGGACGGGCAGGTCGAAGCGGAATCGCGAGCCGGCGCCGGGCGTCGACTCGACGAGCCTGACATCGCCTCCGAGCAGTTCTGCGAAGCGTCTGGAGATTGCCAGGCCGAGGCCGGAGCCTCCGAACATTCTTGTGGAGGATGTGTCGGCCTGCTCGAAGGGGAGGAAGAGGCGATCGGTGTCTTGCGGGCTGATGCCGATGCCGGTGTCGATCACATCGATGGCAAGGATCTCGACGCCGTCCTTCACATCGAGCTCGACCTCGACGGCGACGCTGCCCTTCTCGGTGAACTTGATGGCGTTTCCGACCATGTTCATGAGGATCTGGCGGAAGCGTGTGGCGTCGGTGAGGATCGTTTCTGGGATGGGCGAGTTGTAGATGAGTCCGAGGGCGACGCCCTTCTGCTCGGCGCGGGCTCGCATGAGGAAGACCGAGTCGTGCAGGAGATCTGCGAGCGGTGCGGCGTCCTCTTCGATCGTCATGCGTCCGGCCTCGACGCGGGAGAGGTCGAGGACATCGTTGATGATGTGGAGGAGGTGCTCGCCGTTGCGCCGGATGACGCGGATGAACTCGGCCTTGCGTTCCTCGTCGATCTCGCCGCTTTCGAGGATCTCCGCGTAGCCGATGATGGCGGTCATCGGTGTGCGGATCTCGTGGCTCATGTTGGCGAGGAACTCGCTCTTTGCTCTGTTCGCGGTTTCGGCGGCGTCGCGGGCCTGTTCGAGCTTGGCCTGTGTGAGTTTGAGCTCGGTGATGTCTTCGGAGCTTCCGAGCACGCCGACGACATCGCCCTCGGAGTTTCGCAGCGGGATCTTGTTGGTCTTGAGCCAGCGCCTTCGTCCTGCGGCGTCGGTCGACTCCTCGATGATGTCGAAGTCGGGGCGCCCGGTGCGCATGACGCGCTGGTCGCAGGCGGTGTAGTGGGCGGCCTGGTCTTCGGTCCAGGGCATGTCCGAATCGGTGAGGCCGACGACATTGGTCTTGCCGGTATCGATCAGGAGCTGGCGGTTGCCGCCGAGGTAGACGCCGTTGCGGTCCTTCCAGAAGAGTGTCTGGGGGATGTTGTCGAGGATGAGTCTGAGGAAGCGTTCGGACTCGCCGAGGCGTGACTCGGCTTCGTGGCGTTCGGTGATGTCGCGGCTGATGCCGACGACGCCCCAGGGCAGGCCGTCCTCTCCGAGGATGGGGACCTTGACGACCTCCATGAGTCGTTTTTCGCCGTCGGCGGGTCGGATGGTGTACTGGCGTGTGATGGGCCTTCGGTGCTCGACGACTTCGCGGTCGCTGGCGATCATGGCCTCGGCCTCGTCGGGCCGGAAGATCTCGCGGACGCTGCGTCCGACGATGTCGCCGAGGCCTGTGAACTCTCTGGCGGCGTGGTTGGCGAAGAGGTAGACGCCGGCGAGGTCCTTCACAAAGACCGCGTCGGGCAACGCGTTGACCAGGGTCAGGAGGTCGGTGGGGCGGAACCCGCGGCCGTGGGGAGGCGGTGTTGGAGGGGGCCGAGACACACCGGAATGTCGGCAATTGTCAGAACAGGATCTTGCGGGGTTGGCGGGGGATCGGAAGGAACTGCGGGCTGGCGCGTTTGGAGCCCGGTTCGCGGTGGTGATGGGCCGGGTGGTGGAGCCTGCTCAGCACGATCGGGCTCTAAGCGGGCGGTTCCGGGCGGCTCTTTCACAGAGCAGCGATTCACTGCAATTGTGCCGCGCCTTGTTTCAGTCGGCTGAAGTAGCCCCCGCCTCGGCCTTCTGGAAGACCAGGGTTGTGCCCTGGCGGTCGACTCGGATCGCGTCGCCCGGGCCGAACTCGCCGGTCAGCATGCGGCTGGCCAGGGCGTTCTCCAGGCGCTGCTGGATCACCCGCTTGAGGGGGCGGGCGCCGAAGACCGGGTCCCAGCCCTCCTCGGCGATGCCCGCCTTGGCCTCGTCGGTGAGCTCGATGGTGATGTCGCGTTCGGCCAGGCGCTCGCGGAGGCGTCCGAGCTGGATCTCGATGATTCCGGCCAGGCTGTCCTTCTTGAGCTGGTGGAAGACGACGGTCTCGTCGATGCGGTTGAGCAGCTCGGGGCGGAAGAAGGCCTCGCGCTGCTGCATGCGGAGCGAGGCGTTCAGGTCGCCCGACTCCATGTCGGGGGTCAGGCCGCGCCCGCGGACATCGACGCCGGGTCCGTGGCGGACCAGATCGCGGACGGCGGCCTCGATCTCCCAGTCCTCGGCGCCGGCCTCGGTCATCTCCTGGATCTTCTGGCTGCCGATGTTGCTGGTCATGACGACGATGGTGTTGCGGAAGTCGACGGTGCGTCCCTGGCCGTCGGTGAGGCGTCCGTCGTCGAGGAGCTGGAGGAGCACATTGAACACATCGGGGTGCGCCTTCTCGACCTCGTCGAGCAGGATCACCGAGTAGGGACGCCTGCGGACGGCTTCGGTCAGCGCGCCGCCCTCTTCGTAGCCGACATAGCCGGGGGGCGCGCCGATCAGGCGGCTGACGGCGTGCTTCTCCATGTACTCGGACATGTCGATCCGTACCATCGCCTCCTCGGTGTCGAAGAGGAACGACGCGAGCGCCTTGGCGGTCTCGGTCTTGCCGACGCCAGTCGGGCCCAGGAACAGGAAGCTGCCGATCGGGCGGTTGGGGTCTGAAAGACCTGCGCGGCTGCGCCGCACCGCGTTGGCGACCGCCGTGAGCGCCTCGTCCTGCCCGAGCACGCGATTGCGCAGCAGGCTTTCCATGTTGGTCAGCTTCTCGCGCTCGGTCTCGAGCAGCTTGCTGACGGGGATGCCCGTCCAGCGGCCGACGATCTCGGCGATCTGCTCGGCGTCGACCTCTTCCTTGACGAGGGCGTCGCCCTTGATCTGGCGTTCATCGAGGATCTTCTCGGCGGCGCGGAGCTGCTTTTCGAGCTCGACGATCTCGCCGTACTGGATGCGGGCGGCGGTTTCGAGGTCGCTGCGGCGCTGGGCCTGGTCGAGCTCGGTGCGTTTGGCGTCGATCTTTGCCTTGAGTTCCTTGACGGCGTCGAGGTCCTTCTTTTCCGCCTCCCAGCGCGAGGTCAGGGCGTGGTTCTGTTCCTGGAGGTCGGCGAGCTCGCGTTCGACGCGGTCGAGCTCCTTGTTCTCTTTCTCGGGCTTGGCCTCGCCTCGCCCATCGCGCTTGGCGCTCGCTTCGAGCTTGAGGGCCTCGCGCTCGATCTCGAGCTGCATGATGCGCCTGCGGAGTTCGTCGAGCTCGGTGGGCATCGAGTCGTTTTCGAGGCGCAGGCGGCTTGCGGCCTCGTCGACGAGGTCGATCGCCTTGTCGGGCAGGAAGCGGTCGGCGATGTAGCGGTGGGAGAGGTTGGCGGCGGCGAGGAGGGCGGCGTCCTGGATGCGCACGCCGTGGTGCGCCTCGTAGCGTTCCTTCAGCCCGCGCAGGATCGCGACGGTCTCCTCGACGCTCGGCTCGCCGACATAGACAGGCTGGAAACGCCGCTCGAAGGCGGGGTCCTTCTCGATGTGCTTGCGGTATTCGTTGAGCGTCGTGGCGCCGATGGTCTGGAGCTCGCCCCGGGCGAGGGCCGGCTTGAGGATGTTGCCCGCCGAGACGGCGCCTTCTGCGGCGCCGGCGCTGACGACCGTGTGCAATTCGTCGATGAAGAGGATGATCTCGCCGCTGGCGGCCTGCACCTCGCGGAGGACCGCCTTCAGGCGTTCCTCGAACTCGCCCCGGAACTTCGCGCCCGCGAGCAGCGCCGCGACATCGAGGGCCATGATGCGCTTCTCGCGCATGCCCTCGGGGCAGTCGCCGTTGACGATGCGCAGGGCCAGGCCCTCGGCGATGGCCGTCTTGCCCACGCCCGGCTCGCCGATGAGCACGGGGTTGTTCTTGGTGCGACGGCTGAGCACCTGCATGCAGCGCCGGATCTCTTCGTCGCGCCCGATCACGGGGTCGAGCTTGCCCTGCTGGGCCTTCTCGGTCAGGTCGATGGCGTACTTCTTGAGCGCCTCGAACGAGCTCTCGGCGTTGGGGTCGCTGATGGTCTCGACGCCCGAGGCCTTGCGGATCTGCTTTGCGGCCTCGGCGAGGTGCTTCTTCTCGACGCCGATCGTCGAGAGGACCTCCTTCATCGGGCCCCTGACCTCCGCCAGCGCGATCAGCAGGTGCTCGGTGGAGACATAGGCGTCCTTCATCTCTCTGGCCGACGCTTCGGCCTTGGCGAGGATGTCCATGAGCTCGCGCCCGCCGCCGCCGGCGCCGGAACTGGTCGTGGGCAGGCGGTCGATCTCCGCGTTGACGATCTGCTTGAGGCGGGCCGCGTCTGCGCCGGCCTTTGCGAGCATGTTCGCGGCGGGACCGCTCGCGTCTTCGAGCATCGCCGCGCCGATGTGCAGCCCGTTGACCTCGGGGTTGGATCGCGCTCCGGCGTCGGTCTGGGCCGAAGCGAGGATCTGCTGGGCGGCGGTGGTCAGTCTGTCTGGTCTCACGGGACGGTCTCCTTGCAGCGATGCCGCCGGCGCGGGGCCGAAGGATCGCCATCTGGACCCGTTGCAACCCGCGCGCCAGCCCGGATCATCCCGTGTGAGCGTGCGTGCCGGATGTTTTTGAAGGCCCGGCGCGGCCGAAATCCGCCACAGCCTGCCCATGGCGGCTCTTCACTGCCGAAATGGCGGTCTGGCGTTGTTCGCTACAGGGCAGGGGCTGGAGACGCAAGAAGGGGCCTTGGAGCCCCAACAGGATGTTTGTAGACTGCTATGGGAGCACGCCGCGGGGCGGGCGCTGCGGGGAGCAATCCGCGCCCCGAATTCTGATCGGGAAAGGGGACGCATGACACAACAGGTGATGACGGTGCTGGCGGTCTT
>REET01000297.1 GCA_007694925.1 Phycisphaerales bacterium | reverse complement strand
CCCCCCCCCCCCCCCACGGCATCAAGAGACGCTCGATCCGGACGAGCACCCGCTTTGCTCGGCAGCAGCGTCACAGGAACTTGCCTGATCATCCCCGCGTTGAGCGGCGGCGGCGGGCGGCGCCCAGGGCGCCCATCAGCGCCAGCGTGCATGCGGCGCCAGGGGCGGGGACAATCCGGACAGACCAGTTGTCGATCCCGGCTTCACGGACCGACACCCCGGTCGCGAACCCGCTTGAGGAGCCGCGATAGAACCCCAGTTGCATCACGCCGCCGGCTGCGGAGAAGTCCGGGTTCGAGGTCGGGTCGACCTGACCGGCCAAGTCCACTTCCCAAAGGTCCGAGGCGAGCAGCCCCGGGGCGCTGTTGGGCGCCCAGTTGCTGAACGAAGAGAACGGCATCACGAGGGTCGGGTTGCGCTGGATGTAGTAGCTGCCGCCTTGCAGGACGAGCAGCCCGCTGGCCTGCACATTCCCGACGTCGTTGAGCGCAATCGAGTCTTCCGAGTAGTCGACGACGGTGATCGCGCCCTGTGTACTCGGGTTGTAGAAGGCGGTGGCGTTTAGGTTCAGATTGAAGATGGCCGTGAAGGGGGCCTGGGCGTCAAGCGAGATGGTGACCTGTCGCCAGAAGGTTGGGTTTCCGCCGACTGGCTGCTGCTGGGTCGAGACGAAGGACAGCGATCCGTTACCGGGTCCGAGGATGTTGACCTCGCTCCAGTTGGCGGAAGCGAAGGTGCCGTCGAAGAAGACGACGCTCCCGAAGGCCTGTCCGGCGGTCAGGGCGACAAGCACGCCCCCGGCGAGGCGCGACGGGCCTGTGATCCTACCGCATACCGTATGAGAAAATACCATGTCTTACTCTCCTGATGCTGTATACTGGAGGACGCAGCACCGGGGCGACGCGCCTCGCGTGGCTGGCCTTCCTTGTATCTGGGAAGAGTCCGGGCGAAGGCGTAGGATCTTGCTCCGAGTGTTGCGTTTTTCTGGTGCCATGTGTTTGATGCCGCCCTGGTCACGACGACGCTGCTGCTGAGTCGTCTGCACGACTCGCGCGACGACTTGGCTTGGGCGGAGTTCGACGAGCGGTTCCGTGGCGTGATCGTGGCGACGGCCAGGCGGGTCGGGCTCTCGCCGCAGGACGCCGAGGACGCCGCGCAGGAGACGATGCTCTGCGCCATCCGGGACTATCAGGCCGGGAAGTACGACCGGTCCCGCGGTCGGCTTTCCTCTTGGATCGTCGGGATCGCGCGTTACCGGATCGTGGACATCCAGCGTGCCCGCCGTCATACGCTCGGGCTCGGGTTCGAACAGAGCGACGCGCCCGAGACAGAGGTCATCGCCGAGGCGTTCGAGCGGGCGCTGGAGCGTCACGTCTTCGAGCGGGCCTGGGCGAGGCTGCGCGAGCAGGGGGAGGTCGCGCCCCAGACACTGCTGGCGTTCGAGCTGACGGCGTTGCGCGGCGTGCCCGCGACCGCCGCCGCCCAGACGTGCGGGATGACCGTGGATCAGGTCTATGTCGCGCGGCATCGCGTCGCGCGGAAACTCAGTGAACTTGTCACGGCGATCGATCGGGCCTGCCGCGACGGGCTGTAGTGAACGGGGCGTTGAGGCGATGGTCGAGCAGGTACCAGGTTGTCTGACCCCGGCCGAGGCGGAGGCGATCGCCGCAGGCCAACCGGCGCAGGCGTGGGCCGAAATGCACGCGGCCCGATGCCGGTCCTGCGCCGATGCGATCGAGGACGCGCGGTTTGCCCTTCGGTTCGCGCGCGTGATCAGCGAGCCCGCCGATGGCGCGGGCGTGACACCGCAAACCCGGCAACCACCCGGCGAGACGCCCGCGATCCCCCCCGTCGCGGGGTACACGGTTCTCCGGGAGCACGCCCGCGGAGGGCAGGGGGTCGTCTTCCGGGCTCGGCAGGACGCGACCGGACAGGTTGTCGCGATCAAGGTGCTCCATCGGTGGCCCGCGACGCCCACAGGCTCGGCTTCCGATGTCGCACGCGCGCGTTTTCAGCGCGAGATCCGGATCTCCGGCTCGCTCAGCCACCCAGGAATCGTGCGCCTCATCGACTCGACCGTCCTTCCCGACGGACGCGATGCGATCGTGATGGAATGGATCGAGGGCGTCCCGCTCGACGACTGGGCCGATGCCAACGCGGAGCTACGCAAAGGCACGAAGCCGGGGCTGCTCAACGTGCTCGCCGAGGTCGTCGACGCGGTCGCCTACGCCCATCAGCGCGGCGTGATCCACCGCGATCTCAAGCCCTCGAACATCCTGATCGACGAGCACGGGCGCGTCCGCGTTCTGGACTTCGGCGTCGCGCGGATGCACGACGCGCCCGACAGGTACGAGACGCTGACACGGACCGGGGAGTTTACGGGCACGCTCGCGTTCGCCGCACCGGAGCAGGTCGCCGGCCTTCGCGCCGACCCGGACACACGGACGGATCTCTACGCCCTGGGCGTGATCGCGTACCGCGTGCTGACCGGGCGCCTGCCGTACGATGTCACCTCCTCGCTTCAGTCGGCGATCCAGAACATCGCGACCGCTGATCCGCCCGCGCGGGACGCGTCGATGATCCCGGGCGACGCTCGGACCGTGGTGCTCAAGGCGATGGCCAAGGACCCGCGCCGCAGGTACCAGTCGGCGGGCGAGATGGCGGCGGACCTGCGTCGCGCGGCCAGCGGCGAGGCGGTCGCGGCCCGCGCCGACAGCCGGTTCTACATCCTGCGCAAGGCGGCGAGCAGGCACCGCGTCGCGCTGGCGCTGGCGGGGACGGGCCTGCTCGGTCTGATCGGCGTCGTCGGAGCGATGATGGTCGGAAATGTCAGCCTGTCCGCGGCGCTCCGCGAGAGCCGGCTGCAGGAGCTCCGAGCGCACACAGCCGTCGGGGCGCGCGATCGCGCCGAAAGCGTGCTCTGGGCCCAGGTCGCCGGCACGCCGTTGGGCTCGGACGCGTTCGATCCTGTCGAGGGTCTTTGGGTCGCAGGGCTGCGCGAGCGCGAGCTGCTCTGGGCGTTCGTCGAGATGCAGGCTCGCGCGACCTGCACCGACATCCTGCGCGCGCCGGGAGGGCGCGTGGCGGTGGTTCATCCCGCAGAGGACGGGAGGTTTGTCATGCTGGCCCAGACCGGTGGGCTCGCGTGGCTCGCGGTCGATGCCGGTCGAGCGCAGCTCACTGAAGGCCCTGTGCTCACGCCGACGCCACGCAGCGCCGCGTTCTCACCCTCCGGGCGCCACGCGCTGATCCGTGACGCGGACCACATCCGCTGGATCCGAACCGAGACGGGCGAGACGCTCGCCCATCGCCCGCTGGGGGATCTCCCGTTCCCGGTGGTCGCTGAGCGGCTCACCGACTGGGGCGCCGCGGTCCTGAGCCAAGACGGTGACGCGCTGGTGCTGACGCTGCCGGACCTGCGCGACCGTCGGCTGATCCCCGGCGTCGCCGCCCAGATGCGTCCGTGGCTGGATCCGGACGAGCCGGCGCTGTTCACGATCGACGCGGGCGCACGCTTGGTCCGCGTCGATGTCGAAACCGGGCGGTCTGCGCCCTGGAGCCCGGACCCGATCGTGCCCGAAGGTCTGCCGCCCGAGCACGCGAAGGTGCACGCGTCCCGCGATCGCCGCGTGTTCGCGGTCACCCACGCCGGCGGGATCCAGACGATCATCCGCAACGACTCCGGGCAGACGCAACATCGTTCCATCCGCCACAGCACGCGCATCGGCGCGACGCTCAGCGCCGACGGACGCACGCTGGCCGGACAGGTGTTCGGTGATTCCACGCTCCGCCTCTGGGCCCTGCCAGAGGGCCGGGAACTGCCGGCGCTCACAGGGCAGCGGGCCGTCTATGTCCACGCGATCGCGTCGGACGGGCGGCACATCCTGACCGCCGATCCCGACGGCGTGCTCCGACTCTGGCTTTCGCCGGGCGATGAGTGGCGCCGCAAACTCGGCGACAGCACCGCTCGCACCCATGAGTTCGCCACACGCGAGGGCGGGCGTGAACTGCTGGCAAGCGATGACGACGGACGCATCATCATTTACACTCCCGACGGTCCGCACGCGAACCGTCGGCTTGCGATCGACCACCCGATAGAGATCGTTCGCGTTGCGATCTGCCCGCGCACCGGCCTCATGGCCGGAGCGGGCATCGAAGATCGGGTCCTCATCTTCCGACCGACTGTGCACGGGGCACACCTCGAACACGAGGTCGTCTCGCTGGGTCCCGGGCAGCGCATCACGGGTCTGGCGTTCGTATCCGCAGCCGACGCCGAGCCGGCGTTGCTCGCCTGCACACACGACGGACTCTGGTTCAGGATCACACTCAGAGACGCCGTCGTCACCCACCGGAATACCGCGCCCGGTGAACCGGCCCGAGCGAGCGACCTGCGCGTCGCCGGCGACGGAAGACTGGGCGCAGTCGCCTTCCGCGACGGGCGTGTCGCGCTGATCGATCCCGCCACGCTCGGGGTCCGCCGATGGATCGAGGTATCACCGTCGCAGATCCGCAGCCTCGCGTTCAGCCCGGACGGCCGCACGCTGGCTGCGGTCGGCGACGACGGGCGTCTGCACTGCGTCGACACGCGCACAGCGCGTGTGCGGTCATCCGATCGCCTCGGCGAACACAGCCTGTTCTCTGTGGATGTGCACCCGAGCGGCAAGAGCGTCGCGGTGGGGGACATCCTCGGCCGAGTGACGGTCTTCGACCTCGCCTCGGGCCGACCGGTCGCGACGCTCACCGCCGGTGGCGCGGTCATGTGCCTCCGGTTCACAACCGACGGCCGCTCGCTGGATGTGGCCGCCTTGCACTGCCCCGTTGAACGCTGGGATCTGAGCGCATTGGCGAGCACGTTTCACAGGCTGCGCCCGAACCAAAGTCGCAACGCAACACCGATTTCACTGAACGGTCGCGCATCACGGCGATGACAAGCAAGCTGAAACTCACGCGGTGGTGGTCGAGGATGCCCATCGCATCACACCGAACCGGCCACTCCGATACTTCGGCGCTCTGATGAAAAAAATGGAGGGAAGAGTCGGAAAACCGGTTCACTGAGTGTCGAGAGCCGATTTGCACTGCATTTCCAAGAATCGTGCACTACATGTGTGTCGCCGAGCCCGCTCCGGAGGGTCCCGGAGCGGTCGGGCGGAGAGGCGGTGAAGAGGTGGCCAGGCGGCGCAGGAAGCGGCGGGTTCCGCAGCTGAAGCATACCGATATGCGAGGCCTGGGCTGGCACGTCTCCTACCGGGATCCGGAGACGGGCGTGCCGCGGAAGGTCCGGTTCGGGGAGAAGTCCAAGGCAGAGGCGGAGCGTGCGTACCACGCGTGGGTCGCCGCGTACCTCGGGGGCGACGGCCGGGCGCCGCCGGTCGCCGCAAAGGACACGGCCAAGCCCAAGCCGAGCCGGGCGGGCTCTCGAAGTCCGAGCAGTGCGGCGGTGCAGCCCGGCTCGATCGCCCATGTGGCCTCGGGGCTGATCCGCTACGAGACCGACCGTGCCAGGGAAGACGGCGACGGTCGAGCCGCGGGGACGATCGCCCCGCGTGTCCTCTCGGACCGCAAGAAGGCCGTGAAGGACTTCCTCGCGTTCCTCAACGAGCGGCACGGCGTCGGCTCGGTGGGCCGCATGAAGCTGGCGGACCTGGACATCATCGATGTCGAGGCGTTCAACCGTCAGATGGTCGAGTCCGGGGCCTCGTCGAGCACCGTGAACCGGAAGATGCAGGTGGTCAAGCGGATCATCGACCGCGCCGGCCGGCCCGAGTACGGCAAGCAGGTCCTCGGCTGGAACTGGGACGCCCTGGACCGGCTCTCGGGCAGGCGTGCCAGCAAGAAGCGGCTGCCGAGCCGCGAGCAGGTCGAGAAGCTGCTGGCCGCGGCGGATGTGCGTGGGCGGGCGATGATCTGGATGGGCATCGGCCTGGGCTTCGGCCAGAGCGATCTCGCGGCCATCCGCGTCGGCCAGATCGACTCGAAGAGCTACGACCTGCGACGGGGCAAGACGGGCATCGAGCGGTACGGCCTGACGCCGCCGGCGGTCTGGGACGCCGTGACCGAGTACATGCGGGACAGCGGGCGGGAGAAGGGGGAGCTGATGTTCGTGACCAGCCGCGGGCGGCCGCTGGTG
>REET01000290.1 GCA_007694925.1 Phycisphaerales bacterium | reverse complement strand
ATCGGCTCTGACGGAGTCTGCGACGCATGAACGATCGGGCCGAAGGCGATCCGGGGACGCGAACGACCGATGACGCCTCGCTCGGCGCGACGCATAGGTGGCGTGAGCGGGCCGAGCGCCTTGCGCCCCTCGTCGACGGGGTTGAGTACTACGCCGCTGTCCGCTCTGCGTTGATCAGAGCGAAGCGTCAGGTCTTCATCGTCGGCTGGGAGATCCACAGCGAGGTGGATCTGCTGCGGGGCGAGGAGGCCGAGCGAGCCGAAGAGGAGAGCGAGTGGCCCGTCCGCCTGGCCGATCTTCTGCAAGCGATCGTGCAAGCGAGGCCGGAGCTCGAGGTGCGCCTTCTGATCTGGGAAGGCTCGTCGATGTTCGCGCTGGAGCGCCAGCATCTGCCGCGGATGAAGCGGCCCTGGGACCAACGCAAGCGGATCAAGCTGGTGTGGGACAAGGACACGCCCCCGCTCGGCTCGCAGCACCAGAAGCTGGTTGTGGTCGACGACCGCGTCGCGTTCGTGGGCGGCATGGACCTGACCAAGTCGAGGTGGGACACGCACGAGCACCGCCCGGCCGACAAACGCCGGCGCAACCCCGGTCTGATCCCGACCTATGGCGATCCGTACCACGACATCATGCTCGCGTTGGACGATGAGGCGGCGAGACGGGTTGGCGAGTGGTGCCGCGAGCGCTGGCGAAGGGCGACGGGGGAGTCTGTCGATCCCCCCGAGACCGACGGTGCGTCCGGCGGCGATGGCGACGACCCATGGCCCGAGGGCGTCGAGCCGCTGCTGACCGATCGCGAGGTCGAGCTCGCGCTGACCGAGCCGGATTACGCCGGGCGCAAGGAGCTGCGCCAGGTCGAGGCGGCGTTCATCGAACAGATCCGAGAAGCCGAGAAGCTGATCTTCGTCGAGACGCAGTACTTCGCCTCCGGCAAGATCGCCGACGAGCTCTGCGAACGCCTGCGCGAGGACGACGGGCCGGAAGTGATCCTGATCCTCCCCTTCGGCTGCCCGGGCAAGCTGCAGTCGATCGCGATGGACACCCGCCGGGACCAGCTTTTCGAGCGTTTGCGCGACGCGGACACAAACAAGCGTTTCGGGGCCTACTGGGCGACGCTGAACGGCCGCGATACCGAGAAACCGTTCGAGCACTCGGTCTACATCCACGCCAAGACGATGGTGATCGACGACCGCCTGCTGCGCATCGGTTCTGCGAACCTCAATTCCCGCTCGATGGGTCTGGACACCGAGCTGGACGCCACCGTCCGCGTCGGCGCCGACGAGCGCGACGCGGTCGAGGCTGTCGCGGGCTATCGGCGCAGGCTCATCGGCTATCTGCTCGGCGTCGACGCGCAAGAGGTCGCGCGGGCGGAGAAGGATGAGGGCTCGGTGCTCGGGGCGATCGAGTCGCTGCGGGGCGGCGAGCGCACGCTCGCGCCCTTCGAGCACGGCACGCCGAAGCCGACCCGCGAAATCGCTCTGGAGATCGGGCTGGCCGACCCGGAACGCCCGCCGAGCGAGGAGGACGCCAAGCGTGCGCTCGACACCTTCGCCAAGCACATCGGCAAGCGGGACAAGCTGCGGAAAGCGTTGTCGGTCGGCGTCGGCTACGCCCGCCGCTGGAAGCTCGCGCTGCTGGGGTTTGCGGTGATCGTGCTGATCGCAGCGGTCTGGCGTGTGACGCCGTTGGGCGAGCTCGCCGACCGCGAGCGGATGGAGGGGGTGGTCGAAACGATCCGCGAGAGCCCCGCGGGCATCGCGGGGGTGATCGCCGTGTTTATCGCGTTGGGCAGCTTCGGTTTTCCGATCGTGGTGCTCATCGCGGCGTCTGGCGCGATCTTCGGGGTCGCCTGGGCGCTGGCGGTCTCTCTCATGGGCGTGCTGGGCGCCTCGATCGCCGGGTTCGCGTTCGGGCGGATGGCGCCTTCGGGCCTGCAGCGGCGGTTCGCCGAGGGCCGGACCAAGCGGGTGGCCAAGGTGCTCAAGGGCGAGGGCGTGCTCTCGGTCGCGGTGGTGCGGAACATGCCCGTCGCACCCTTCGCCGTCGTCAACGCGGCGTTCGGCTTCACGGGCGTCAGGTGGCTGGACTACCTCGCCGGAACGATGATCGGCATGCTGCCAGGGATCGTGCTGCTCTCTGTGTTCGGGCGCGAGCTCGGCAAACTCGTCACCGACCCCACGCCGGCGAGGGTCGCGCAGGCGGCGGTCGTGGGTGTCGGCGTCATCGTGCTCGCGATCGTCGCCCAGCGCCTGATCAAGAAGTTCGCCCCGTCGCCGGTCGATGGCGACCCCGACGAAGACGACGATGCCGATGAGCGAGGGGGCTCGTAGCGTGCGCCTCCGCGTCGTCTCCTGGAACATCCACGCCTGCGTCGGCACCGACAGGCGCTACGACCCCCAGCGCGTCGCCGAGGTGCTGGCCGACATCGACGCGGACATCATCGGTCTGCAGGAGGTCGACTGGCGCCGAGACGATTTCGAGGGCGCCGACCAGTTCTTCCACATCGCCCGCGCCCTGGACATGAAGCCCATCGAGGGCCCGACGCTGCACGACCACGACGGTCGCTACGGCAACGGCCTGCTCACTCGCCTGCCGGTGCTCTCGGCGTCGAAGCTCGACCTGGCGCACCCGCGGCGCGAGCCGCGCGGCGCGATCGACGCGAAGCTCGAAAAGCAGGGGCGGGAGGTCCGCGCGATGGTGACGCACCTGGGGCTGGCCAGCCGCGAACGCCGGCGCCAGATCGCGATGATCCGCGACGCGGTGCGGGAAAAGCCCGAGGGTCAGCTCCGCCTGCTGATGGGGGACATGAACGAATGGCTGCCGCGCCGCACGGCGGCGAGGGTGCTCACGCCGGACTGCTTCGAGTCGGAGTTCGGCGCGCGGAGTTTTCCGAGCTTTTTCCCGCTGTTTTCGCTCGACCGCATCTTCGCCGATCCGGCGCCGAGCGCCGCGGAGGTGCGCGCCGAGAGAACGGCCAAAGCCCGCCTCGCCTCGGACCACCTGCCGATCGTGGCGGATCTGGAGTGGGGATGAGGTCAGGCGCCGATTGAACGGGGCGTGAAAGCAGAACACGTTCAGTTCTCGCCGGAGTCGTCCTTGCTGCGTGAATCGAGGTAATCGATGATGATCTGTTCAAACTCTGGAGTGATCATCTGCATCGTGCGAGCTTCAATGAACGCCTGCTCGCGAGAGACGCCTTTGTCGAGCACCCGATAGGCGATCCAGCCCGGTCCGGCTCGGTTTCCGGTTCTGCAGTGGATCGCGGCGGTCTCGCCAGCGGCGTCTGCCTCCGCGAAGGATTTCCGCGAGGCATCGATGATCGTGCTGTCGAGATCATCGGGGCCCGAGTAGGGAATGTGGACCCAACGCATGCCGCGCGACTCAACGGCGTCCGCCTGGTCATAGTCGGGGTTCTCTTCGATCGGGCGGAAGCTGATCACGCGATGGACGCCGAGTTCGCGGAGCATGTCGAGCTCCGCGGGCGAGGGCTGGTGGAGGATGAACCTGTGTCGGATCCCGCCGAGCGCGGCTTCCGGCGGCGGAACCGTCCCCGGTCGGATCCGGGCGGTCGGTCTGCGGCCCGCCTCGTGCCCCTCGCGGACGAAATCGCTCACGCCGGCCGCGTGCGACCAGAGCAACGCGACGATTTTTTTTTAGTCGGAGAATTCCTAGATCTTCACGCCTTTGTCGGTCTTCTCGACTCGGAGCTCGACCGCCTTGTGCCGGGCGAAGAGCTCGACGAAGATCGGATCCCAAGCCCGAACGCGAGCCCCAGCCTCCATCCGGGCCTTCATCGAGACCGCGTGGTCCTGGAGCCGCGCGATCACTTCGGGATCGTCAGACTCGGTGGTCGCCTCGACGCCGCGTTCAGTGTAGATCACAACGCGACGGATCTTCGGCGCATCAGAAAGCAGCTGCTGCCAGACGCTCCGATCATGGGCGAGCGGGTTGAACCTCGGCTCGCCCGCCTCGCGTTGGGATGATGCGCCTTCGGCGGATCGGGATTGCGCTGCAACCTCCGAAGTTCCATAGCCCACGGTGACGCCGAAGCAGGCTGCGACCGTCAGGACTCGTGCGGAGAATGCTTGATGTGGTCTTCGGGGACGGGACTGGAAGAGCGGTTTCACAAGAGCACTCCTGGGCTGCATGATTCGTTGGGTCGAGAGGCACGGACGGATCAGTTGTCCAACGCGCCGCCCCGGATTCTATTTCAACGATGTGCCTCGAAAGAGCGTCGAGAAAGCATTCCGTCACCATATTGATGACTGTACTTTCGCACTGCGTTCATGTGCTGCCGGTCAGAAGCCTATCCGGCCTTGGATCATGCTTCCAGAGTATCCCGCCGTGCGTTGACGCATCGTCCCGGAGTCCTCGGGCCAAGACCAGATGGCGGAGCACGCCTCCGCCCGAGGCCCTGCGCGGCAAGGGATCGTGCCGGATCACGGAAGCCGCAAAGCCCGCTTCCGTTCTCATCGAGCGACAGTGTACAAGCGTGAGCGGCCGGCCGCGATGTCGGTCTTCTGCGACGCGGCGAACGGGATGGCCCAAAAATAACCGAGGCCGCGCCACCCGTTCGGACGCGGCCCCGGGATCGCGGCCAGAGTCGGTTGTTGTGTCGTGTCAGAGTTTCGCGGCCTGGCGGCGCAGCTCGCGGACGGCCCGGATCATCGCGGGATGATCCTGAAGTTCGTTCTCCGGCAGGCCGGTCAGGTCGACTTCCCACAATTGGATCGGCGCGTTCGAATGGGCGAGCTCCTGGCGCAGGAGTCCGAGCAGCTTCGGCCCGGCGAGCAGCCCGACGGTCCCGTGTCGGCCGGCGGTGCTCTGAACCCACTGGCCGATCTCACGCACGAAGCGTCGGGTCTCGACCTCGTCGGGTCCCAGCGAGGGGGTGTGGATATCGGCGTCCTTGCCCGCGGACCGCTCCGGCCTGCGGGGCTCGGGGTCGTGCTCGTGATCGTTTTGTAGCGCGTCGATTTCGCTGAGGCGGAGGCGGTCGCGCTCATCGAAGAAGCATGTGAAGAGCCGCGCCTGGCGTGCGTCTGCGAGCACGATCGCCTGACCGGAATGTCCAAAGCTCGCTACCATGATTGCATCACCTTCGTTGGTCGGATGGTGTCGTGAGCGGCGCCCTCGCGGGCTCGGCCGCTGCGTCGCGTCCCGCCCGTTGGGATCGACCGGCGTCCTCGGTCCTGCCCGGCGTTGATTGCGTTTGAGAGGGCTCGACCAGGATCGAGGGCGCAAACCCTGCCTTCGCGACCGCGCCGAGCAGCGCCGACGGGTCGCACCGGTCGTCGTGCCAGACCAGCACCGTGCCCCGGCACAGGTCGGCCCGGACATCCGTCACCGAATCGATCGTCCGCAGCGCTCCGCAGACTTCCTCTCGCGAGCAATCGTTGTACATCCTGCCCACGAGCATGACTGTGTACGGCGTGACCATGGCTTCACCTCACCCCCACGCTTTCCCGATCGCGTCTCGCCGCGTCATGAAGGCGACGCGTGACCAGCAGCGAATCCCGTCGACCGCCCGACCGGCGAGGGGCGCTCTCGCCGCCGAGAATGCTTTGCAGATGCAACTCGGCCTCAAGCCAGTTCAGCCTTTCGTTGCCCCCGTATCGCAGCCAGATCTCTTCGGCGATCGCGGCAGTGAGCCGCTCTGTGAGATCGACATCGTTCTTCGGGTCGGCGGTCGGTCTGATGACGAATCGCATGGTCGTTCTCCCGTTCAAGGGTGCTCGTTGGCGACTCTCTCTCGACGCGTAGAGCATCCCGCTTTGAGTACGCCGGTTCAACAGGAAAAATTCCCCGATCGGCGCGTTTCGGTCGGAAAGCCTTGAAGCCGCATCCGCTCGGATGAGGTTGGTATCCTCAGCCAGTGATGAATCAAGAACCGGAGTGCGGGGAGTACAGGGCGGATCAACACTCGGGCGGGGTATCCGCTGGCGAGCAAGCGGTTTTCCTGCTCCGAAATGAAGCCCTTGCCTCGGCGCTGCCGCCGATCGTCGCCGTCGATGAGCGGGGGCGAATCGTTTTCGCCAGCGACGGCGTGCGGCAATCGCTCGGCTGGGACCCCGGGGAACTGCCGGGAAAGCCCGTTTCCGTCCTCCTGCCGGGCGACCCCGACGAAC
>REET01000294.1 GCA_007694925.1 Phycisphaerales bacterium | reverse complement strand
ACGCGTGTCGTCCGGCTTCGGCTCGGTTCCCTCCGCCTCCTCGGGCCTCGCCTTCCAGAACGCCTCGGCCCAGATCTTCGTCATCGAGAACAGCGTCAGCACACCCACGCCCAGCGACACGCCCACGATCCAGTACTCGCCCGCGCGAACGCCTGCGACCACCAGAATCAGCTTGCCCCAGAACCCCGTCAGGATCGGGATCCCCGCCAGCGCCATCGCAGAGACCATGAACATCAGCGACAGGTAGGGGCGTTCCTTGTACAGCCCGCCCAGCTCCTTCAGCTCGCCAGTCCCGCGCAGCCTGTGCACCACGCCCGCGACAAAGAACAGGTTCGTCTTCGCCAGGATGTTGTGCAGGATGAAGAACGCCACGCCCCCGAGGGCCATCGCGGCCGTCGCCACCATCGCCGGCCGGTCCTCGGCCGGGGCGCCGTCCATCCGCTCGAGCACGAGCAGCGCGATCGCCAGGCCCATGATCATGTACCCGATCTGGCTGACGATGTGGAAGCTCAGGATCCGCCGGATCTCGTACTGCGCCGCCGCCCCGAGCACGCCCGTCACCATCGTGAACGCGGCGATCCACAGCAGGATCTCGCCCGCCGCGGGGAAGACCGGCGCGAAGATCAGCGTGTACACACGCATCATCGCGTACACGCCCACCTTCGTCAGGATCCCGCCGAACAGCGCGCTGACCACCGGCGCAGGCGTGTGGTACGACGCGGGCAGCCAGAAGAAGAACGGGAAAATCGCCGCCTTGATCCCGAACGACGCCATGAACAGCACCGCGATCGCCGCGATCACCGGCCTCGTCTCGTCCCCCGCCGACCCCAGCTTGATCGCGATGTCCGCCAGGTTCAGGCTCCCCACAAGCCCGTACAGCAGCCCGACCGCCGACAGGAACAGGCTCGAAGAGAGCAGGTTCAGCGTCACATACTTCAGCGCGCCCTCGAGCTGCCCCCGCTCCCCGCCCAAAGTCAGCAGCACGAAGCTGCTCATCAGCATCACCTCGAACCACACATAGATGTTGAAGATGTCGCCAGAGAGGAACGAGCCCGACACCGACGCCAGCAGGCAGTGCACCAGCGTGTGGTACGCGTGCTTCTCCCGCCGCGGCCCGATCGCCCCGATCGAGTAGACCACCACCGCAACCGCCACAACGCCGTTGAGCAGCACCATCAGCGCCGACAGCGTGTCGGCCACCATCGTGATCCCGAACGGCGCCCGCCACCCCCCGATGTCCGCCGCCAGCACCCCCACATCGAGCACCCGTACAAACAGCAGCACCGAGCAGGCAAACAGCGCCAGCGCCCCCGCGATCGAGAGCGCCCGCTGCAGCGCGACCGAACGCCAGGCCATCATGCACAGGAAGGCCGTGAGCAGCGGGATCGCGATCGGGCTGACGACGAGTGCGTTCATCTATCTGTGGTCCGCATGTTGTCGAGGTCGTCGGTCCCGACCTCCTGGTACGCCCGCTTGACGAGCACGAGCGTGAACGCCGTGATCGCAAACGCGATCACGATCGCCGTAAGGATCAACGCGAACGGCAGCGGGTCGGCGAAATCGCCCTCGATCCGCGTCTGGCCCTCCTCGATCAGCCCCGGAGGCAGCCGCTCCATGCTCCCGTCGCGACGCGTCGCGGCGCAGGTGAAGATCAGCAGGTTCGCCGAGTGCCCGATCAGGATCAGCCCGATCGTCAGCTTCACAAAGCTCCGGCGCATCATCATGTACAGCGCAGAGGCGAACAGCATCCCGATGATCACCGCAAGCAGCAGGCTCATTCAACCACCTCCTGCAGCGTGAAGATCATCGTCAGCACAACGCCCAGCACCGTCAGGTACACCCCGATGTCGAAGAGCACCGGCGTGCCGATCTTGATCGGGTCGTCAAAGCCCAGCACCGGCACCTCGAACCAGAGCCCCTTCAAGAGCGGCCCGCCCGCCGCGAGGCTGAAAAAACCCGACACCAGCGCCAAGGTCAGCCCCAGCCCGACCATCGCCAGCAGGTTCACACGCAGCATCCGCCGGGCGCTCTCGACATCGAACGCCATCGCCTGCAGCGCAAACGCCGACGCCGCCAGCAGCCCGCCCACGAACCCGCCACCCGGCGTGTTGTGCCCGCGCAGCAGGATCACCACGCTCAAGAGCAGCAGCAGGGGCAGCAGGAACCGCGAGGCGGTCTGGAGCACCAGGGAGTTCATGCGTCCCCCTCTTCGCTCTGATCCTCGTCACCCTCGCGCTCGGCGACCGGCACGCCCTCGTGGTCGTCACGCAGCTTCATCAGCGTGTACACGCCGATCGCCGCGATCCCCAGCACCACGAGCTCGCCCAGCGTGTCCACACTCCGGAAGTCCACCAGGATGATGTTCACCAGGTTCCGCCCGTACGCCGACTGCCCGTCGGGCGTCTCGGGCATCGCAGCCTCGTTGAAGTACGCCGAGATCGGCGCGAACAACTCCTGCGACCCCGCGGCAAGCACCAGGCACGCCATCACACCGCCGAAGGTCGCCGCCAGCAGCAGGTCCATCACCCGGACGGCAAGCCCGCTGTACACCGCAAACCGAGGCAGGTGGTACACCACAAGCACGAAGATCACCACGATCAGCGTCTCGACCGCAAACTGCGTCATCGCAGCATCAGGCCCGCCGTAGAGCGCAAACACCACCGCAACCGCGTACCCGATCACGCCCAGCACCGCCACCGTCGCCAGACGAGACCCCAGCCTCGTCGCCACGATCGCCGAAACCGCGATCGAGATGATCAGCACCCACTCCAAAAGCCCCGTCCGCTCGAAGTTCGTCCCCACCGAAGGCAGCGACCCCGTCCGCCAGATCGCCCACGCGAACATCCCCAGGATCGCCACCAGCGTCATCTTGATGTAGACCTGCAGCGACCCGTTCTGCAGCACCCGCGTCTGCGCCCACGACCCCTTCGTCAGCCCCAGCATCGCGTAGTCGTACATCTTCGCCGGGCCGACCACGCCGTCGAGCTTCGCAAAGGGCGAGGTCGCCTTCACCCAGAGCCCGCGCCCGAAGTAGATCCCCACGCCGATCAGCGTCGCCAGCAAGCTCAGCCCCAGGGCCAGGCTGATCTCGTAGTAGTAAAACGCGTCCAGACGCAGCGCCGCCTCGAAAGGCCCGCCCTTGATCGCCTCGCCCGCCGCCGTCACCACCGGCGTCGCAAACAGCGCCGGAACCAACGCGTACACGATCCCCAGCACCGCCAGGATCACCGGCGCCGCCAGCATCGGCCAGGGCGCCTCGTGCGCGTGCTTCTTCGGCTCGCGCTGCGCCTTGCCGAAGAACGGCTTGAACCCCGTCATGATCGCGATGAAGACCGTAAACGAGCCCGCCGCGATGATCAGCGCCGTCAAGAGCGCCGTCAGCGGGCCCGCATCCAGCCCCGCCTTGATCATCTTCTCCTTGGCCACAAACCCCGCCAGGGGC
Source organism: Phycisphaerales bacterium (assembly GCA_007694925.1). GTDB lineage: Bacteria > Planctomycetota > Phycisphaerae > Phycisphaerales > UBA1924 > SLFH01. Next base: position 2,797 of record REET01000294.1, on the reverse strand, counting down.
GCCAGAGGCACACCCGCCATCGAGATCCCAGCCAGCAGCGCCGCCAGCCCCGTCGCCGGCATCGCCTGAAACAGCTTCCCGATCTCCGCGACATCCTTCTCGCCCGCCTCGTGGTCCACGATCCCCGCCACAAGGAACAGGCACCCCTTGAACATCGCGTGCGCCAGGATGTACGCCGCCGCGGCGTCCGGATGCCCCATCCCGATCAGCATCACCATCACGCCCAGCGAACTCACCGTCGAATACGCAAGCAGCCGCTTGTACAGCGTCTGACGCGTCGCCAGGTACGCGCCCACGAACATCGTCGTCGCCCCGAACCCGATCAGCAGCCCCTCCCACAGCCCCTCGGCCGTCCCCGTCGCCAGGTTCGGGTGCAGGCGAGCGATCAGGTACACGCCCGCCTTCACCATCGTCGACGAGTGCAGGTACGCCGAGACCGGCGAGGGCGCCGCCATCGCCGAGGGCAGCCAGAAGTGGAACGGGAACTGCGCGCTCTTGGTCAGGCACCCCGCCAGCACCAACGCCACGATCCAGGGGTAGTGCGCGTGCCCGCTGAGCCCCTCGGGCAGCTCGCTCATGTTCCACACGCCGCCGGGCACGCCCGCGAGGTCACCCGCCGCGAACGCCAGCACCACCAGCCCCGCCAGCATCGCCAGCCCGCCCAGCCCCGTCACCATCAACGCCTGCAACGCCCCCGACCGCGACTCCTTCTTGTCGTGGTTGAAGCCGATCAGCAGGTAGCTCGTGATGCTCGTCAGCTCCCAGAAGATGAACAGCAGGACCAGGTTGTCCGCAAGCACCAGCCCCAGCATCGAGGTCATGAAGCCGATCAGGTAGCTGAAAAACCGCCCGATCTGGTGGTGCCCCTGCATGTACGAACCCGCGTACAGCAGCACACCCGCGCCGATCAGCGTCACCAAGAGCGCAAACAGCAGCCCCAGCCCGTCCAGCCGGAAAGTCATCTCCAGCCCGAGCTCGGGCAGCCACGCGAATGTCTCGACGATCGCCCCCCCGTCCGCCACCGCCGGGATCTTGCTCGCAAACCACGCCCCGATCCCCAGCGGAAACGCCGCCAGCACCACACCACGCGCCGGCCCGGCGTAACGGCACACCCACGGCGCCGCAACACTCAACAGCGCGAGGATGGCGAGCGACAACATCATCGAGGTCGGGCTCCTTTTTCCGTCAGTGGCCGGAGGCGGATGTAGTTGTAACGCCCTCCCGCACGCGGTCCACGCGGCAAGGGCCGAAATCGTACCGGACCTCCCAGACGCGTCCGGAGCCCGTTCATCGGCTCTTGGACCGCACAGGATGTGCGGATTGCTCCGCCTCCACCGCCCCGCGCAAGCCCGCTCCTACCCTCATCCCCCTTGAACAGGCCCATCGAAGACATCCTCAAGCAACGCTTCGGCCACGACGCCCTCTACCCCCTCCAGCGCCTCATCATCGATCGCGTCATGCAAGGCCGCGACGCCCTCGTCGTCATGCCCACCGGCGCCGGCAAAAGCCTCTGCTTCCAGCTCCCCGCACTCGCCATCCCCGGAAAAGGCGGGTCGCAGAACACGGCAAGAGGCGTCGCCCTCGTCTTCAGCCCCCTCATCGCCCTCATGGAAGACCAGGTCGCCGCCCTCCGCAAAAAGGGCATCAACGCCTCATACATCAACTCCACCCTCGACCGCAAACAACGCGAAGAGCGCATGGCCGCCCTCGCCAAGGGCGACTTCGAGCTCATCTACGCCACCCCCGAACGCATGGACAAACCCGCCTTCGTCGAGGCCCTCGGCAAAGTCCCCGGTGGGATCAAGCTCCTCGCCGTCGACGAGGCCCACTGCATCAGCAAATGGGGCCACGACCTCCGCCCCGCCTACCAACGCATCGGCGAGTTCCGCCGCCTCCTCGGCAACCCCACAACCATCGCCCTCACGGCCACCGCCACCCCCAGAGTCAGGGAGGACATCCGGGCCGTCATCGGCGTCACCGAGGAGGACATGCCCCTCTTCGCCGCGCCGATCGAACGCCCAAACCTCGCCTACCGCTCCGACGAAGTCTGGTCCGACGCCGACCGCGCCAAGCACATCGTCGACCGCTGCCGCCAAACCCGCGGCACCGGCATCGTCTACTACGCACTCATCAAGCACCTCGAACACGCCCGACGCGAGATCGCAGCCGCACTCGAAAAGGCCGGCATCGACCGACGCATCCAGACCTACCACGGCAAGCTCGACCCAAAGGACAAAAAACGCGTCTATAGAAGGTTCATCAACGCGGGGCCCGACGACGGCCTGCTGCTCCTGGCCACCAACGCATTCGGCATGGGCGTCGACAAGCCCGACATCCGCTTCATCGTCCACGCCCAGATCCCATCGAGCGTCGAGGCCTACGCACAGGAAACCGGCAGAGCAGGACGCGATGGCGAGCCCAGCACCTGCCAGCTCCTCTTCGCCCAGGACGACATCGCCGTGCAACGCCAGTTCATCGAGTGGATGAACCCGCCCGCGCACCTCCTCGCCGAGATCGGCCACGCCATCGACCGCCGCTACGGCGACGCCGGGCACGCCGACTTCGACCACGACGAGCTCTACCTCGATGTCATCGGCAAAGGCCGCGGCGACGGCCGCTTCGAGTACGCCCTGATCACCCTCGAAAAGCTCGGCGTCATCGAGCCCGCCTCCGCCCCCGGCCGCTACCGCCCCGTCCGCCCCCTCACCGACAGCGACCTCGACCCCCAAGCCATCGAGGAGAAGAAGAAGCAGGACCTCCTCCGCCTGCTCGATGTCGTCCACCTCGCACGGGCCGC
>REET01000222.1 GCA_007694925.1 Phycisphaerales bacterium | reverse complement strand
GCCCGGCGCGACCCGGACAATGATCTCGGTCGACATGTAACCGCCCATGACATCGGGGGCGTTCACCGGGCCGCGGTACGGCTCCCATGCGGGAGCGTCTGCGAACGCGGCCGCTCCGATGAACGCGACGACAATTCCACCGCCTGCCGCGCGGCGAAGAACCCCAGCCCGATCCCGTGTACATGGATTGCTCATATGACTTCTCCGTCGATCAGTAAGGACAGAACCCACCACCGCACCTCCGAATCAGGAGCGCGCGCACGCCCCCCTCGCTCCGCAAGCCACTTCTTGGGAGTTCCGCCCCGGCGATTGCAGGAATTCCGCCCGGTCCAATAACAATCGTCCGGGATCGAGCCCCTCGGGCGCGTGATCGCGCTCGGCCGGTATCGATCCCGCGGGGGCGGCGCCGGGACCGGGCATTGGGCTCGGCGCCGGAGCAACCGGTTGCGGGCGACAGACCCCGCGGGCGCCGGAAGTCCGGCGACAACGGCTGGTGCAAAGTGCGGTGAATTTGCATCGGACTGGCCGGTGGTCTGAACCCTGCGCCGGCGGGCGTCGATGCAACGGCGGCGTTCATCGAGACGGCAGCCCAGCGACGCTTACCCCCTGAATCCGTGGGATCACTCCACCGCGACAAGTCGATGCTGAAGGATCCGGGGCGCGAAGCCCTGCAGCGGGTGGTCGACTTGGCCGCCCGGCTGACGGGCTCGCCGATGGCGGCGGTCTCTGTGAGCTGCGGAGACCGGATTGTTTTCGCCGCGACGCACGGGTTCGACCTTGCAGAACTCCCGCGGAAGGACACGATCTGCGCGCAGTGCGTCGCCGGGGAAGAGCCGCTGGTGGTTCCGGACGCCGCGGCAGACCCCCGGTTCATGGGGATCGAGGGCGTGCGGGCTATGCCGATCGGCTTCTACGCGGGCGTGCCCGTCCGTGATCAGAGCGGGCGGGTGGCGGCGGCGCTTTGTGTGTTCGGGACCGAGGCGCGTGGGGTGCCGGATGAGCATGTACAGCTCCTGTCAGAGCTGGCCTTGTTCGTGACCGACCTGGCCACGCTGTCTGAGCTCAGCGAACACCTCCACCGGGCCACCGAGGAGCTGGCGGAGAAGCACGAGCGTCTGACGCTGCTGTCGCATGTCGCCGCCGAGACCGACAACGCGGTGGTGATCACCGACAAGACCGGCAGGATCTGCTGGGTGAACGACGGCTTCACGCGGATCACCGAGTTCACGCTCGACGAGGTACTGGGCAAGACCCCGGGATCGGTCCTTCACGGCCCCGAGACCGATCGGTTGACCGTCGCGATGATGCGCGAAAAGGTCGCGTCGGTCGAGGGCTTCAGCGCGGAGGTCGTCAACTACAGCAAGTCGGGCCGGCGATACTGGCTCGCGATCGATGTGCAGCCGATCGTCGACGACAACGGGCAGGTGACCCACTTCATCGCGATCGAGCGGGACATCACCGAGGAGAAGAATCGGCGCGAGCAGCTCAACGCCCAGCGCGAGCTCTTGGCGGGTGTTCTCGAAGCCTCTTTGGACGGCGTTTACGCGCTATCGAGCGTGCGTGACGAGCACGACCGGATCGTCGATTTCCGGTTCATCATGATGAACCACGCCGCTCAAGATCTGCTGGGCAAGGCCGGATCGGATGTCGCCGGGATGATGCTGACGGAGGTCTTTCCCGGTGTGATCGAGGCCGGGCTCCTGGAACGGTACATCCGGGTGGCCGAGACCGGCGAGGCGTTCCGCTGCGAACTGCGCTACGACCGTCCGGACCTGCGCGGCTGGTTCGAGGTCTCGGCCGCGAGAGTCGGCGACGGCGTCGCGGTGACATTCCGGAACATCGACGAGCGCAAGCATGTCGAGACCGAGCTGTCGATCAGCCACGACCGCTTCCGGATGCTCAGCAGAGCGACCGAAGATGTCGTCTGGGATTACGACGTCGCCAGCGGCAGGATCTGGTGGAACGAGAACCTCGGCCCGGCGCTCGGCTGGAGGCCGGATCAGGTCGGCGAGGACATCGGCTGGCGGGTCTCGGTGGTCCATCCCGAAGACAGGTCCCGCGTGGTCGAGGGCTTTGAACGCGCGGTCGAGGGGTCTGAGACGCACTGGGCCGAGGAATACAGGTTCCTCAAGGCGGACGGCAACTACTCGAGCGTGCTCGATCGCGCATACATCATCCGCGACGAGTCGGGCAACGCGGTGCGCGTCGTCGGCGCCGCGATCGACCTGACCGCCCGCCAGAACGCGGCGAGCCAGATCGAGTTCCAGAAGTCGCTCCTGGAGGCTCAGGCGGAAGCGTCGTCGGACGGGATCCTGGTGACCGACAGCGACGGCAGAATCCTCCGCTTCAACGCCGCGTTCGTATCGATGCTCGGAGATCCCGGGGCCCGCCCGGGCGGATCGGGCGCGCAAGCCGTCGGCCGGATCATCCAGGACGCCCACAACGCGGACGATGCGCGCCGCGACGCGATGAAAGCGTTCGACGACGACGACGCGCCGCTGCGGCTGGAGATCGAGTTCCGCGACGGTCGCGCCATGGAGGTCCGGAGCGAGCCGATCGCCGAGGCGGGCGGGCGACCGCTCGCTCGCGTCTGGTTCTTCAGAGATCTGACAGTCGACCGCGAGACGCACCGGCTCCTCAGGCGTCACAACCTGGTGCTGGAAACCTCGAATGTCGTCCTCTTCCAGTGGATGCCCGAGCCGGGCTGGCCGGTCTCGCTCGTCTCGAAGAATGTCGAACAGTTCGGGTTCAGGGCCGAAGACCTGCTCAGCGGCGAGCTCCCGTTCGCCAAACTGGTGCACCCGGACGATCTCGATCGCGTCGGCGCCGAGGTGGCCGGGTACATCGCGGCTGGAGTGGAACGCTACGAACAGGAGTACCGGATCGTCTGCGGCGACGGATCGGTCCGCTGGGTGTACGACAGGAGCGTCGTCGAACGAGACGACGCGGGCGAGGTCGTTGTACTGCACGGCATGGTGCTGGACATCACCGAGCGCAAGCTCGTCGAACAGCGCCTGGCAGAGAGCGAGGCCAGGCTCCGCGACATCACCCGCCAGATCCCCGGCGCCGTCTACCAGTTCCGGATGCTGCCCGACGGGAGCAGGGATTTCCTTTACATCAGCGAGGGCGTCGAGGAACTCTGCGGCATTTCCCACGATCAGCTTGCATCAGATCCGACGCTCATCATGTCGATGGTCGACGCCCAAGACGCAGAGGCGATGGAAGCGTCGATCATCGAGTCCGCGCAGACCATGAAGACCTGGCGGTTCGAGTTCCGGATCAGGCACACCGACGGCTCGATGCGTTGGATCAGGGGGCAGTCGGTTCCGTCCGCTCACCCCGACGGCTCGATCATCTGGCACGGCATGATTTCCGACATCACCGATCGGAAGGCGTCGGAGGAGCGGATGCACCGCCTGGCCACGCTGCTGGAACAGACCAACTCAATCGCCCGCGTGGGCGGCTGGGAACTGGATGTCCAGACGAACGACCTGTTCCTGACAGACGAGATCTGCCGCATCTGCGGGCTTCCGCCGGGCACGTCCATGGATCTCGGAGTCGGATTCGACTTCTACCCGCCCGAGGTGCGCGAGTTGGTGATCCAGTCGGTACAACGCGGGGTCGATCACGGCGAACCATGGGATCTGGAGGTGCCACTCTCCCCGCTCCACGGGAGGGAGACCTGGGTCCGCATCCAGGGCCACCCGGTCTGCGAGAACGGCCGCGTCGTGCGCATCCACGGGATCATGCACGACATCACCGAGCAATACCTCGCTCGGCGTGAACTTGCTCGTCGCGCCGAGGAACTCGAGGAGCTCCGCGACGCCGCCGAATCGGCCAACCGGGCCAAGAGCGAGTTCATCGCCAACATGAGCCACGAGATCCGCACGCCGCTGACGGCGATCCTGGGCTACACCGAGATCCTCGGCGAGGAGAGCGCGATCGAAGATCCGAAGGCCCGGCGCGAAGCGGTCGAGACGATCGTCTCTGCCGGGGAGCACCTGCTGACGATCATCAACGACATCCTCGACATCTCCAAGATCGAGGCCGGCCGGATGCAGATCGAGCCGGTCGAGACCGACCTACCCCTGCTCCTCCGCGACGCGCTGCGCCTGATGAGCGTCCGGGGCAAGAGCAAGGGCGTCGAGCTGAACTGGCGGCTGGAGAAGCCCATCCCCACGCGCGTGCGCGTCGATCCGACACGCCTGCGTCAGACCCTGCTGAACCTTCTCGGCAACGCGGTCAAGTTCACCGACCGCGGATCGGTCTCGGTCACGATCGACACGACGCCAAGGGACGACGCGAGGCTCGGCCTGACGATCGACATCACCGACACAGGGCCGGGGCTGACTCCCGAGCAGCAGAAACGCCTCTTCACGACATTCACGCAGGCCGACAACAGCATCCGGCGCAGGCACGGCGGCACCGGTCTGGGCCTGGTCATCAGCAGGCGCTGCACAGAACTGATGGGGGGCGAGGTCGACCTCGTCTGGTCGGAGCCCGAGCGCGGCTCCTGCTTCCGCGTCCACCTGCCTGTCGAGGTGCTCCCCGGCTCGGCGCTCGCCTCGTCGCTTGAGGAGTCGACGCAGAGCGGGCAGCCCCGGTCGGCGTCCCGTATGGCGATCTCGGGCCGGATCCTGCTCGCCGAGGACGGGGTCGACAACCAGCGTCTGATCGGCTTCCACCTCAGGCGGGCGGGCGCAACGGTCGACATCGCCGAGAACGGGCGCGAGGCGCTGCAGAAGTTCCGCGAGGCCGTGGCGTCCGGCAAGCCCTACGACGTGGTGCTGACCGACATCCAGATGCCCGAAATGGACGGGCTGGAACTCACCCGGGCGTTGCGGGCCGAGGGCGTCTGGACGCCGATCATCGCCATCACGGCCCACGCGATGGCCGAGGACCGCCAACGCTGCCTCGACGCGGGCTGCGACGACTACACATCAAAGCCGATCGACGGGCCCCGCCTGCTGGGCGTCTGCTTCGCCTGGATCGGTCGGAAGTCTGACGCGGCGCGCAATGAGAACGAGGCGGCCTGAAGGCCGCCCCGTTCACCGAATCAGCGACCGGCGACACACCGGCGGGAGCGATCAGCGGCGACGGCGCCCGAACAGCAACAGCCCGGGGGCGAGCATGGCGGCGGTCGCCGGCGCGGGGATCACAGCCTGCACCGAGGGACCGAACGCGCGATGGAGCAGCGACGCGTCGTGGGCGAGCGACACCTCTCCGTGCGCCCGGATCGAGCCGGTGAGTTCGGCCCGTTGGCCCATGTCGACGCGTCCGGCGAGGCTGAAGACCGCCGCCTCCGCGACAGAGTCTTGGCCGAAGCTGACCCTATCGCCCGCGACGAGGTAGACGCCGCCCTCGCCGGTGACATTGATCTTCGCTCGCTGCCCGAGCTGTACATCGCGTTCGGCGAAGATGAACACATCGCCGAGCGTGGTGTCGACATTCAACACCGCGTCGTGGCCCAGGCTGATCGAGCGGAAGACATACTCACCCGCCGAGAGACCGACCGAGGCGCGGTGCTTCGCGTCGAGATTCCGGTACGCGCCGGCGCCGACCGTCCAGGCGCCGTCGTGGCCGACGCTGATGTTCGCCGACCCGATGTCGGGGATCGACCAGGGGGCGCCTCCGAACGGGGCGGACGACTGTTCGAAGCCCCCGCCCGCGCCCGCGGCGTGCTTCGCCTGCAGGCTTGTGCCGTAGTACGCGGTCCCGTTGGTCCACGAGTCGTGCTGCATGTGGAGCCTGCCGGCGGTGAAGATGTCTCCCCCGATGACCTCGGCCCGGTGACCCATCAGGATGTCTCCGCCCGACCTGATCGCAAAGCCGTCGGGCGAGAACGACCATGCGGGATGGGCCTGCGCCATCGAAGCAACGAACACGGCCGAGCAGAAGGTCGCGGTCCTGGCAGGCATGTCTTGCGGTCCTTTGTTTCGAGAAGGGCCTGGGCCCGGGGACGCCGCAGCGGCGTCGTTCTCCAGCAAGGATGCGTTTCGAAGGGGCGGGAAGCCACCCGTGGGACGATCGAGCACGCGATGCGCGACGGTGCAACGGGAATGACCCGCGCATTCGGCGCAGAGCGCATAGACGGGGCGGGGCGCAAAGAAACGCCCGCCGCACTGGGCGACGGGCGCTCGAAGGATGGGATTCAGGCGTCGCCGGGAGGCCCGATTACGGGCAGCCGGCGGCGAAGAGGGACAGGAACTCGAAGAAGTCGTCCGCGTCGATGACGCCGTCGCCGTTCATGTCGGCGACCGGATCGCCGGCGGCGAAGAGGGA
>REET01000260.1 GCA_007694925.1 Phycisphaerales bacterium | reverse complement strand
CGCCGATGTGGCTCGACCCGGACATGTACGAACGGGCGGTCGCGGCCGCCGAGGAGGGCGACTACCAGACCGCGCTGCTGTGGATCTCCAAGGCGCTGTCGCGCTTTTCGATGCTATTGACCGCGAACGCGGACCAGCTCGACGCACTTAGGCGGGATCTCTCGGAGCCGCCGGCCGCCGCAGGCCTGTGCCCGGAAGCCGAGAACACCGGACAAGATAAAGGAAACACCCCGTGACGAAGACGAACACCCCACAGGATCGACCCGGCGCGACCGGGTTCACCGAGAAGACCGGGCCGATCGCCGCCGCGAAAGGAGTGATCGGCGGGATGAAGGTCTCGACCAAGATAGTCGCCTCGGTATCGGTCATGGTTGTCGTGGTGATGGCGGTCGCGTACAGCGTGTTCGTGTCCGAGCACCGCGAAGGGATGGAGATCGCCATGGCCGAGAAGGCCGCGGCATTCACCGCCGTCGCCGACGAAGCGAAGAACCACACGGCGAGACTCCTCGAGGCTGGCACTTTCGACACAGAGACCCTCATCGCGGAAGTCGTTGAGTCGCTCGAGAAGGGCGGGCACTACCGCGATACTCGGTTCTACAACGCCATCCCCGTGGTCGCGGGCTGGACCGCCGCACGCGAGGCCGCCGAGCGTGAGAACCTGACCTTCCGCGTCCCCGCGTTCAACGCCAGGAACCCGGAGAACGAACCCCAGCGGGGGTCGTTCCGGGCCGAGATGCTCCGCGACCTTCGGGACCAAGCCAACGGCGGCGGCTCCGACTCGCTCGGGCGCATCAACCCGGAGACCAACACCTACACCTACATGCGAGCCATCCGCCTGGACGCCTCGTGCATGATGTGCCACGGCGATCCGGCGACCTACGGGCGCAAGGACGAGGCGGGCAACCGGATGGACCGCGACATCCTCGGCTTCCGCATGGAGGGCTGGAAGATCGGCGACATGCACGGCGCCTTCGAGGTCGAGATGCCGCTCTCGGTCGTGGACGCACAGGTCGCGGGTTTCACAAAGGACGCGATGGTGATTCTCGTTCCGCTCGTGCTGTTGTCGCTCGGGCTGCTCGTCTTCCTCGTCAGGCTCACCATCGGGCGTCCTCTGGCCCGCCTCGCCGGCGTCGCCAAAGACATCGCGACTACCAAGAACCTCACCAAGCGGGTCGGCCTCCAGCAACGCGACGAGATCGGCCAGGTCGCAAGCTCTTTCGACGAGCTCGTCGGCTCGTTGCAGGGTGTGGTGTCCGAGGTCGTCAACTCTTCCCAGGCGGTCGCCAGTTCGAGCACGCAGATCGCGGCCTCGGCCGAAGAGATGGCCGGAACGCTGACCTCCCAGGAGCACTCGGCCACACAGGTCGCCGCGGCCATCAGCGAGATGTCCGCAAGCGTCTCGGAGGTCGCCAGCCAGACCTCAGAGGCCGCGACCAGCTCCAAGCAGGCCGGGCAGCGAGCCTCCGGCGGCGGAGACATCGTCCGCAAGACCGTCGATGAGATGGCTCAGATCCGCCAGGAGGTGACCTCGACGGCGACCGAGATCGAGAAGCTCAATTCCAGAGCCTCCACCATCGGCGAGGTGCTCGAAGTCATCAACTCCATCGCGGATCAAACAAACCTGCTCGCACTCAACGCGGCGATCGAGGCCGCCAGAGCCGGCGAGTACGGCAGAGGCTTCGCCGTCGTCGCCGACGAGGTCCGCAAGCTCGCAGAGCGAACCCAGCAGGCGACGCTCGAAGTCGCCGGCAGCATCACCGCCATCCAGGAAGGCACACGCCACACGGTCGAGCGGATCCAGCTCTGCAACGAGAAGGTCACCCATGGGTCCCAACTCGCCGAAAGCGCCGGGAGCGCGCTTGAAGAGATCGTCACTTCCGCGGCGGAAGTCGAACGCCTCATCGGGTCGATCTCGGCCGCCGCGCAGCAGCAGGCCGAAGCCAGCGGCGAGGTGACCTGCTCGATGGAGACGATCAGCTCGGGCACGCAGGAGGCGAGCACCGCGGCGAGGCAGGCGGCCGAAGCCGCCTCGGCCCTCTCCGCCCAAGCCGAACGCCTCAGGACGCTCGTCTCGGACTTCACCGTGTAAGGCCAACGACGCCCAGAGCTCCCCTTCCCACCGGCCGCCCTCGAACATCGCACGAGGGCGGCCGGTCTTTCTCTGGATTTATCGGGACGGCGCCGTAGGAGGTCTGGCCGAGGCTGCGCGGGTGGAGCGGCGGCCGGTGGGCGGCGCGAACGCCCCGTCTCGCTCCCGCTCGGAACCGGGTCGCTGTTCCAGACGCTCTCCGCCAAGACCAGGACCAAAGCCCATTCTTCAACGGGCTGGTTGGTCAGAATCGCTCCGGTGCGCAGACGCAGCCCGAACTTCTTCGGAATGCTGAACCGAAACTTAACCCGCTTGCCCCCGATGTGTCTCTTGATCAGGACGAAACCGGGCGCCACACTGAGGCTCTCGGGGCTGCGGCAGTCTCGGGTGCACAGAACAGGTTCCAGCGGCACCGAAGCAGAGGGTTCAGAAGATGACCAAGGCAGATCACATACGGTGGCCGGGGCCCGACAAACCTGATAGCTTCCGCCTCGTGCCGAACGCCCTGCCTCCTGAGCCCTCGAATGGTTCGTGAACACCGACGCCAAGACCGCGTTGACAACCATTCTCGTTAGCACACACACCTGTCCTACGCCTGGAGTATCCGCGTGACGCAACCGAATCTTCCTCCGTTGTCCCGGCGTTCATTCCTCGGCTATGTCGGAGCGACCGCCGCCGCAGGCTCGATGTTCGGGCTCACTGCGCCCGTCCGTGGCCACGCGCGAAACGGGCGTGCCAAGGGTGTTGTCTACGCGACCGACGCATCGGGCCGACGAGCGGGCCTGGCTGGGGTGAAGGTCTCCAACGGCCTGACTTTCGCCACAACCGACAACGCGGGCCGGTACAGCATCGAGGTGACAGACGACACGACGCTCTGGGTCGTCAAGCCCCGCGGGTATCGCCCGCCGGCAAACGCGAAGAACCTGCCGCAGTTCTTCCGCCACCATGTCCCGGCGGGCACACCCGACGACGACTTCATCTTCCCCGGCATCGCCCCCACGGGCGATCTGCCGGCGTCGATCGACTTCGAGCTCGAAGCGGTCGACGAGCCGGATCAGTTCAGGTGCGTCCTCTTCGGCGACCCGCAGCCGTACACCGTTGAGGAGGCGCTCTTCTACTCGCGCGACGCCACCGAAGCCTTCGCCGACCTGGAGGGCGTGGCGTTCGGCGTGGGCATGGGCGACCTGGTGGGCGACAACCTCGACCTGCACGCCCTCTACAACGACGCAAACGCGACGAGCGGGTTCCGCTGGTACAACATCGTGGGCAACCATGACATCGAGTTCATGAGCCCGACCGACGCCCACGCCGACGCGTCGTTCCGGCGGACCTTCGGGCCCTCGACATACATCTTCCAGCACGCCAAGGCCCACTTCATCGTCTTGAACAATGTCTACTGGAAGGGCTTTAACGGCCTGCGTCGCGACGGCTGGCCCCAGCGAGGCAACTACGAAGGTCGGATCCGGCCCGAGCAGCTCGAACTCGTCCGCCAGTATGTCAAGGATGTCCCGACGGACGAGGCCATCGCCGTGCTGATGCACATCCCGCTCTTCGCGTTCCAGGGTGAAGACTCCGTGCACACAACGCCGCAGGCGAAGGAACTTCTGGAGATCCTCTCGAACCACCCGCACACATTCAGCGCCTCGGGGCACACGCACATCAACCACCACCATGTCGCCGGGCCCGACCGGGGCTACAACAACGCCCAGGCCAAGCACCACCTGCACCACAATGTCGGGGCGATCTGCGGCAGCTGGTACACCGGCAAGCCCGACCGGCGAGGCATCCCCTATTCCACCCAACGCGACGGCGTGCCCCGCGGCTACACCGTCGTCGAGTTCGACGGTCCGAGATTCACCGTCGGCTACCGCAAACTCGGCGGTCGGCCCGACGAGCAGATGCACATCGATGTTAGTGAAGTCGCCCGGCGCGGCGAGCCGCTCGGCGTCAGCGTCAATGTCTTCGACGGCGGCCCGCTCTCAACGACCCGCCTCCGCATCGGCAACGATGGCTCGTGGCAGACCATGACGCAGACGAGCAAGATCGACGACAACTACGCCAAGCACCGCGCCGAGAGCGTGGAATGGGCGAACGCAGCGCCGGGCCGGCGAGCGCTCAGCCAGCCGGTCGTCACGGATCACCACTGGACGATCGAGATCGAAACATCCGGGCTGGCCGAGGGGCTGCATGTGATCGAGGTCGAGACGACCGACGCCTACGGCAAGGTCCACACAGGCCGGCGGATGGTCCGCCTTCAGGACGATCCCGTGAACTTCGCGACGATCGACGCAAACTCGATCCGCACACCACGGACCGCGAGCACGCCGTGACGCTCGAAGCCGGATGGATGCCGGCGTTTCGGACAGATTGAACCGCAGAGCATCGCTCTACCGTGCGATGTTGTCCTTCGCCTTGAGCGCCTTCATCCAGAAGAACCCCGCCAGACCAAGTGACACCGCAAGCGCCGCGATCGCGCCCAGCCCGCTGGGGTGGTTCACGGTCCAGGCGATCACGGCGTGCGCGTGCCGCCTCGGATGGTGGCGGACCTCGATCGCTCTGCCCGGCGGGTGGTTGTCGACCAGTCGCTCGGCGTCCCAGGGCCAGAGCGTGGTGTCCAGCTCGTAGCGGCTGGGGGTCTGCCAGAGCGTGAGGTTGTCGGACCGGTGCACGCGTCCGCCGGCCTCGTACTCGTAGATGATCGACGGCCCCCGCAGGTGCTGGCCGTAGGGGAAGTAGTGGCTCTCCAGGACAACGCCCTGCACGCTCGGCCAGCGGGCGGGCGAGGTCAGGTACCAGAGCGCCCCGCCGATCGCCAGCGCGATGAGCAGACAGACCGCCGCGGCGCCGGCGTGCTTCTCGTAGCTGTGCGCACCCTCGGCCTGCGCGCCATCGAAGGCAATCTCGGCGTGCCAGTGGTCAGGAGTCTGTCTGTCGCCAGCGTGGTCCATGCCCGATTAATCGGTCAAACAGCGACCCGGCTCCGGCTGTGCGAGTCTGTCAGCGCCCCAGCTTCGCCGTCGCCGACGATCGCCCGCTTCTGGCGCCCGGCAGGGATTTTCTTGTGCTTGCAAGGCGCATGGAGCAAAGAAACGATCGTTTCTTACCGATCTTGACTGAGAAACGATCGCTTCGTAGTATGAGCCCTTCGGAAAAGACCGTTTCCCAGCCATGCCCCGTGAGACCGGCACATACCGAACGACCACCACCCTCGGCGAGGCCGTCCGGGCCTTCGTGCCGCACCCGCTGCCGCCAGCGAATCCGCCGCTCCTGGTCGTGGGTGAACTCGCCGAGCGGCACGCCGCGGCCGTTAACGCCCTCGGTCTTCTCCGCGTGGCCGGGGCGATGATCCCCGACCCCGGCTGGTTCCTCTACGGCTTCGTCCGCAAGGAGGCCGTGCTCTCGTCGCAGATCGAGGGCACCCAGGCGACGCTCCGCGATGTCGCCACCTTTGAAGCCACCAGCAACACCGACCGCCCGGCCGATGTCGAGGAGGTCTGCAACTACGTGGATGCTCTCAACCACGCCCGTGCCGCCATCGCCGATCCCCAAGGCCTGCCGCTGAGCACGCGGCTCTTGTGCGATCTGCATCGCATCCTGATGCGCGGCGTCCGCGGCGAGAACAAGCTCCCGGGCGAGATCCGCCGCAGCCAGAACTGGATCGGCGGCACGCGCCCCGGCAACGCCCGCTTCGTGCCGCCGCCGCACGAGGAGGTCGCGCCGGCTCTGGCCGCGCTGGAGAAGTGGATCCATTCGGACGACCCGCTGCCGCCCCTGGTCAAGGCCGGGCTCGCGCACGTGCAGTTCGAGACGATCCACCCGTTCCTCGACGGCAACGGCCGCATCGGCCGCATGCTGATCACGCTGCTGGTGGAGCACTGGGGCCTGCTCGACCAGCCGCTGCTCTACCTGAGCGTCGCGTTCAAGCGCCGCCAGCAGGAGTACTACGCCCGCCTCGCGACCGTGCGCATCGGGGGCGACTGGGAGGGCTGGACCGCGTTCTTCCTCGAATGCGTCACCGAAGCGGCCGACGACGGCGTGCGCATCGCGCAGGCCATCCACACGCTCATGAGGCGGGACCGCGACCGGGTCGTCCGTCACAAACGAGCGACCATCACCGCCGTTCAGCTTCTCGAGCTGCTGCCCTCGAACCCGGTGCTGACCGTCCCGCGGGCCAGCGAGCTGCTGGGCATCACCGCGCCGCCGGCGCGCAAGGCGATCGAACTGCTCACGGA
>REET01000288.1 GCA_007694925.1 Phycisphaerales bacterium | reverse complement strand
CGGCAGCGCCCGCTCGTACGCGTCCTCGGAGCTCAACCCCGTCTGGGACCCGTGGCGCCGCGAATCCGCGGAGCCGACGCTTTACGACTTCGCCCCCGCCGCGTGGGACACCGCCCAACCCCTCGCCCGACGCCCCGGCCTCGCACGCTGGACGCGTTTGGGCATCCGGGGCATCGATACCGAAGGCGCAGAGCCAGACTCCGGCCAGCAGGCCCGCATCCGCGGCTCAGAGGCGTGGGTCCGCCACGCCGACCGCCCCGATTCCCGCAGGGCCGCCGAGGAGCAAGTCAAGTTGCTCGACCAGGCCGAGGCGTCGAGGCTCCGCCGCTGAGAGCCGCAGGCACAGGCCCGATTTGCACCCCTGCGTCCTGATTGGGCGGGCGTCCGTTCCGGGCTTCTCGCCGCGTGCGTTGCGGGTGATTCCGTTAGTATGGCGTGATGAAGCCGCCGTTCCGTGTTCGATCGTTTATCCCGCGGATCGCCTTTGCCGCCGGGATCTCCGTGGCGATGCTCGTGCCCGCATCGACCGTTCCCGCCGGCCTGCACGCCGAAGAACCCGCCGAACGGGCCATCGGCATCAGCGGCAATCCCGCATCGCTCGTCGTCTGGGGCGACGCACGCGCTTCGCTCGCCATGAGCGACGGCACCGTGCTCGCCGCAAAGACTTCGCTCGGCGAAGGCAGCGTCGCCGCGATCGGGCACGGCGGGTTCCTTTCCAGTGACGTTGCGAACACGCAAGAGGCGATGTTCGAGCAGATCCGCTGGCTCGCCGAGCGGACCGGCAAGAGCCCGGTCAGGGCGTGGGGCCTGCCGGACTGGGCGGCTCGCACGCTCGAAGAGTCCGGCATCGGCGTCGATCGCGTCGATTCGAGCCTCGGTGATCTGCGGCTGGCGGAGGTCGATCTGCTCGTCGGGTCGCCGCAGGCCTTCGCGGGTGCGGGCCGGCTCGACGAGTTGGAGGTCTGGGTGCGGGGCGGGGGCGCGCTGCTCTCGGTCGAGACCGCGTGGGGCCAACTCCAGCTCGGCCGGGCGGCGAGCGTCGAAGATCTCGCCGCCAACCGCTTGCTCGTCAATGCAGGGGTGATGTACACCGACCGCGTGATGAGGCCCGACCGGCGAGGCCTCTACCGGCTCGACCCCGCGGCGCCCGAGGCGTCCAACGCAACGCTCGCCTTGCGCGTGCTCGCCGGCGAGGCGGATGGGGACGCAAGGCTCGCCGGCCTCGTCGCCCGACGCGCGTTGGAGATCGCGCCGCTCGACAGCAACCTTGTCGCCGAGGCCGACCGGCTCGCGTCGCTGCACGCCGCGGAACTCGAACGGGCCTACGCCTCGATGGCCGAGCGTGCGCTCTCGCCGGCCGACGATCCGCTGGCGGTGGCGCTGCTGGATCTCGACGCAAGGCGTGTCGAGCCCGGGCGCGCCCACCCCAGCGCCGCGGCGTTCCCCGGGCCGGTGCCGGACTCGATGGATCGTGTCTCGCGCACGGTCAGCTTCGATGACGCCATCCCGGGCTGGCGCACGACCGGGCTCTACGCCGCGCCGGGCGAGACGGTCCGCGTCTGTGAGGTCGGCGGCGGGGGAGAAGGTCTTGTCGTGCAGATCGGGTCGTGGCTGGACCAGCAGCGGTTCGAGGAGCGCGTGCGGATGCCGCGCGCCGTTTTCCGAACACCCGTCGAGCCCGGCGGTGCGAAGGCGTTTTCGCCGATCGGCGGCCCGGTGTACATCGACATCGCCTACGACCGCGCCGAGTCCGGCCCTGTCGAGGTCTTGATCGAGGGCGCCGTCGAGATGCCCCGCTTCAGGCTCGGACACACGGATCTGGACGAGTGGCGGTCGCGTATCCGCTCGCTCCCGGTCGCCTGGGCGGAGCTCGAATCCGACAAGCTCGCCTTCACCCTGCCCGCCGAGGTCGTGCGCGAGCTCGACCGTCCGGACCTTGTGATGCAGCACTGGGACCGCGTGCACGACACCATGCAGGCGATGGAGCCCCGCACCGAGCGTCACTGGAACCGACGCCAGTACCGCTATGTCGCCGAGCGACGCCTGTCGTTCGGTTACATGTACTGCCCCCAGAACGCGCCGATCGTGATCCCAGAGGGCGCGGCGGGCGCGATGGTCGACATGGACAACTTCAACGCCGAGGGCCCCAACCGCCTCTGGGGCCACTACCACGAGATGGGCCATGCCCACCAGAACCGAGACTGGACCTTCGAAGGCACCGGCGAGGTCACCGTCAACATCTTCACCGTCCTCGTGCTCAACACGCTCAACGGCTACCCGCTCGACGCCGAAGCAACACGGACCAGCCCGCGCACAGCGTGGGAGACCTTTGATCGCCACAAACAAGACGGCGCCCCGTTCGATCGGTGGAAGCGAGAGCCGTTCCTGGCCCTCCAGACCTACGCGATGCTCTGGCACAAATTCGGCTGGGAGGCCTTCCGCGAAACCTTCCGTTCCTACGACGACCTCCCGACAGAACGCCGCCCACGCACCGACGACGACAAGCGGGACCTCTTCGTCGAGCAGTTCAGCCGCACCGTCGGCCGGAATCTCGCGCCCTACTTCACAGCCTGGGGCGTGCCGCTGAGCGAGGGGCTCGACGAGCGACTGGCCGACCTGCCCGTATGGATGCCGCAAGAGCCGTAAACACCGACGCATGCCCGATGAATGTCGGCCCACCCGACCCCTGATCACCACCTCGCGAGCGGGTTTTCGCGTCGGGCGGGGCGTACGATCGCCCGAGGCCGGGTCGACCGGCGCCGGGCCCCTCGGATCGTCTGTTGAAGCGGAGCGTTTCCATGCGTGTGTTGATCGCCGATAAGTTCGAGTCCGAGGGCATCGATGGTCTGAAGGCTCTGGGCTGCAAAGTCCGTTCCGAGCCCGAAGCAGGGCCGGACACCCTGCCCGACCTCCTCGCCGACTTCGACCCGGAGGTGCTGATCGTCCGGTCGACGAAGGTCCCCGCCCCGGTCATCAACGCCGGCGGCTCGCTCAAGCTCATCATCCGCGCCGGCGCCGGGTACGACAACATCGACACCAACGCCGCAGCCGACCGGGGCGTCGCCGTCTGCAACTGCCCGGGCATGAACGCCGCCGCCGTCGCCGAGCTCACCATCGGCCTCCTTGTCGCCTGCGACCGACGAATCGGCGATCAGACCGCCCAAGCCCGCGCCGGCAAGTGGAACAAGAAGGAGTTCTCCGCGGCCAGAGGCCTCAAGGGCCGCACGCTCGCGATCATCGGCGTCGGCGCAATCGGGCAAGAGGTCATCCAGCGGGCCAAGGCCTTCGACATGCGAATCGTCGTCTGGTCGAGGCGCATGTCCGTCGAGCGGGCCGACGAGCTCGGCGTCGTCTCCGGCGGCAGCACCCGCGAAGACCTCCTCAAGCTCGCGGCAGAGGCCGACGCGGTCAGCGTTCATGTCGCCGCAACCAACGACACCAAGAACCTCATCGACGCGGAGTTCCTCGCACGCATGAAGCCCGGCGCGATCTTTATCAACACTTCGCGCGGCTCGGTCGTCGATCAGGACGCCCTCTGCAAGGCCGCGGCCGAGAAGCCCCTCCGCGTCGGCCTCGATGTCTACGCCGACCAGCCCGCCGACAAGGCCTGCGACTGGACGAGCACCGCCGCGAAGATCCCGTGGGCGGTCCTGACGCACCACTGCGGCGCCTCGACCGACCAGGCCCAACTCGCCGTCGCCGAAGAAACCGTCCGCATCGTCTCGGAGTTCATGAAGAACGGCTCGACGCCGAACCTCGTCAACGAGCCCCGGGCCGCCGCGGCCCGCTGAATGACAAATCCCGCCGCGGCCCGCTGAGTAACAAGCCCCGCCAAGGCCCGCTGAACAACAACCATTCCGCGGCAACCCAAATCCGGGCCGCGAAGACAAAGCACCAAGCAAGGGAGACACCCAGATGTCAGAGCGCATCTTCAACTTTTCCGCCGGTCCCGGCGTCCTGCCCGAGGAAGTCCTCAAGCAGGTCCAGCAGGATGTCTGGAACATCTTCGACTCGGGCATCGGCATCCTCGAGCACAGCCACCGAGGCAAGTCCTACGACCGCGTCCTCGCCGAAACCCTCGAAGACGGCAAGAAGGTCTGCAACCTCCCCGACACCCACAAGATGCTCTTCGTCCAGGGCGGCGCAAGCTCCCAGTGCTTCATGGTCCCCGCCAACTACCTCCCCGAGGGACGCACCGCCGACTACTACAAAACCGGCAAGTGGGCCATGGACTCCATCGCAGAGGCCAAGCTCTACGGCACCGTCAATGTCTGCTACGACGGCGAGCCCGGCCGTTTCAAGCGACTCCCCGAATCCATGTCCGAGGTGAAGTACTCCGACAACCCCGCCTACGTCCACTTCACCAGCAACAACACCATCATGGGCACGCAGTGGAAGAAAGAGCCCGAGATCCCCTCGGGCGCCTTCCTCGTCAGCGACGCATCCAGCGACATCTTCAGCCAGCCCATCGACCTCTCCAAGTACGGCCTGCTCTACGCGGGCGCACAGAAAAACCTCGGCCCCGCCGGCACCGTCATGGTCATCGTCCGCGAGGATGTCCTCGACAAGCAGTGCCGCGAGCTGCCGACCATGCTCCGCTACACCACCCACGCCGAGAACGAGAGCCGCTACAACACGCCCCCGACCTTCGGCATCTACCTCGTCGGTCAGATCTTCAAGTGGATCCTCCGCCAGGGCGGCCTCGAAGCGATGCAGAAGCACAACGAGGAGAAGGCCAAGCTCATCTACGACACCATCGACGCCTCCGACTTCTACACCGGCCACGCCGAGAAGCACTGCCGCTCGCTCATGAACATCACCTTCACCCTCCCCACCCCGGAGCTGGAGAAGAAGTTCATCAAGGAAGCAGAAGCCAACGGCCTCGACGGCATGAAGGGCCACCGCTCCGTCGGCGGCGCCCGCGCCAGCATCTACAACGCCATGCCCCGCGCAGGCTGCGAGGCCCTCGCCCAGTTCATGAAAGAGTTCGAACGCACCAACGGCTGAACCGCCGAAGCCGACGCGTCCCTCAGCCCAGCCGTTCGAGGCAGGCGTCGATCACTTCTTCGGCCGTGATCCGCTCCATCATCGGCGTGCCGACCCGCTCGTCCTTGTGATCCAGCACATCCCCATCGCGGGTGTGCTGGATCACATCGTTTTCGCGCCGGTAGGGCCCGACCTTCGAAACATCCGTCGGCCCGTACAGCCCGACGATCGGCCGGTCGAACCCGACCGCGATGTGCAACGCCGCAGAGTCGCACGCCAGCACCAGCGAAGAACGCTCGATCGCCGCCATCATCGCCCCCACACTTGTTCTGCCGATCAGGTCCACCACACGATCGTCGCTCGCCGCGAGTTCCAGCAGCGGCCCGCACTGCTCCCGCTCGCCGGGACCGCCCACCAGCACCACCCGCTCGACCCCGCATCCGTCCGCTTGCCAAAGCAGCGAGCGAGCAACCGCTGCAAACCGCTCCGCAGGCCACCTCTTGCCCGCCCAGCGGCTCGTCGGCGCGATCACCGCAAACCGCCCGGCAAATCGCGAGTCCCCCGCCGCACGCTCGGCGTCCTCCGCCGGCGCAAACAGCCGCATTTCGTGGAGCAGAGGCACACCGACAGGCTCCAGCAGCGCCAGCATCTTGTCGACCGTGTGCGGGATCGCGCCGGTATCAACGCGATGCGTGTACGCCAGCCTCGCCCCCTCGCGAGCCCCCGCGTCGCCGACGCGCTGCTTCGCCCCGGTCCACCTCGTGATGATCCCGCTCCGCGCCAGCCCCTGGCAATCAAGAACGAGGTCGTACCGCGCCCGGCGGACCGAGTTCAGCCACCCGATCACCCCGGGCAGGTTCCCCCGACGCATCATCCGCCCCAGCCGCTTCCTCGGAAACTCCACCACCCCGTCGAGCGCCGGGTGCGCCCGCACCCCGTCGGCGAACCCGTCCTGCACCAGCCAGTCGATCCGGGCCTCCGGCAGCGCCGCCCGAAGGCTCGCCAAAACCGGCACGCTCCGGCACACATCCCCCAGCGCGCTGGGCCGAACGATCAGAATGCGCTCGGGGCTGGTCATCGGCCTCCGCCGGGGTCTGCCCGGCCCCGCAGGGTGCGGCCGGTGAGGAAAGTGGGGGCGATGATAGTGGGGCGACACCCCGGACCGGCGAAATCGCTACCGTGGGGATCCCAAACTCAGAAGGGGCCAACTCGCTCCGCCAGCGTCCGGCCCGATCACGAGCTTCTCACAGGGAGGATGAACATGCACAGGCCGAGTCTTCCGCACCTCGCGGGCCTCGCGGCGGTCGCCGCCGCAGGCACCGCTCTCTCGTCGCCCGT
>REET01000192.1 GCA_007694925.1 Phycisphaerales bacterium | reverse complement strand
AGGTCGTCGTCGACGAGTTCCGCTGGGGCGGCATGGAAAACACCGGCGCTACCACCATGAACGGCGACGCCGTCTTCGACGCACACGCCGCGATCGACCACGACCTCGACGGCCTGATCGCCCACGAGCTCGCCCACCAGTGGTTCGGCAACCTCGTCACCTGCAACTCGTGGGAACACCTCTGGCTCAACGAGGGCTTCGCGACGCTCTCTGAAGGACTCTGGCTCGAACACCGCGACGGCAGGGCCGCCTACCAGGGCTTCCTCTGGAACCGCCTACAAGGCGTCATCGAGGAAGACACAGACCCGACCGCACCTGGCATGGCCAGCAAACGCTACGAGAACCCCGAAGAGATCTTCGGCAAGCCCGCCGATCCCTACAGCAAGGGCGCCCTCGTCCTGCACGCGATCCGGGCCAAGCTCGGCGACGACCTCTTCTTCGAGGCGGTCGCCGAGTACCTCCGCCGCCACGCCGGCAACCCCGTCGAGACCGACCAGTTCCGGCGCGTGCTCGAGGATGTCTCGGGCGAGAGCTTCGACCGGTTCTTCTGGCAGTGGGTCACGCGGGCCGGCGTCCCGAGGCTGAGGGTTGAAACCTCGTGGACAGACAGCGACTCGTTCGATGGCGGCACACTCAACCTGAACATCGAGCAGCTCCAGCCGATCGATGGCGACAGCCCCGCTTTCGCCCTCGACCTGCCCGTCTACATCCGCGAGACCTCGGGCGCCAGCGTCCGCACCAGCGTGCGCATCGACACCAGAGCCGCCGAAGCCACCTTCCCGATGCGCCAAAGGCCCGCCTTCGTCGCGATCGATCCCGAGCTCGCGATCGTCGCCGACATCGAGACCGTCCGCCCGGGCGACTGGGCCCTCGCCCAGGCCGAGCACGGGCCGACCGTCGCGGCGAGGGCGCGAGCGGCGAGCCAACTGACCGAGACCGGAGACAACGCTTCGGCGCGCCTGCTCTCGAACATCGCGCGCGACGAGGCCGAGCACGACGCCGTGCGGATTGCCGCCGTCCGCTCGCTCATCGAGCGGGGCGAAACCGGCATGCTCGGCGCGATCGCGATGGGCCGTGTCGAACCCGCATCCTTCAGGGCCGCCTTCGCCGAGGCACTCGCCGACCTGCCCGACCTCGCCTCCGACGAACGCCTCGGCGACTGGCTGGAGCGTGCCGCACGCAGCGACCGGGCCCTGACCGTGCAGGGCGCAGCCCTCATCGCCCTCGCCAAGACCGACCCGGCCCGGGCCCACCCGATCGCGCTCTACTTCTCAGAGACCGACGCCCACGCCGACCGCCTGCGCCGCGCCGCGGTCGAGGCCTTGGCCAAAACCCGGGGCGAGCACACGCTCGACACCCTCCTCGCGCTCACCGGCTCGGACACCCACTTCCGAACCCGCGTCGCCGCGATCGAAGCGCTTCCGAAGGTCGCCCCCGACAACACCGCGCCCGTCCGCGTCCTCCTGCAAGACCTCGTCGGCAACCGCCTCGGCGCCGTCTCACACGCCGCCATCGACGCCCTCGTCGAACTCGGCGACCGCGAAGCAACCAGCACCCTCCGCCAAGCCCGCGAGAACGCACGCTCAGACCACGACCGCTGGCGACTCGACACCGCGATCAAGGCTCTGGAGAACCAGGCGAACTGAGCCGAACCGTCGCGATCTGGGCGACGCCGGTTCAATCCCGGATCGTGCCGTCGATCGCCGGCCTGCCGGCCCCGGGCTTGATCTCGACCGAGAACGGCTGCACCTGCTTCGAGTCGTTGAAGTGCTCGATGACATAGTCGAGCTTGCCCGTGCGGTAGAGATCCACAAACGCGTCGACCGCCTCGGACCAGTACATCGTGCCCTTGTTGGCTTCCAGCTCGGCGATCGCCATCTCCGCCGCGTCCTCGCCGATCACCGGCCGGTACGGCCGAACGCTCGTCATCGCGTCGAACGCGTCGATCACCGAGAAGAACCTCGCGGCGACCGGGATCTCCTCCCCCTTCAGCCCCATCGGATACCCCCGCCCGTCCCACCGCTCGTGATGATGGCGGATCAGGTCGAGCACCGCCTTGTCCTCAACGCCCATGTCCACCATCCGCGCGTGCCCCGCGACCGGGTGCAGCTTGATGACCTCGAACTCCTCGTCCGTCAGCCGCCCCGGCTTCTGCAGGATCTTCGAGGGGATGTCGATCTTGCCGACATCGTGCAACGCCGCGGCGTGCGTCAACCCATGAATCTCGTCCTGCCCAAGCCCCATCGCCTCGGCCAGCGCCCGCGTGTACAGCACCACCCGCCAAGTGTGCGCCGCCGTCGAAAGGTCCTTCGCCTCGATCGACCGGACCAGGTCATGGACGATTTCTGGTTTCATCACCCTGCCCAACCGGCGTTCCCCGCCGGCTATGCCCCGATTGTGCGTTGCAACGACAGCACGAGCAACAGGGCTGAAGCATCACGGGATTTTCCTTAACCGCCCCCTTAAGGAAGATCAGGTGCCCCGAAATTGCCTTGTGGCCTCGCGGACCAGGCGGTTGACGGTGTCGATCGAGTTATCAGGCGACGCGGCCTCCGCCCCAGCCGCGGCTGCTCGCTCGCGCTCGATGTCCGTCAGCGCGTTCGCCTGGTGGTCGGCGTGGTAGCTCGAGCGGACCAGCGGACCCGACTCGACAACCTTCAGCCCACGCTTGATCCCCTCCTCGCGGTACATCGCGAAGGTGTCGGGGTGGACCCACCGGTCGATGGGCAGGTGGTTGGGTGTCGGCTGGAGGTACTGGCCGATCGTCAGGATGTCGCAGGGGTCGCCGGGCTTGGGGCCGCTGTGCTTCGAGCTGCCCTCGACGAGGGCGGACATGAAATCGAGGACCTCCTGGTCCTTTTCTCCGATCCCGACCATGATCCCCGTCTTGGCGACGCCCCCCTGCTCCTTGACGCGCCGGAGAAGATCGACCGACCGGTCGAACTTCGCGCTGGGGCGCACCGCCGGATACATCCGCTCGACGCACTCGATGTTGTGGTTGATGATGTGCGGCGCGGCGTCGATGACCATCTGCAGCGCCGCCGCGTCACCCTCGAAATCGGGGATCAGCACCTCGACGGACATGCCCGGGCAGGCCTCGCGGGCGCGGATGATCGTCTCGGCCCAGATCCCCGCGCCCCCGTCGGGCAGCTCGTCGCGATTGACACTGGTGATAACAACGTGCTTCAGACCCATCGGGCGGAGCATCTCGGCGACCCGCCGGGGCTCGTCCTTGTCGACGGGCTGCGGCCGCCCGGTCTTGATGTTGCAGAACCCGCAGGCGCGCGTACATGTGTCACCAAGGATCATGATGGTGGCGACGCCGCGAGACCAGCACTCCCCCATGTTGGGGCATCCGGCCTCTTCGCAGACGGTGTGGAGGCGGTGCTCCTTGATGCGATCGCGCAGCTCGTTATAGGCCTTGCCCCCCGGGAGCTTGGCCTTGAGCCACTTGGGCTTGCGTTTGGTCGCGAGGGTGTCCGGCCCGGCGGCGTTGTTCAGCACCATCGGGGTGAGGCTGAAGGCCGGCTTATCGATCCTCCGGAGGGGGTCACCCCCCGCGGGTCGGGGATGTCTGCTGGTTGCGCGGGCGATCGATTCGGGCGAAGGCGCCCGGATACCGCCCGGATTGCTGGCATGTGAGTCGGCCATGGTTCCTACTCTAGACGCTCGGCCGCGGTGATCATCCGATGACGGGTGTGCGGCCCGAGCGGACAGATTCGGGACGGGGGGACTGAACTGCCCCCTCCGTTCCGGTCGATAGGCGTCCGAAAACAGCACTACACCGGCGGTCCTGCGCGAACCGTCGGCCCTCCCGCGTCGTGTAGACTGCACTTTCCGGTCAGGCCTCCGGATGGGCAGGACCGAAACCAGACACGCCCCGGGCTGCAAGGAGCGTGGCCGTGAGCCAAGGCAAGCCGAACGCAACGACCCGACTCGACCGACGCCAACGCCGGCCCCGCCGCGCGCTATTGGCGCTTCCCATTCTCATGGCGGGCCTCGCAGGCTGCGAGATGGACTCCTACTTCGACCCCAGCGTGGTCGGCAGGTGGGAGATGACGCCGACGACGGTGCCGATCCTCGACCGCATCGCGATCATCGAGAAGGGCACGGTCGAAGAGGTCGAGTTCAGCGATGTCGAGCCGGGCGACCTCCAGCCGGAGCTCGACAGCTACCGCATCGGATCGGGCGACTTCCTCGAGGTCACGATCTTCGACCTCTTTCAGCGCCAGCAGCAATTCACCTACCCGCGCCAGGTCGACCGCGAGGGCTACATCGATCTGCCCCAGATCGGTCGCGTGTTTGTCAACCGCATGACAGCCGAGGAGGCCCGCGCGTCGATCGAGGAGGCGGTCTCCGACCTCGTCGCCGACCCGCTGGTCGCGATCGTGATCCAGGGCCAGCGCAGCAACACCTACACGATGATCGGCTCGGTCGCCCAGGCGGGCGTCTACCCGATCCCCACCGCCGATTACCGGCTGCTCGAGGCCCTCGCCTCCGCCGGCGCTTTCAACGAGGACGCGGAGTTCATCTATGTGATCCGCCAGGTCCCGCTGACCGACGCCGCGGCGGGCAGGACAGACCCGCCCGAGCGCCGACGCGAACGCGACGAGCCCCGCCAGCCCGAAGTAGACGGCGAGACATTCCTCGAGCAGCTCGACCGCCTCGGCGGCGAGGGCGGCTCGCCCAGCGTCTACTCGGGTCTCTCGATCCAGCCCGCCGGCGAACGCCGCCCCGCGATCGATATCCAAGAGCGTCGCACCACCGGCAACGGGCGTCCGCCCGCGATCGACCTCGACGGCGCCGGGCGCCCGGCCCGCGAGGCCGACGCCCCCGAGCGTGAAGAGGCGTGGGCCCGCCAGGGCGTCCGCTGGATGTACCTCGACGGTCGATGGGTGCAGGTCCGCGATACGCGTCCGTCGCGAGCGGCGCCGGGCGAAGGCCCCGAGGGCCCGCTGGTGACCCAGCGCGTTGTCCGCGTGCCGGTGCGATCGCTCATGGCCGGCGATGCTCGTTTTAACATCGTTGTGCGTCCGGGCGACACCATCCGTGTCCCCCGACTGCCCGGCGGGAACATTTTCCTCGCTGGAGAGATCGCCCGTCCCGGGACCTACCAGCTCGCCAAGCAGATGACGCTGATGCGTGCGATCGACGCCGCTGGCGGGCTGAGCCAGATCGGCATCCCCGAGCGCGTGGACCTGACCCGGATGGTCGGCGAGGACCGCCAGGCGACGATCCGCCTGAACCTGCGAGCGATCGCCGAGGGCACGCAGCCGGACCTGTACCTGAAGGAAAACGACCGGATCAATGTTGGAACGACATTCTGGGCCTTGCCGCTGGCTGTCATCCGCGGCGGGTTCCGGGCCAGCTACGGGTTCGGCTTCCTGCTTGACCGGAATTTCGGCAACGATGTCTTCGGCGCCCCGCCGGAGAACCGTTTCGGACGGTAACGGCTCTGATCGGCGGGCCTGACCGCCGGCCGGGAAGCGGCGCGAACAACGCGATTGTGAGGGCGTAGATCGGCCTGAGGGAAGGTCCGGCGCGATCGCTGCAGACGCGTCGGACAAGCACGGCGCTCGAACCGGGCGCCCGATGAACACGGACGCCGGAAGGAACGATGGGCAACGGGAGTGCGACAACGCGAACCGCCAGCGCCGCGACAGGGGCATCGTTGGCCGTCCCGTCGAAGATCGCTGGGGTGTTTACCCCCGGCGGGCTGGCGGCGCTGGGGCTTTTGAGCGCGGCGTTCGTGGCGGTCTTCTACCGCTGGTTCCGCCAGCAGACCGCCTTCAGCCTCGGGCACCCCGAGGACTGGGCGCACGCGTTTGTGATCCCGCTGATCAGCCTGTACATGCTCTGGCGGCGCAGAGAGATTCTCGCGACGCTCAGGATCGAACCTTTCTGGCCGGCGCTGACGCCGATCCTGCTCGGGCTGTGGTGCTACCTGTTCTTCCTGATCTATGTGCCCAACCACATGCTCGGGGGCGCGGCGATGCTGCTGACGCTCTACGGGCTGGTGCTGCTGACGCTCGGCACGCGGGGCGGGCGCGAGCTGTTCCTTCCCATCGCGTTTCTCGTCTTCGGGATCACGATCTCCGAAGCGATCATGAACGACATCACCTTCCGACTGCAGCTCGTCGCGTCGCAGGGCTCCTTTGCCGTGCTGAGCCTGATGGGCGCGTTCACGGGCTTTACGACTGACATCCAGGGCAATGTGATCACGGTGATCACGCCCAGCGGGATCGAGCACCCGATGAATGTCGCCGAGGCGTGCTCGGGCATGCGGATGGTGATCGCGTTCATCGCGCTGGCTGGCGCCGTGGCGGTGCTCGGCTGCAAGGAGTGGTGGCAGCGGGTCGCGGTGCTGCTGCTGGCGGTGCCCGTTGCGATCGGGATGAATGTCGTCCGGGTGGTGGTGCTCGGGCTGCTGATGTTCATCGACCCGGACCTGTCGCAGGGCGAGGCGCACATGCTGATCGGGACGCTGCTGCTGATCCCGGCGCTGGGGCTGTTCCTCGGGGCGATCTGGGCGCTCAATCAGATCTTCACACCCACGACGGGGGAAGGGGCCGAATCGTGATCGGCATGCGAGCCGTGACCCATCCGGGCGTGCTGGCGCCGCTGGTGATCCTCGTGGTCGCCGCGGCGAGCATGCGTTGGACCATCAGCGCTCTTGGCGTGCACCTGCAGAAGCTGCCCTTGGAGGTCCGTCGCCCGCTGGCGGAGATGCCGACGCGGAGCCCGTCGTGGGAGAGCCTCGTCGGCAACACGATCATCGAGAGCCCGGATGTCGTGCGCCAGCTCGGCACCGAGAACTATGTGACCCGGCGCGTGCGGAAGATCGGCGCGAGCGAGCCGACCGTGATGGATTTCCACGCGGCGTACTACACCGGCATGATCGACACGGTCCCGCATGTGCCCGAGCGTTGCTTCGTCGGCGGCGGGCTGCAGCAGGGCTCGTCGACCCGCACGGTGCCGATCGAGCTTGACGTCTCGGAGAACTCGATGTTCTGGCTGGAGAGCCAGAGCTCGTCGATGCTGGGCGACCGCTCCACGCCGGAGCGTTACCGCCCGATCAGGCGGGAGGACGGCACGAGCGATGTGTACTGGATCCGGCGCTCCAACGAGCACGCGCGGGGCGATGACCAGTGGGTGCGCGTCTCGTTCGATCCTCGCGACCTGCGGATGCGGGTGACCGAGTTCACCTCCGACTCCGGCGTCGGGGCCCTGTTTGCGGGATACTTCTTCATCGCCAACGGCGGCATCGCGCCCAGCGCCAACCAGGTCCGCCAACTGGCGTTCAATCTTGACGACAAGTACGCCTATTACGCCAAAGTCCAGTTCACGAGCAACCAGGTCTCCAGCGCCGAGGAGCTGGCGGACCTGGCGGCCTCGTACCTGAACGAAAACCTCGGTGAAATCCTTTACAGCCTCCCGGACTGGATCGATGTCCGGGAACGGCAGGACGCGGGCCTGGACCCCAACGAAGGGATCTGACCCCCCAACCCCCGCCGGTCGGCTGGAGTATCGCATGGCTTCGAGAGTCAATACCAAGTTCGTGGTCATCCTGGCGGGGTCGCTCCTGGGCGTCACGGCGCTCGTCGCGGGCTCGGTCTATCTGGTCATGAACAAGGGCCCGGAAGACTACATCCGGATGAGCCACACCGAGATCGAGGAAGGGCAGACCCTGCTCGCCCGGGCGGTCGAGTTCCGCGAGCGCGGACAGGACGCCGAGGCGGATCGCCTCATGGAAGAGGCGCGCGAGCGGTTCGACCGCGGCGCGAGCCTGGCGGGCCGGGCCGTGCACCGCGAACGCCAGAACACCGCCTTCCTCGAACACTGGCTCGACGCGCTCTCGCAGGTCTACCCGACCAGCGACGCGGACTACCAGCGCAAGTACGGCGAGTTCCGATCCGGTCTCCGCGAACTGGCGGTCGCCAGGCGGGGCCACCCCGAGTCGCAGGAACGCTACCTCCGCTTCCGCCTCGACGAGATGCACGCCTCGGGAAGCAGCGACGGCTGGGACTTCCTCGCCAACGAGGCGGACGAACGACTCAGACAGTTCGCTGAGTCCACCGGCGGAGAACCGCCCGCGGGGCTGCGCCGCTACCGGGGCATCGCCTCGGCCCAGCGGCTGCTGCGCAACTTCGACCAGACCGGACGCTACGACGCTCGCGTCTGGGACGCAGCGCTCGCGGATCTTCAGGCCGCGGTCGGCGCGGACCCCGGCGACTCAGATTCGGCCCGCGCCCTGGTGCGTCTGCACCGCGTAAAGATCGCGGCCGCGAGGCGCTCCGGCGACGCCGAGCAGCTCCGCACGCACGGGAGACAGGCGCTGGAGACGGTGGCGTCGCTCACGGAGGCCGACCCCGAGAGCGGAGAGGCGATCCTCACCGAACTTGAGACGCGGCTGTTCCCCGATGTGCGCGACGCGGCCGGGCTCCCGAGCCTCGCCTCGCTCCGAGAGCCGCAGAGCGAGCAGGGCGTCGCGGTGCAGCGCGAGCTCGACGAGATGGGCGAGGACCTGCGGACGGCCAAGGGCCATCTGCTCCGCGAGCGGGTGACCGATCCCCGCACGCTCGCGCTCTTTCTTGGTATGGAGCGGCTGCTGCCTGTCGAGCGCGGGCTGAACATGACCAAGGAGATCGTCGACCGCGCGCTGGAGCGGAACCCCAACGACTACCGGATGCTCCAGCTCCGCGCGAGGGTGCAGGAGACCTCGGGGGAGTTCCCCGAAGCGATCGCGACGCTCCAGCGGATCATCGACATGCCGACGCTGCCGGTGAGCCTCGAAGGGCGACTGCTGATCGACAGCCGCAACGGCGCGATCGCGGCGCAGTCTTCGATGCTGTACATGAAGTGGGAGACGGCCGAGGCTGTCGGGGATACGGCCCGCCAGGACGACCTTCGGGGCCGGCTGCGTCGGCGCCACGAGTCGCTGAGCTCGCGCCTGCCTTCGGACTCGCCGATCCTGGCGATCTCCGGCGCGAGACTCGCGATCGCAGAAGGCAACAACGCACGGGCGGCCGAGCTCCTGAGAAACGCGGCCGAGACGGGCGCAGGCGACGACCCCCAGTCGCTCTGGATGCGCGCAAGGCTGGCGCGCGAGGCGCAGAACTTCACGCTCGCGGCGTCCCTGCTCCGGCGCGCGGCCGAGCTCGACCAGACCCAGCCCCGCTACCAGGTCGAGCTGGCGCGGACGCTCGAGGCCGACGGCCGCTATGTCGAAGCGCTGGAGATCTATTCGAGGCTCGAACAAATCATCGTGCAGAACGAGTTCATCCGCGACCGGATCTCGGCGTTGCGGGCGGTGCTCGGCGAAGGCACGCTGGAAGACCCGATCGCGCAGGCTGTCGTCGACGCCAGGCGGCTGCTGCTCGGCGACGGGCTCTCGCCGGGCGACCCCGAGGCGGCGGCGCAGCGGATCGAGCAGGCCGCGTCCGAACTCGGCGACGACCCGGCCCTCATGATGGAGCTGGTGCGGATCCACGCCTCGCAGGACCGTCGCGCGCTGGCGATCAGCGCCGTCGACCGCGCGCTGGCGGTCTCGCCGGGCGACCGCGACATGGAACGCCTTCGCCGTGTGCTGGAGGCGGACGATCTTGCCGCGGCGATCGGGCAGGACGAGGATCTGCCCCCCGCCGAGCGGGCGCTCCGCCAGGCGCTCGCAGTCACGCAGCTTCGCGGGGACACCGACGAAGCCCGGCGCCTGTTCGAGCGGGCCTTCGAGCTCGACGCCGACAACCCCCAGACCGTCAACGCGATGTTCGGCTTTGCGATGCGGGCGGGCAACCGCCAGCTCGCAGAGCGGGCGGCGACTCGCGCTCGGGAGTTGAACCTCGACGGCGTTCAAGGCGAGACCTACACCGCCAGAGTCGCCTCCATGCGGGGCGAACGCGACCGGGCGCTGACGATCCTCCGCAGGGCCTCTGAGTCCAAGCCGGAGGACACCTTTATCCTGCGTCTGCTGGCCGCCGAACAGCACGCCTCGGGCGAGGTCGACGCGGCGCGTTCGACCTACCGGCGTGCCGTGGGGCTCCGCGGTAACGACGCGGACCTGATCCGCGAGTACGCGACATTCCTCGCCAGAACCGGGCGTTCGCGCGACGCGCTGGATCTGCTCCGCGACCGCGAGCAGCTCGCCGCGGTCTCGCCCGCCCTGCGCGAGCTGCGGATCGATCTCGAGGCGGATGTCGGGGACCTCGAGGTCGCGTTGGAGTCGCGTCGTTCGGTCTTCCGGCGATCGCCGGGCGACCGCCTGAACGCGCTGAAGCTCGCGGGGCTCTACATGGATTCGGGGCTTTGGGCGGACGCTCGGCGCGTGCTGGACAGACTGATCGAGGACGGCGCGACGCTGGACGACACCAGGCTGCTCGCCCGGTGGTACGCCGAGCAGGGACGCGTCGAAGAAGGCGCGGGCGTCATCCGCTCGTATGTCGAGGCGCTTTTCGGCGACGGGCGGCGCGACGAGGCCGGCTCGGCGCTGGCGACCCTCGGCGAGTACTTCCTGGCCTACGGCTCGACCCAGGCGGGCCTGAACGAGCTCGGGCGTGCCGCCCGTTTCGACCAGTCGCCCGACCGGGCGGTGCAGAAGCGGCTGGCTCGCGCCCAGCGGGCGGTCGGCGACCACGCCGGGGCCATCCGGACCATGCGCGACATCATCGACGCCGATGCGGACGACGCGGCCGAGAGCACGCGTCGCTCGATGGTCGATTCGATGATCCGCGTCGGCGACATCGATGGGGCCAGGCGGGAGCTCGCTGCGTTCGAGAACCAGCGAGAGCCGGGCGTGGCCGTGCTGCGTGCACGCGCCGAGGAAGGTGCGGGCAACCTGGGCGAGGCCCGGCGGGTGCTGGACGGCTCCATCTCCGCCTACCCAACCCGGCCCGATCTCTACGCCGAGCGGGCGCTGCTCTCGATCCGCCAGGGCGAGCAGCAGCAGAACCGGCGCATGATCCGCGACGCGATCGATGATCTCGATACCGCGGTCCGGCTCTCGCCGGGCTCGTGGCGGTTCTTGTTCCTGCGTGGGCGGGCGAAGATCGCCGCGGGCGAGGACGAGGCCGGCCTGACCGACCTGATGGCGGCGGTGCGGGCCGACCCGAACCAGGACCAGCCGGTGGCGCTGGCGATTTCGAGGCTGATCGAGAACCCAGCCAGGCGTGGCGAGGCGCTCTCGGTCGCGACAGAGGTCATCGACCGACGCCCCACCGACACGCGTCTGATGGTCTCGATCGGCGACCTGTTCGCCAGCGCCGAGGACTGGTCGCGGGCGACAACGATCTACCAGCGGGCGTGGGAGCGTGTGAAGGATCCGACGACGGCGCGGCCGCTCGTTCGGGCGATGCTTCGCTCGCGCCCTGCGAGGCTGGCCGAGGCCAGGTCGATCCTGAACGAGGTGACCGATTCGGTCGCGTCCGACTCCGGGCTCTTGCTGCTCCGCGCCGAGGTCTTTGCGGGACAGAACATCGACGACGCGGCGCTGACCGACACCGTCCGCGCGTTCGACATTCTCAGCGGCTCGACCGCCGGCGCCGAGCGCTGGCTGACCGAGACCCGGCGGATCTTCGGTGACGGGACCCGTTTCTCCCGGGCGCTCGACCGCGTCGCGGCGCGTCCGGGCGGGCGTCACTGGGCGGACTACTTCCGCGCCCGGCTTGCGGAGGAGCGTTCGGGCGGCTGGGACGACGCGAGCATTGCCTATCGGACGATCGCCGGGGGCGAGGGCCCCGAGGTGGTGCGTCGGATGGCCTTCCAGTCCCTGTTCGGGGGTCTCTACAGTCGCGGGCAGTACCGCGAGGCGGCCGACGCGCTGCGTCCGGGCGCCGAGGCGTTCCCGGGTGACTGGCGGATCGCCAACAATCTGGCGTTCGTGCTGTCTGAGCACCTGTCCGACCCCGAGGCGGCGCTTCCCCACGCGCGTCGCGGGGCGGAGGCTTCCGGCTCGGACCCCAACGCGATGAATACCCTTGGACGGGTGCTCTTCCGCCTGGAGCTTTGGGAGGAGGCGGATCGTGCGTTCGTCGGAGCGATGGAGCGTTCCGGCCAGATGGAATCCGGCCGATCCACGATCGCGTTGCACATGGCCGCGACGAAGCTCCGTCTCGGAGACGGGGCCTCGGCGAAGATGTTGCTGGAGGCCACGCTCGAACTGATCGAGCGGGGCGACACCCTCGACCCATCCGATAACGCGCTGCTGGAGCGGGTGCGGTCGGAGGTCGATTCACTGGGCTGACCGAACCGGCCGACGAAGCGTCGGCGCCGGAGCGCGGCAGAAGCATTGGCCGCGGACAAGGACCGAGATATGACCATCGCACCGATGCCGCCCAGACCGCAGCAACAGGGATCCTCCCGGGCTGCGCCGACCCCGCCCCCGTCGTCTCCCAACGCCGTGGGCGCCGTGGCGATCGACCCGGTGCGTCTGCTGCGCAAGTACAAGTGGGTGTTCGCGGCCTCTGTGGTGCTGGGGGCCGTGGTGGGCTTTGCGAGCTACCAGGTGCTCCGGCGTGTCGCGCCGAGCTACGAGTCGTTCGCCCTGTTCCAGGTGGACCCGGTGCAGACGCAGGCCGGCGTTGCGACCGCGACGATCGACGAGCGCGAGATGGAGCGGTTCATGGGCACCCAGGTGCAGAACATGACCTCCCAGCAGGTGCTCCAGCGCGTGGTCGAGCGTCCCGACTTCGCGGGCGGTCAGATCGAGTGGGCCCAGCAGTTCACGCGGGGGGGCGTGGTCGACACGACCAAGGCGAGGATGCAGCTCGAGAAGCTGGTCTCGGCCCGCCCGATCCCCAACAGCCAGCTCATCCGTCTGGCGTCGACGGCGCCCAAGCCCGAAGACGCGTTCAACCTCGTGGGCATGGTCCGCGAGGAGTACCTGCGTTCGATCAGCCAGGTCGAGATCCGGGAGAACGAGAACCAGCAGCGTGCGCTCGAGACCCAGATCAACAGCGCCGAGGACCAGATCCGGCGCCTGCTCTCAGATCGCGACGAGCTGCTCCGCACCGAGGGCATCGACTCGCTGGACGGGCGCGCCACCCAGCTGCAGAACAAGCTCCGCGACCTCAACGAGAAGCGGGGAATGTACCGCCTGACGATCGACGGTCTCCGCGCCGAGCTGCGCCGCTTCGAGCGTGAGAACCAGTCCCCCGGCGGCCCGGCCTTCGACGACGCGCTCCGCCAGCAGGTCGAGCAGGAGCCGATGATCGTCAACCTGCGCCAGCGGATCTCGGCGCTCGAATCCGAGATCCAGACCATGGACAACAAGGGTGTGGGTCCGCGCCACCGCGAACGCCTGAGCATCCAGGCCCTGCTCGATTCGGCGAGGTCGCAGCTCGAACGCGACCGCCAGACGGCGATGGAGCGGGCGTGGTTCGGGCGGATCCAGCAGACCCGCAACATGATCGAGACCTACGAGGCGCAGACCGTCCAGCTCGATCAGGACATCGCCGATGTGCAGCGCCAGGCCAACGAGCTGGTGCTGATCCAGTCGCAGGTCGCCGACCGCACCCAGCGGATCGACGCCCTGCGCGAGTCGCAGAACGACTGGTCCAAGCGCCTCGCCAACCTCCAGGCCCTCGCCCAGCAGGCCGGCGAGCGTCAGCGTCGCGACCGTTTCCAGCGCGACCTGTTCCTCGACAGAATCCGCGTCGCCCAGAGCGAGCGCGTGCCCGAGAGCCTCGCCTTCCCGAGGCTGGTCATCATCGGCCCCCTGGGCGTGGTGCTGGTCGTCGGGCTGGTGGGCGGTCTGGTCGTCCTCCGCGAGGTGCTCGACCAGCGCGTCAAGGGCCCGGCCGATATCGCCATCATCCCCCGCACGCGTGTGGTGGGCATGATCCCGATGTCCGACGAAGACCCCTCGCGCCCGACTTCGGTCGAGACCGCCTTCCGCGACCACCCGGCAGGCGCCATGGCCGAGCAGTTCAGAGCGATCCGCTCCCCGCTCCTGCGGCGCATGCAGCAGGCCGGACACCGGTCGCTGCTGGTCACCAGCGGCATGCCCGACTCGGGCTCGACGACGGTCGCGCTCAACATGGCCTACGCGATCGCCGCGTCGGACCAGAAGGTGCTGCTGATCGACGCGAACCTGCGCCGTCCCAAGCTGCACAAGATCCTCAAGCTGGCCGACCACCCGGGCCTGAGCGATGTCCTGGCGGGCGAGTGCCCCGCGTCCAAGGCGGTCGTCTCCTCGGGCGTTGAGAACCTGGACATCCTGCCCGTCGGCTCGTCGGACCGGCGGATCTTCGAGCGTCTGGGCTCGGAGGTGATGGGCCAGCTCCTGACAGAGGCGGCCGACCGCTACGACATCGTCATCATCGACTCGGCCCCGCTGATGGTCTCGGGCGACGGCATCGCGCTGGCGAACCGGACCGACGCGTCGCTCCTTGTCGTCAAGGCCCTCTCGGAGAAGCGGGGCATGGTCGCACGCCTGAAGAACGACCTGCAGGACACGCGGGGCGAGTTCCTGGGCGTGTTGGTCAACGGCGTCCGGGGCTCATCGGGCGGGTATGTCCGCAGGAACATCCGCGCCACACACGAGTACCAGAGCAAGGAGGGCTGAGCCCGGGGCGCGCCGCGCGGCGTGCCTCCGGCCAGCGGAGCCAGAACCGTGCCCGGAACCGACACGACTTCCCACAGTCCGGCGGGGGCACGCGCCGGGCGCGTCCTGGTCACCGGCGGGGCCGGCTTTATCGGCTCGCACCTGGTCGAGTCCCTCCTCGCCTCGGGCGACCGCGTCACGGTCATCGACGACCTCTCGACGGGGCGCGAAGAGAACCTGCCGCAAGAGCACCCCCGCCTGCGCTTCATCAGGGCGGACCTCGCCCACGCCCTGGACTCACTCGGCGAGCACGAACGCTTCGACGAGGTCTACCACCTCGCGGCCGCCGTCGGCGTCAAGCGCGTGATGGACCGCCCGATCGAGTCGATCGAGACCAATGTGCTCCAGACCTCCGCAGTCCTCCGCTTCGCCTCCGAACACGGAACGGGCGATCGCGGCGCGCGCACACTCATCGCGTCTTCCAGCGAGGTCTACGGCAAGGCGGACA
Source organism: Phycisphaerales bacterium (assembly GCA_007694925.1). Lineage (GTDB taxonomy): Bacteria > Planctomycetota > Phycisphaerae > Phycisphaerales > UBA1924 > SLFH01. The sequence continues at coordinate 13,233 of REET01000192.1, read as the reverse complement.
AGTCGCCCTTCTCCGAGGACGACGATGTGGTCTACGGCCCCACCTCCGTCATCCGCTGGTCGTACGCCTGCTCGAAGGCGATCGACGAGCACCTGACGATCGCGCACCACCGGCGCCGGGGCCTGCCCGCGGTGATCGCGCGGTTCTTCAACACCGTCGGACCACGGCAGGTCGGCGAGTACGGGATGGTGCTGCCCCGCTTCGTCGGCGCGGCGCTCTCGGGCGAGCCGCTGATCGTGCACGGGGACGGGACGCAGAGCCGCTGCTTTGCGGATGTGCGCGATGTCGCCGGGGCGCTGCCGAAACTTCTGCGGACCGATGGCTGCATCGGCGGGGTGTACAACCTCGGCGCCGATGAGCCGATCACGATCAAGGCGCTGGCCGAGCTCGTGGTCTCGACCCTGGACTCCCCCTCGCGGATCGAGCTGGCGCCCTACAGCGATGTCTACCCCGAGGGCTTTGAAGACCTGCGCCAGCGTCGCCCCGACCTCACACGGATCAAGAACGCGATCGGCTACGCGCCCGCGATCGGGCTGAAGCAAACGATCCGCGACCTGGCGGCCTCGATCCGGGAGGCCCGGTCATGAACGAGCCCCTGTTCGAGCTCACCCCCCGCGATCCCTTCGCTCCCTCGATCCCGCTGGACACACCGGGGCCGATGCAGGAGCAGCCCAACGAGGGGCTGGCGGCCTTCGACCCGCAGACGGCGCTGGACATCTTCCACGGCTACATCGGCGTGCTGGTGATCGCCTTCCTCGTGACGCTGCTGGCCACGCCCCTGATGCGGAAGATCGCGATCTCGCAGGGCGTGATCGATCGGCCCAACGACCCGCGGAAGATCCACAAGCGTCCCGTCGCCTACCTCGGGGGCGTCGCGGTCTTCCTCGGGCTGATGGCGGGGATCCTGTTCAGCTACCTCGCGCCGGAAATCGGGATCTTCGGCGGCGGGCTGATCGACCACCACGAGACGCAGTACCCCAACCGCGCCACGGGCCTGCCCCAGGTCGTGCCGTACTCGGTCCTCTTAGGCATGACAATCATCATGCTGCTGGGGCTGATCGATGATGTGGTGGGTGTGATCCCGCGCCTGAAGATCGCGGGGATGCTGGTGGCGGCCGCGGCGCTGGCGCTCGACGATGTCGGCGTGCAGGTCGCCCGTGGGCTGCTGGCGCCGACTCTCGGACGCCTCATCGGCAACGAGCAGCTCACCTTCGAGATCATGCTGCCCCTGCTCAATCAGGCGGTCACATTCGACCTGATCTACTGGACGGGCACGGCGGTCATCGCGGTCTTTGTGCTGGGGGCGTGCAACGCCTCGAACCTCATCGACGGGCTCGACGGGCTGCTGACGGGCGTGACCGGGGTCGCCGCCTTCGGCCTGCTGATCGTCGCGCTCTCGCTGGCGGTGCTCGACGACGGACCCCGCGACGCCCAGCGGATCGTGCTCTGCATGGCGCTGCTCGGGGCGTGTCTTGGGTTCCTCCCCCACAACTTCAACCCCGCGACGATCTTCCTGGGCGACTGCGGCTCGCTGCTGATGGGGTTCGTCACGATCACGATCATCCTGTCGCTGGGCGACACGGGCAAGACGCAGCTCGTCGTCGCCGGGTTGGTGATCTACTCGATCCCGATCATCGACACGGTGCTCGCGATCGTGCGTCGCAAGCTGGCCCGCAAGAGCATCTCCGAGGCGGACGACCAGCACCTGCACCACATGCTCAAGCGGTCGCTGGGGGTCAAGGGGGCCGCGTTGAGCCTGTACGGGATCGGGGCCCTCTTCGCCATCGTCGGCGTGGCGATGACGATCTCGCGGGCCCGGATCACCTACTTCCTTGCGATCGTGTTCGTCTCGTACATCATCGTGGTGGCGATCAAGATCGCCCGGCGCCAGCAGTGGGAAGAGCAGGCCAGCCGCGTGAAAGCTGGGGCGCCCAACGGCCTGACCGGCAGAATGCGTCCTGAGCCAAGAGCCGCCAAGCCGCTGAGCCGCAGGCCAGCGCCCGCGACCGAGGCAGCCCGGCCGCCCTCCTCGCCGCCCCCCGCTTCGGGCTAAGAAACGACCCGATCCCCCGCCTCGGGGCCGGAGCGGACCATCGCCCGCGTGCTCCCGACAGGCCGCTTGCCGGCGGGCGGAGGCGAAGGCGGCCCCCGCTATACTCGGCCCATGGACGCACGGACGCATCCCGGCCCAAGACGCATCGCTCTGATGAACCAGAAGGGCGGCGTGGGCAAGACGACCACGACGGTGAACATCGCCGCGGCGATCGCCGAGCTCGGCACGCCCGTCCTCCTGGTCGATCTGGACCCCCAGGCCCACGCCTCGCTGCACCTGGGCGTGGACGACTCGTCCGAGGCGACCTCGGTCTACGACATCCTGCTCGACCCCACCGAGATCCTCGACGCCCCGATCGAGGTCAAGCCGAACCTCTGGCTCCTGCGGAGCGAGACGGACCTGGCCGCCGCCGAGACCGAGCTCTCGCAGGAAACCGACCGGTACGCCCGCCTCCGCGAAGCGCTCGAGGCGATCGAGGACCGCTTCGGGTTCGTGCTGCTCGACTGCCCGCCCTCCTTGGGGCTCTTGACGCTGAACGGGCTGAACGCGGCCCAGGAAGTGCTGATCCCGATGCAGGCGCAGTTCCTGGCGCTCCAGGGCGTGGGCAAACTGCTCGAAACGGTGCAGCTCGTCTCGCAGCAGCTCAACCCGGACCTGCGCGTCTCGGGGATCGTGCTGTGCATGTTCGACGGGCAGACGACGCACGCGCAGGAGGTCGTCGCGGATCTTGAGGCGTACCTGGAGTCGCAGCGCGAGACCGAGACCCCGTGGCGCGGGGCGAAGCTGTACCAGCCCCCGATCCGCAGGAACATCAAGCTCGCCGAGTGCCCGAGCTTCGGGCAGACGATCTTCGAGTACGCGCCGTGGGCGCCGGGCGCAGCCGACTACCGGCGGATCGCCGAGGCTCTGCTTGCCGAGCACGGGAGAAAGCCGGGCGAACCGTCCGAAGAAGACGCGGGCGCCCCGGCCGCCGAGCCTGAGGCTATGCATGCCGAAGCCGATCGGGCTGAACAGGCCGATCCGGTCGAACAGGCGGAGGCCGATCGCCCGGCTCCAGTAAGCGACGCGGGATCGCCCCCGGCAGATGAACGCGAGGACGGCGCGGGCGAGGACGAACCTCCGACGCCGGAGATCCGCGTGATGCCCGCCGAGCACGCGGCCCGGGAAAGCGACGCGGAACGCGGGGCGTGAACCTGCTCCGCCTGCCGATCTGGTTCTGGCGCGCCGGCTTTCTCACTTACGCGCTGATCCTTGTCTTTCTCACGCACATCCCCGGGGTGTCGATCCCCGGGCCGGTGCCCAGGCCGGACCTTTTCGTGCACATCGCGGCGTTTGGGCTCTGGAACGCACTGGCGATCCGGTGCGGGTGGTTCGGGCGCTGGGGGAGCCTGCGCAACGTCGCGTTGACCTCGCTGCTGGCAGCGGCGTGGTCGGGGCTGGACGAGTACACGCAGCAGTTCTTCGGGCGCGTGACGGCGTGGGACGACTTCTTCGCCAACCTGCTGGGCGTGGGGACCGGCGCCGCGATCGGCGTGGTGTGGGCGAAGGTCAGCGGATGGCTCGACGACAAGCTCGGCGGCTCGGGGCCGTTTGAGCCGCAGGAGGACGCACGAGCGCGCACGCCGCAGGGCGAAAAGGCGATGGGCTCGGGCGTGCGGACCGTCTCGGGGCTGACGCTCGTCTCGCGTGTCGCGGGGCTGGGGCGGGACCTGGTGACGGTGCGGGTGTTCGGCGACACGATGGTGGGTTCGGCGTTCGCCGCGGCCTTTGCGATCCCGAATCTCTTCCGCAGGCTGTTCGGCGAGGGGGCGTTGTCGGCCGCGTTCCTGCCCGAGTATGTCAAGCTCGACAAGGAGGACCCGGACCGTCGCGACGGGCTGGCGGTCGGCGTGCTGTTTGTCCTGCTGCTGGTGACAGGCGCGTTGACGGTTGTGATCGAGCTGGCGCTGGCGGCGGTGCTGATCCTCTCCCCCCCCGACGAGGCGCGGGATCTCTCGCTGCGCCTCGTGATGCTGATGCTGCCGTTCATGCCGATGGTCTGTTGCGCCGCGATCCTCGGGGCGATGCTGCAGTCGCACGGGCGGTTTGCGCCCGCCGCGGCGGCGCCGATCTTGCTGAACGGCTGCATCATCGGCGCGGCATCGGTGCACTTCTTCACGCCGATCGTGAACCTGGAGATGGACCCGAAAGTCACGGCGCATCTGGTCGCGCTGGCGGCGCTCGTCGCGGGGATCGCGCAGGTCGGGTGGTGCGTCGAGGCGCTTGGCGGGGTGTCGAGGTTCCGGCGGAAGATCGGCGACCTGGGCGGCTCGGGGCGTCGGGTCTTCAAGGCGTTCATCCCGATGGTGATCGGGCTTGGCACCATCCAGCTCAACGCGCTGGTGGACACGCTGATCGCGATGTGGCCCGTCTGGGTCGGGCCGACGATCGGGGGCTACGACTACCCGCTGGACGAACGGTCCAACGCAATCCTGACCTACACGCAGCGGCTGTACCAGTTCCCGCTGGGGGTGTTCGGGATCGCGGTGGCGACGGTCGCCTTCCCGATGCTCAGCCGGGCCGCGTCAGACCCAAACGCGTTTGTGCGCACACTCAAGAGCGCTGCGCGGCTGTCGCTGTTCATCGCGCTGCCCGCGAGCGTGGGGCTGGTGCTGGTGCGCGGGGATCTGACGGGCGTGGTGTTCGGGGGCGGGGAGCACGCGTTCAGCGATGACGGGCTGGCGCGTTCCTCTGCGGTGCTTTTGGGTTACGCGGTGGCCGTCTGGGCGTACTCGCTGAACCATGTCTTTGTGCGCGCGTTCTACGCGCACGGGGACACGATGACGCCGCTGAAGGTCGCCGTCGGCGTCCTCGGGCTGAACCTTGCGCTGAACCTGGTCTTGATCTGGTTCCTGCGCGAGGCGGGGCTTGCGTGGTCGACGGCGATCTGCGCCATCCTCCAGACCTGCGTGCTGGCGGTGCTCGTCCGTCGGTTCACGCCCGCGGACGATCCTCGCGGCGGCGCCGACGCGCGCGGCGTGAGCAAGATCCTGCTGACCACCCTTGTGATGGGCGCTGGCGTGGGCGCGTTGCTCTGGCTCTGGCCGGAACCTGCGACATGGGTCGGCACACTGCTCAGGCTCGGCGCAGCGTGCGCACTGGGGGGCGTGCTGTACGGAGCGGCGGCGTTTGCGATGCGTCTTGACGAATTGAAAACGCTATTGGGGCAATCCGATCGGCGTCGCGACGAGTATACTGTCCAATAACACGCCTGTATCTTCAGGCCGCAAGGAGATTGTTATGCTCAACAAGATCAAGTTCCGCGTGTTCCCCTTCGTCGCCGGTGTGCTGCTCGCCCTGTCGCCGATCATGATCGCCGGCTGCAGCACCGTCGAAGGCGCAGGCCAGGACCTGCAGGACGCTTCCGACGCCGGTCGCGACGCGATCAACGGCTGACACAGGGACCTTATGGCCAACATCCTGCTCGACGAGCGGTCGATCCTCATCACGGGCGCCAGCAGCGGCATCGGCGCAGCGACCGCTGTCGCGTGCGCCAAGCGCGGCATGGCCGTGGCGCTCGTCGCCCGTCGCGCCGAGAAGCTCGAAGAGCTGGGCGAGTTGATCCGCTCGACAGGTGGGCGGGCAATCGAGGTCGCCTGCGATGTCGCCGACCCCGCCGCCTGCGAGGAAGCGGTCGAGCGGACGCGCGAGGCGTTCGGGGGCGTGTACGCCGTCTTCGCCAACGCGGGCTACGGCTACGAGGCGCCCGCCATCGAAGAGACCGACGAACGACTCCGGCGGATCTTCGAGGTGAACTTCTTCGGCTCGACAAACATCATCCGCCCTTCGCTGGCGTTGATGCGTGAGGCGGGCGAGGGGCATGTGCTGCTCTGTTCGAGCATCCTCTCGAAGTTCACGCTCCCCCACTACAGCGCTTACTCGGCGACCAAGGCCGCCCAGGACCACCTCGGGCGGGCCCTCCGCTTTGAACTCAAGGGCTCGGGCATCTACTGCTCGACGGTCCATCCCGTCTCAACACAGACAGAGTTCTTCGACGGCGTGCGCGAGCGGAGCGAGATCCCGCGCAAACAGAAGGCGGAGCGGAAGTGGCCCAAGCCCCAGACCCCCGAGCGGGTTGCAGGAGCGGTTGTGGACACGCTGGTCTCACCCAAGGGCGAGGTGTGGACGAGCTTCACAGGGCGGATGGCCGCGGCCCTGGTCACCGCCTGCCCGGGCCTCGGCGACCGACTGCTGCTCCGCGCATCGGGGCGGAAGATCGACAAGCCCAAGAAGGCCAAGCGCGGCAAGCGACCCGGCAAAGAGGCCGGGCCCACGCCCGAGACTCCGACGCCCGGGGCCTGAACCCGCCGGGGCCAACGCCTTTACGCGTGGAGGTGTTCGCGGTGCTGGAGGATGACCACGGCGTGGGCCGCGATCGCCCGCCCCTCCCCGATCGCGTCGACCTTCTCGTGGGTGGTCGCCTTCACATTGACGCAGCCGACGGGGATCCCCAGGGCCGCGGCGAGGTTTTTCCGGATCTCGTCGCGGGCGTCGCCGAGCTTGGGGCGCTGCAGGACGACCGTGGTGTCGAGGTTCAGGACGCGGTAGCCGGCGAGCTCGACGCGATGGACCGCCTCTTCGAGGAAGACGATCGAGTCGAGGGCCTCGAAGGCGGGGTCGGTGTCGGGGAAGAGGCGTCCGATATCCGGTTCGGCGATCGCGCCGAGCAGGGCGTCGGTGACGGCGTGGTACAGGGCGTCTCCGTCGGAGTGGCTGACGACGCCGAACTCATGGTTGAACCGGACGCCGCCGATGACCATCGGCCGCCCCCCGCCTTCGGGGGGCGGGGGTTCCAGCCGATGCAGGTCGAAGCCGTGCCCGATCCTGAACGCGGGAAACGAATCGGTCATAGGGAAATGGTACCAAAACCGTGCCTGTTGGCGGCGAACCGCTGGATCGGCGGCCCGTAAACTTACGCCGAGCGAGTGCCGGGCCGATAGACTGTCCGGAAACCTCCAGGATCAGGAGTGTGAGCGATGAATCGGACCCGGACGGTGTTGGGCGTTTTGCTGATCGGCGGCTCCACGATGCTTGTGGGAGCCGGCGGGTGCGCCGGGACCTTCCTCAAGGAAGGCGGGGCGGGCCGTTCGCTGGACCAGTACACCTATGTCAGCCGGCCTCACTCGCCCAAGACGGTCTCGCTGATCGACACGCGGACCGACGAGGTGATCTGGACGGTGGATGTCCCTGTCGGCCACCAGCTCTCGATGCGGTTCGTCCCCAACCACGACCGTGACAATGCGTTCACGCCCGACCTGCTCCGCTGGGAGATCTGGCAGGGGCGGCGCTGGGCGGGACGGTTCACCAACTCGATGCCGGTGCCGTCGTCCGACGCCCGAAGGGTCGACTTGACGCTCCGCGAGGGCCCGGAGTTTCCTGGTTGAGTCTCCGGCCTTCGCCTGAGAGGGCTCGCCGACGGTCGCGCCGCGAGAGAAGATAAACGACCGAGGGCCGGGGTGTTAAACCCCGGCCCTTGTCTTTGCGCTGCTGTCGCGAAAGGTCAGGCCTTGGGGGCGTGGTTTGGTGTGACGATCGGCTTGTAGGGGCGGCCGAGGAGTCGGCGCAGGCCGTGGCCCATGTCCAGCACGAGGCTGAAGAGCATGGGCACGAGGATGAGTGTGAAGAAGGCGGCGAAGAGGAGCCCCCCCACCACGACCGAGCCCAGACCCCGGTACATCTCGCTGCCGGCGCCGGGCATGAGCACCAGCGGGAGCATCCCGCCGACGCTGGTGAGCACGGACATGAAGATGGGGCGGATGCGTGAGTTGACGGCCAGCGCGATCGCCCGCTTCTCGTCGGACTCGCCGTCGCGCATGAAGTTGAGCGACTGGTGGACGATGAGGATGGCGTTGTTGACCACGACGCCGATGAGGATGAAGAACCCGAGCATCGTCAGCACATCGAGCTGCTGCGGCGCCAGCGTCGGATTCCGCATCGAGGTCTCGTGCACGATCTTCAGGCCGACGAACCCGCCGACGACCGCCAGCGGCACGCTGAACATGATGACGAAGGGGTAGATGAAGCTTTCGAAGAGGGCGCTCATCAGCAGGTAGGTCACCAGCAGGGCCCAGACAAAGCGGGCGGTGGCGAGCTGGGGCTGGGTCGCGACAAGGAAGCCGAGGATCGCCAGCACGAAGAAGAGGAGGATCGCGCCGGCGCCGCCGTAGGCGAACGAGGCGTCCTTGCGCCGGATCGCTCTGAACGCGCCGAGCCCGGCGAGCACCAGCCCGACAATCGCGAGCACCGCCGAAGCGGCGATGATGAGGCGAGAGAAGATCGAAGGCCCGTCGTTGCGCTCCGAGGCCGGCTTGCCGAAGAGGGCGTTGCGGACCTCGTCGAGCTTGGCGGCGGTGCCGTCGAGGCGGACGCGCATCGAACGGTCGAGCAGGCCCGCCTCGCGGGCGCCGGCGATGGCGCCGGAGAGAATCTCGGCCTCGATGCTCTCGAGCGCGGCGCCATCGGGGGGCGTGACACGGACGGTCACGCTCGGCAGTTCCTCGATGCGTTGGATCTCTTGCGGGGCTAATGCGGGCAGGAGCGAAGCGACCGCGTCGACAGGCACCACCCGCCCTGCGGGCGTGGTGATCTGGATGTCTGCGAGCTGTTCCTTGTAATCGAGGCGGTCTCCCTTGGGAACCAGGAGCAGGTCAATGTTCTCGCCCGAGTAGCGGTAGTCGTCGACGAACGCGCCGTCGAAGAGGGCTCTGATGGCGACGCCGACATCGCTGGTGCGCAGGCCGAGGCGTCGCCCGTGGTTGTTCAGGCGGACCTGGAGCTCCTGCTGCTGGAGATTGAAGTTGGCGGGGTCGGGACGGACGCGGTCGTAGCCGTACCTGCCGGCGAGGTCGTTGAAGATGAAGTTTGCGGCGTCACGGACGCGGTCGAGGTCCGGGCCCGAGATCTGGACATCGATGGTGTTGCCGCCACCGACGCCCATGCCGAAGATCGAGGTCTGGCGTGCGCCGCCGAAGGCGTCGGGGATGCCGGACATCGAGAGCGTGAGGAGCTGGCCGACGGGGATGACGACCTGCTCGATCTGGCTCGTTGCGCCGATGAACATGCCGCCCTGGAAGGCGCCGATGAAGAAGTTGTCGACCGGGACGGGGTCGAACGGGGGCGGGGGCGGATCGCCGAAGCGCCGGATCGGCGGGAGTGCGGCGACGGAGGCGGGGTCGTCGACGCGGGCCTCTGCGTAGGGCTTGATCTCGCGCTCGATGCGACGGGCGATGTCGAGCTGCTGGTCGATCGAGTAGCCGGGAGGGATGAGCAGCCCGCCGAAGACGAGGTTGCGGTTGCCCGCGGGCAGGTAGTCCAGAGGGGGCATGAGGCGGAGCGCGCCGACCACGCTGACGAGCATGAGCACGACGACGATCGCCGGGCGGATGGTCCAGCCCCGCCAGGACCGCATGACCCAGATCGCCAGCACGGTGACCTTGTCGCTCATGCGCGAGAGGAAGGGCGCGAGGCCGAAGAGCGAGTCGAAGCGGTCGCGCATCGGCCCGAACCTTCCGCCCGCGTGCTCGCCGGGTTTCCTGACGGCCGGGAGCCAGCGCGAGAGGGCCGCGGGGATGACCGTGATCGAGACGATGAGCGAGAGCGAGACCGCCGCGACGACCGCGAGGGAGATGTCCCTGAAGAGCTGGCCGGCCTCCTCCTGGATGGTCAGCACGGGGATGAAGACGGCGATGGTGGTGAGCGTCGAGGCGAGGACGGCGCCCCAGACCTCGCGCCCGCCCTTGTAGGCGGCCTCCATCGGGGCCATGCCTTCCTGACGCTTGCGGAAGATGTTCTCCAGCACGACGATCGCGTTGTCGACCACCATGCCCACGGCGAACGCGAGCCCCGCGAGCGAGATGACATTGAGCGTGCGTCCGAAGGCGAGCATCACGAGGAAGGTCGCGATGATCGAGATCGGGATCGACATCACGATCACACCGGTGGTGACGAACGAGCGGAGGAAGATCAGCAGCACGATCGCGGCGAGGGTGCCGCCGATGATGAGGTTTGTCGTGACGAGGTTGATCGCCGAATCGATGTAGATGGTCTCGTCGTAGACATGGCGGAGGCGCAGGTGGGGCCCGACCTCCCGGTGGATGCCCGGGAGGAAGTCCTCGCGGACCTCGTCGAGGCGATCGCGGAGGTCGGCCATCACATCGACGACATTGGCGCCGGACTGGCGGATGACATTGATCGCCAGGGCGGGCGTGCCCAGCGACCTGACGAAGCCTCGGCGCTTCTCGTAGCCGAGCTCGACCTCGCCGATGTCTTTGACAAAGACGGGGCGTCCGTCGCGGTAGGCGACAACGGTTTCGAGGACCTCGTCTGGCGACTCGAACTGGCCGACGACGCGGACGCGGACATCCCGCTTGCCCTCGGCGATGGCGCCGGCGGAGATGTTGATGTTCTCGGCGCGGAGGGCGATGGCGATGTCGTCGTAGGTCAGGCTGCGCTGGGCCATCAGCGTGGGGTCGAGCTGGACGCGGAGCTCTCGGGCCCGCCCGCCGTAGACATTGACCTCGGCGACGCCGTCGATGCGTTCGAGGAATGGCTTGACGCGCTTCTCGACGGGGTCGAAGAGGATCGAGATGTCGAAGTCGGGGAACTGTTCCTCGACGGCCGGATCCAGGTCGAGGATGATCCAGGCGATGGCGTTTTCGGCGTCGCCCTCGGCGGCCTTGATGGTCGGCTCGTTGGCGTCGGGGGGCGAGGAGGGCACCTGCCTCAGGCGGTCGGAGACCTCCTGGAGGGCGCGGTTGATGTCGGTGCCGATGTAGAACTCGAGGGTGACCTCGGCCGAGCCCTCGCGCGTGATCGATCGCATGGTGCGGAGGTTGCTGACATTCTTCAGCCGCTCTTCCTGCTCACGCGTGATCTCGTCGATGATCTCCTGCGGGCTGCGCCCGGGCCATTCCGTGGTGACGGTGACGACGGGGCGGTCGACGGTCGGCGTGAGCTGGATGGGGATCTCGCCCAGGCCGATCAGGCCGAACATGACGACGAGGATGACGCCGACGGTGACCCCCACCGGCTTGGCGATCGCGAGTTTGACGATGTCCATGGGTCAGGCGCCCTCCCCCGGGGTCTGCGTGCGCGGCCGCTCTTCGCCCGCGACGCGGACCGGCTGGGTGGGGAAGAGGCGTTCGTTGCCCTCGATGATCGCCTGCACGCCCGGGCCGAGCTCGGGATGGGGCCCGATGACGACGCGGTCGCCGACGCCGTAGCGGCTGCGGATGCGGACGGGCATCGCCTGCCCTCCGGCGTTGATGTAGATGAACTCTCCGGCGTCGTCGCGGAGGATGGCGTCCTTGTGGACGGTGAGCTCCTCGCCTCGCGAGCCGGTGGGGACGAGGCCGATGACGCTCATGCCGGGCTTGGCCCGCTGGCCAGTGTTGTCGAAGACGACGCGGACGGGGAAGAGGCGGCTGAGGGGATCAACATCCGGCACGACCGCCGTGATGGGCAGTTCAAGCTCGTGGGGTTCGACCTTCTGGGGGTCTTCGGGGTCGGGCCGGTCCAGGGCGGGGATGCGGATTCGGATGCGCACCTCGGGGTCGCGGATGCGGTCGACGAGGGCCTCGGGCACATCGATCCGGGCCTCGACGAGGTCGAGGCTGACGAGCTCGACCACCGGGTCGCCCCGGTTGAGCCAGCGTCCTACCTCGGTCTCTTTGCGGGCGACGACGCCGTTGAACGGAGCGCGGATGGTGAAGCGTTCCAGCCGCTGTGCGGCGTCTTCGGCCCGCTTGCGGAACACTTCCGCGTCGGCCTCCGCCTGGGCGAGCTGGGCCTCGAAGATGCTGACGCGGGTGCTCGCCTGGTCGAACTCGACATCGGAGGTGGCGCCGCTGCGACGGCCCTCCTCGAAGCGGAGCAGGTCGCGACGGGCCCGCTCCAGATCGGCGCGGCGTTCGGCGACGAACCCCTCCCGGGCCTGGGCGTCGGCGGCGGCGCGGTCGCGCTCCAGCGTGGCGAAGACGGGGTCGAGGCGGGCGATCACGCGTCCGGCGGGGATCTCGTCGCCCTCGTCGGCGTTGACCTCCAGCACATGGCCCTCTTCCTGAGCCGCGATGAGCGAACGCCGCAGGGAGCGGACATCGCCCGAGACCTGTCTCCAGCGGTCGACGCGTTCGAGGCGGACCTCGTCGACGCGGACCAGCGCGGCGGGTTGGGCGTGGGTCGGGGCCGAGGCCAAAAGGAACAACAAGCAGGCGACCGCGAGAACGGCCCCCCGGGCGGCGTCTGTTACAGACATCCGAACCTCCCCCCGGCCGGAGCCGGGCGATACCCCCGTGATGTGCGTCGGTATCGGGTGCTGCCGCGGCACCCCTCGTCCGGGTCTGGCCCGGGCGGAAACGGGGAGATGCTAGGCAGAGATTCTGCCCGGACAAATCCCGTTCGCTCAGCCGCCGATCATGACATTGGGGGCCCCGGCGACGATCGAGCCGCCGTGGGCGGTGGTGTCGCCCATGCGCGCGGCGGGCATGAAGCCGATCATGACCGTCGCCGAGCCCTTGACGATCGCGTCGGGCGGACCGACGCAGGTGCAGGTGTCGCCGACACGGGCCGCGGGCATGAAGCCGATGAGGACATCGGGAGCGCCCTTGATGATCGGCCCGCCGACATGCGGGATCGGGGGCGTGCCGGGCGTCTGCATCGGGCAGGTGTGCATGTCGGTGATGCGTGCTGCTGGGGGCATTGGCGGGCTCCTCTCTTCCTGCGTGGCGAAATCAGTTGTCGGCGGGCGGTGGCGAGCCGCCGAAGAGTTTGGACGGATCGACCACGCCGGAGACAACAAGCCCGACGACGGCGAAGATCCCGAGCACCAGCAGGATCATCACGCCAACGACGACAAAGCCCATGATCGGGACCGTGTCGCCCCGGATGAGCGCGGCGCTGGCGGGGCGGTCGGGGTCGACATAGACAGAGACCTCCGCACCGGCGGGGAAGCGGTCGACCAGTTCCTGCGCGAGCTTGCTGTCAGAAAAGATTGACGACATCGCGGGGTAGATGCGTGATCCCTCGTGGCGCTCGCCATCGAAGTGGTACTCGTAGACGATGGCGGCCTCGAACTCGACGGGGCGACGGTCGGTGCTTTCAGCGCCGGTGCCGGGCGTGCGCGCGATGGAACGGACCTCCGACGA
>REET01000287.1 GCA_007694925.1 Phycisphaerales bacterium | reverse complement strand
CGGAGTCTGCGGACGGAGCGAACGGGCAGAAGTCGACAAGCCGAGCGTCACAGCGAGCGTGACGCCTGCATCTGCTGCTCGACGCGGTAGCGCTGGCGCTGGATGTAGACCAGCCACTGCTCGTCGGTCTCGTGCAGCATCGCGCGCCGGATGATGGCGAGGGTTTCCTCGTCGGCGTCGCGGAGGAGGTCGGCCGCCGCGACGATCCCGCGCAGCGCCGGCTGGTAGTTGCGGTCGCGCTGCATGGACTGCTCGAAGTAGCTGCGGGCGTCCTTGGGCCAGCCGCGACGCATGTAAACAACACCGAGGTTGTGGAGCGGGCGCGGGTCGGTCGGGTCGAGCTGGCTCTCGATGGTGAAGGCTTCGGCGGCGGCGCCGTACTCGCCGATCTCCATCAGCAGCAGGCCGAGGTTGTTGTACCCGCCCTCGATCCGCCCGAAGAGGGCCAGCGCGCCGCGGATCTCATCGATCGCTTCCTTCGTGCGTCCGCGGTCGGCGAGGCTCAAGCCCCGCCGGTACTTCGTCTCGGCCTCGGCCCGCCTCTGGGCGGCCTCTCGCCGGGACTGCGCCTGTTCTTCGAGGAGGCGGTTCTGCTCGTTCTGGTTGACCCTCGGCTCGCGCGGGGTCTGCGTGCACCCGGCGCCGAGCACCAGGAGCGCCAGCGCCCCTGCGCCCGCCGCGGCTAAACGATGGCGTGTCACTGTCGACGCTCCCATCTTGCGAAGGTCACGCGCACCTGCCAGCGGTTCTGCTGGGGCGTGACCGTGATCTCGTTGACGCGGAGCCCCGCGATCCTGTCGGTGCAGCGCTGCACCCAGTCCAGGATCCGCTCGAGGCTCTCGTGCTGGATCGTGTACTCGATTGTCAGGCGGGTGATGTCCGCCCCGCCCCGGTCCTGGCGGCTCTCTCGACCGATGCCGACGCTGAGCCCCGCGTTGCGCCCGATCTCCTGGATCTCCGACAGCAGGCTGCGGGGCTCGTGCACGTCGCCCTGCGGGCCCGCGCCCGCCTCGAACTCGCGGAGCGCCGTCAGCTCCGCCGAGAGCTGCTGCGACTGCTGCAGGAAGCTCCGCTGGCGCTGGCGTTCGTTGTCGGCGTCGGAGACCCTGCCCCAAGCGACCAGCAACAGCACGAACGCCAGCGCGAGCAGCAGGCCCGGGACAATCACCAGCATCGTCGGGCGGTTGCGCCGCTCAGAGGCCGAGGCGCCCGAGGCGATCTCGTAACGCTGGTCTTCGCTCAGGCGTGGCTTGTCGCTCATTGGCTCCCCGCCTCGGGCCAGCGCCCGGTGATCGAGAGAGAGACCTTCTCGCCCTGCTGTGTGGGCGTGGCGAACGACCAGTTCATGGTCGAGCCGCCCATGCCGCGCATCGCCTGGCGGAACTCGTCGAACATCGGCAGGTCGTTGACCAGGACGGTCATGGAGCCGCCGATCTGGGTGATCTGGATGTTGCGGACCTCCAGCCCCTCGGGCCCGTACATGCCAAGGAGGAGTGCGAGGGCGTCGAACTCGGCCATGACGGGCATCGTCGGGGGCAGGCCGCTGGGTGCGGTCACGCGCCGCCTGGCCTGCTCGACCTGCTCGCGCAATCGCATCACCGCCAGCGCGCCCGAGGCGGGCTCGGCCAGATGCTCGCGGTACACCTCCATCGACTGGCGCCGGTGCTCAGAAGCGATGCGCCGGTGGTCGGCCGAGGCGCTGTTGAGCTTCTGGGCGTACAGCCCCAGCGCGACCGCCAGCGCCCCCATCGCGGCGCCGGCCCAGAGGTACAGGCGCCGGTGGGCCCTGCCCGGGCGGTTGGCCAGCTCGACCAGCGAGCGCCGGGGGTCGTTGGCGGGCGAGGTGATCTCCGCTCGGCGGTCGGCCAGACGCCGCACCGTCTCCCCGATCGGATCCTTGAAGACCGCGACATCGACCGAGGTCCCCGTCCAACGCTGGCCCAGGGCCGAGCCGAAGGCGGCGGGGCTCAGGGCGGACGCCGACGCGGGCTCTTCCTCGTGGACGATCACCAGCACGCGACCGGGCCCGCGCCCGAGCTGGACCGACCAGCTCAGCCAATCGGCGACCAGGCGCGAGGTGTCGGAGGCTTCGGGCATCGCCTGGGGGCCGGGGCCGCCCAGGCGGACGCTGCCCGCGGCGACCGTGTCGCCCTTTTCAGACCAGACCCAGACGAGCCTGCCCGCCGGGTCGATCAGAACGATGGCGGTCATCACGCTCGACTCGGCGACGACGGCGCCGTTGTCTTCCTCGGCCTTCTTGCGCACGCCGAGCGGGCCGGCGGGATCCCACGCCTCGGCCAACGCGTGCCAGAGGGAGATCACCGAGCCGACCTCGATCCCGCGACGGTCCAAATCGTCGAGGATCAGGCGGACCTGCGCGTCGCGGAGCGCGATCGCCGCGACGCGGCGCGAGGGGTCGGCGGGCTGGGCCTCGCCCTTGCCCTTGCGGGTCAGCCGCTCGCGGAACGAGGCCTGACGCTTCGCGGCGGGGTCGGCGAGCACCTGCACGCCCGCGCCGCCCGGTGTCGAGACATCGGGCAGGAGCGACTTTTCGGAAGTGGGCTGGAAGAAGTCGTCTTCGTCGCCCTCGGGGGCGGCATCGGCGCCCAAGAGCACGCGCCCGTCGGATCGGCGGATGAGCGTCTCGGTCACGCCGGGGTCGTCGCCGGGGGGGCGGAGCCAGGCGCAGACGCCCCCGCAAGTGTCGACGCAGAGCAGGCCGAGCCCGCCCGACCGGTCCGAGAGCACATCGGCGATCCAGTCGGCGGCGCCGGAGGCGTGCTCGAACGCGTCGCCCTCGGGGGGCGTCCACGACTCGTCGAGCATCCCGCCGACAAGGCGGACCGACTCCAGCCGATCGCCGAGGTCAGAACGCTGGATGTAGCACGCACGCTCGCTCAATTGGATCCTGCTTCGCGCGTCCTGCGCGCCCGATCTCGCTGTTCCTGCTGGCGCCGGCGGAGCTCCTCGGCCGACTGGCGGGCCCGCTCGCGCCGGAGGGTTTCGGGGTCGACGCCGCGGCTCTCGGCCTCGCGCTCAAACTCTTCGTCGGTGGTCTTGGGGGGCTCGGTGACCGTCGGGCGGCGCGCAGTGCCCGGGCGTCCGCCCTCAGACGGTGCGGCGGCGGACCCGGCCGGGCGTCGCGCCTGGTCGGTGCGTGCGGCGCCGCCGCCGGAAAACGAGACCGCCGGGCCGAACCGATCGCCCGGACGCAGACGCTGGGTCTGGCCCCGGAAGTCGACCAGAGCACTGTCTGGCTCGACCTCGACGAGCTTGACGCCCTCGATCTCACGCCCCGCAGAGAGCCAGACCTGGCGGTCGCCGACGCGGATGATCGCGACCTCGACCCCGCCCCCGGTGATGGAGGCCACATAGCGGAGTTCTGTCTCTTCCTCGCCCGCGGGTGGTGTCTGGGGGCGCGCGCCCGCCTCTTCTTCTTCACCCTCGCCGGTGCGGGCGGGCGGGGTCGGGCGGGGGGCGTTGGCCAGAAGCCCGAAGCTCTCGGAGATGTCCTTGGGGTCGATCCGGAACTTCGCGGTCTCCTGCGTGGTCCGATCGCGGTCGGGGAGCGTCACGGGCATCAGGGTCGGCGGGGCCTCGGCCGGGCGGCCGGTCCCGGGCAGGTCGACCGCCAGCACCGAGAAGGCGACCAGCGCGACCACGACCGTTCCGCCCTGCGCGATGCGGAGCAGCCTGACCGCCTGGGTGCGATGCATGGGTCTGCCGGTCATGGTCGAGTCTCCATTGATTCGTTCATTGTCTGTCTGGGCCGCTGCCGCTGCCGGCGTCGACCACCTCCACTTTAGCGTCCGGGGGCGTCTTCCACAGCCCGGAACTGCACGATCTGGTATCTGGTTGTGCCCGTCCCCGCGACGCGCCCGGACATGGCGTAGCCCTCGTAGGCGTTGGTCAGTCGCGGGGCCGAGACCGGGGTTGAGGGGCTGTAAAGCTCGACCCTGAGGCGCCAGACGGTCGTGTTGGCGCTGAGCACGCGGTTGACCAGGGCGAGCTGCTCCTGCGGGACGCCCCGGTCGCGGGCGGTGCGCGTGATGTCGCCGGAGCTGATCGAGCCGTCGGCCGCCTCGGCCAGAATCGCGTCGGCGACCGCCAGCGGGTCGAACGAGGGGGCGGGGATCACGCCGGAAAGAGCCGCGGCGATCGCCTCGCGGGTCGCGCCGCGGACACCCACGGCCATCGGCCCGATCTCGCGCGAGAATCTCGGCGCGTTCTCCGGTCCGACGAGGTTTTCCAGGGCCCGGTAGATCTGCGGGGCGTCGCGCCTGTTCTCGGCGCTCAGGCCCACAAAGCGGCTCAGCACACTCCCCTGCCCGTCGGCGAGGTAGACGCGCGCCGTCGAGCGGTCGGCGAGGGTGAGGGAAAAGACATGCCCGTCGTCGACGAGCATGTCGGCGATGTTCAGGTTGCCAAGAGAGCGGAGCCACGCGCCGACGACCTCTTCCAGGCTCGCCTTGCCGTGGTGGTGCTGGTACTGGTCGACGGTCCTGCCGTAGGCGAGCGACTGTGCGCCCAGCCGGTCGAGCATGGTTGCGGTGAGCACCGAGGAGGTGAGCACCAGGAGGAGGACGACGATGAGGGCGTAGGCGCGTCGCATTTATCCGGCCTCCCCGCCCGCGTCGCCGCCCTGACCACCCTGACCCGTTGGCGGAGCCGCGGCGCCGCCGAGGTCGGGCATATCGACCTCGGGGCCGGTCGCCCACTGCACCTCGAAGATCCAGCTCGCGTAGAGGCCCGAGAGTGCGCGAACCTCGATCTCGACATACGCGGGCAGGTCGTCGGCGGCGCTGGCCTGGTAGGCGTTGAGCCGCTCGTTGCGGTAGAAGACATTCCAGGTGAGCGACTCGATGCCGCTGGCCAGCCGGATGGCGTTGATCCCGTGCCTGCGGTCGGTGTCGAGGGTGTAGGGCGTGCCGTCGGGGCGGAGGGGCCTCCACCACATCGCCCAGCCCCCGAGGTCTTCGTCGTCCTCGCGGAGCTCGAAGATCCCGCGATAGCCCGCAACGCTCTCTTCGAGTTCGGCGGCTTCGAACGGGTCGAGATCGACCGGCCAGCCCATGCCCGCGGGCGGCTCCTCGACGACGACCTCGAACGACTGGATGTACTGCGTCCCCGTCGGCGAGACGGGCCCGCCGAGGTAGCTCGGCGTGCGGTCCTGGCGGAGGATCAGGCGGGGCAGGTCCTCGACCGGCAGATCGCGCTGCCAGACTTCGGGGATCGCCTCGACCTCTGAGCGGATCGCGACGAGCTCGGCGTAGCTGAGCGAACGCCGGGTGGTGGCGCCCTCTTCGTCGGTGACTTCGATGCTGGTGCCCGCGATGCCCGGCGCGTCTTCAACGGTGGTGGTCACCAGCCCCGAGAACGCCCGCTGCAGCGCCAGGCGGAGCGAGGCCATCTGCATCATCGAAACGGTGCGGACCTCAAGCGAACGGTCGGTCCGCCCCATCACGCCGATGATCGCCGTGGCGCCGAAGACGACGACCACGCCGAGAGCCGCGGCGAGCACCGTTTCCAGCTGCGAGAAGCCGCGGCGGGTGTGGCGGGGACGGGGTGTGGGGCGTGGGGTGAAAGAGCCCGGCCAGGCCATGGACCTGTGGCACTGGCGGCTCGCCCGCCAGTGTTTCACAGCAAGGTCGCCGTTCGCGGATTGAGGCAAACCCGTGCCACCGACCTCTTCCAGAGGTCGGTGCCGTTGCGTGCCCGCTGCGATGGTGCGTGTCCTGCGCACCGACCTCGCAAAGCCGAGGTCGGTGGCACGATCGCGCCCAGATCCCTGACCCCTGCTCCGCTCCATCACTCGCCCCCGATCTGGTCCATGATCCCGCGGATGAGCTCTTCCTGGCGTTGCTGGAAGGCTCTGTCGGCGGAATCCGGGTTGCGCCGGATGTCGAGCGGGTCGTACAGACGGATGACGGTCTGGCGGGGCACGCCGGGACCGGGCTCGCGTCCGCCTCCGGACTCCTCGCTGAGCCAGACGGTCGTGGTGACCTGGCGCATGCGGTCGAGGCGCACGGCTGTTCGCGAGCGTTGCTGCGTGCCGGTGCCGCGACGGACCCGCTGCACCGCCTCGCTCTCGGTCAGCGTGATCTCGACGATCTGCTGCGAATAGCGGTAGGTCCTGTTCTCGTAGGGGATGAGCTCGGTCGGGCGGGGCAGGTCGTTGGGGTTGTCGAGGTAGATGAGGGTGAGGCGGTTGGCGAGTTCGGCGGCGCCGAGGTTCTGCTCCTGGCGCTGCTGCGAGGAGGTGACCAGTTGCAACGCGGCGCCGATCGTCCCGGTGATCATCACCAGCGCAAAGACCGCGAGCATGACCTCCAGGAGCGTGAAACCGCGCCCGCGCCG
>REET01000284.1 GCA_007694925.1 Phycisphaerales bacterium | reverse complement strand
CGGTCGTGCAGATCGCCGGTGACGAGGTCCAGATGCTCGTTCTCGGTCGGCAGGACCTTGCCCGCCTTCTCGACATCGCGGACCAGCGCCCGCACGCGGTGACCACGCCCGAGCAGCTCGCGCACCGTGTAGCGGCCGACGAACCCCGTCGCCCCCGTCACGCCGACCGTCCTGCCCGAACTCTCGCTCATCGATCCGTACCTCTATAAACAGGCCGTCATCCCTTTGCGGGCGGCGCCCGCGCTCCGACGGCGCGAGCGGAAGCCTACGGCGGCCCCACGCCGAACGCCAGTCTCTCGGTCCGGGTCACCGCCTTGCCCGAGTACCATCAGACGATGATCGAGGTCCGCGACCTTACCTTTTCATACAGGCCCGGCACGCCCGTGCTGTCGGCGGTCGACGCCTCGTTCCCGGCGGGGGCGGTGACCGTTTTGCTCGGGCCGAACGGGGCGGGCAAGTCGACTTTGCTCCGGCTCTTGGCCGGGCTGCTGTCGCCCGATTCTGGGGATATTTTGCTCGCGATTGATGATCGCCGGCCTGTCGCCCCGGCCAAGCTCCGGCCCGGCGAACGGGCGGCCAGGATCGCCTATATCCCCCAGCGGACCTCGCTTGCCTTCGCCTTTTCGGTCCGGCGCGTGATCCGCATGGGGCTCTATGCCACGCCGGCAGCGAAGGAGGCTGCTGTCGAGCGGGCGGCGGAGGCCGTCGGCCTCGGCCCAAAGCTCGACGATCCGTTCGGCACACTCAGCGTGGGGCAGCAGCAGCGGGTGGCCATCGCCCGGGCGATGGCGCAGCTCAACGCCTCGGAGGCATCTTCGCGGAGGTTGCTTCTCGCCGACGAGCCCCTGAGCGCCCAGGACCCGGCCCAGGCCCGGGCCGTCGTCGGGGCGTTGCGGGGGCTGGCCGACCGGGGCGACGCGGTGGTCGCCGCGGTGCACGATTTTCATGCCGCCGCGGCCCTGGCCGACCGGGTGCTGTTGCTCGGCGAGGGGGGCGTGGTGGCGGGGGAGGGCGAGGCTTCCGAGCTGCTCCGGCCCGGGGTGCTCGAAGAGGTGTTCGGGGTGGGTTTCGGTCCCGCGCCGGGTGGGTTGGCGTTGCCGCAGTTGCGGGGCGTGCCTGCCCGATAGACTTGTCTCGAGATGACCACTCAGCAACTGATCAATGTCCTGATCCTCGTGCTCTTTTTCGGCCTGCCCGCGATCGGGGCCATCGCCAAGAAGATGATCGAAAAGCGCGAGGAGCTCAAGCGCCGCCAGGCCGTCGAGTTCGCCCAGCGTGAAGCGCTGCGGACCGGGCAGGTCCAGGCGAAGGCGCCGGCGGGCGCTGTGGGGCAGCCGTCTGCCGAGGCCGCCCGCAAGCAGGCGCAGCTCCAGGAGATGCGCCGGCGTCAGCAGGAGCGTCTGCGTCAGGCCGCTTCGCAGCGTCAGCGGGGCAGCGTTCCGCCCCCGGCGCAGCGTCAGCCGACGACCCGACAGCCGGCCCAGCCGACAGCGCAGCAGCGTCCGAGCCAGCCCTCGATCCGCACGCAGACGCCGATCGCGACGCAGCAACGCCAGGTGCCAGCCCTCGATCCGCACGCAGACGCCGATCGCGACGCAGCAACGCCAGGTTCCGCAGACTGTCGCGCGCGGGCCGTCTCGTCCGACCGAGCAGGCCGCCCGGGTTCCGCAGGCAAGGTCGAAGTATGGCCCCGACACACCGCCGGCCGCTCCCCGCGAGGATCTGCGGACCAGGCTGGAGCGACGCGAGCGCGAGGACATCGCCGCGAAGGCAGCGACCAAGGAGCGCCGCAAAGAGGGTCGGACCGTGCCGCGTCGGGCGGATCGCCCTTCGGTGCACGACACGGCGTGGGAGAAGCGTCGCCCGGACCGAACCTCGGTGCACGAGCACGCTTGGGAGAAGGACCGTGACGACACTTTCTCGTGGGACGCGGTCGAGGAGCAGGGCATGGCGCACCTGCTCGGGCGGACAATGTCGCCGCAGGACTGGCGGAACGCCGTGGTGATGCAGGAAGTGCTCGCCCGGCCCGTGTCGCTGCGTGGTCAGGAAGAGCGGGGGGTCCTGTGATGACGCGGTTCGTCGGGGCTGCCCGTGCGATCGCGATCGGGCTGGCGGGCGCTGTGCTGGGGGGGTGTGCGCTCGATGGTCGGCCCGGCGCGCGCACGCTGTGGGAAGCGTTCTCGCCGGTGACACCGGGCGAGGCGGCGCTGATGGCCCTCGACGAGGAAGACCCCGACCGCAGGTTCAGGGGCACGATGCTCCTGGCCAACGCGCCTTGGGGCGGCGAAGAGGTCTACCTCGTCCTGTACCGGGACTACATCGAGGACAGCGAACCGAATGTGCGTGCCGCGGCGGCCAGAGCGCTGGGCAACCACGGCAGCCCCGCCGACGCCGCGTTGCTCGTCAGGGCGCTGGAAGACCCCGAGCCGATGGTGCGTATCGAGGCGGCGCAGGCGCTGCAGCGTCTGCACTCGCCCGAAGCGGTGCCGGCGATGCTCCGCCGGCTGCGCCGAGACATCGAGCCCGACCCGGACATCCGGGCCGAGCTCGCCCACGGGCTCGGGCAGTACGCCGAGCGCCGCGTGCTCGATGAGCTCGTGCGCGCGATGAACGACCGCAGCCTCCGCGTGATCCACAACGCCTCGCTCTCGCTCAAGACGCTGACCGGGCAGGACTTCGGGTACGACCACCGTGCGTGGGCCCGCTGGGTGGCCGATGCGAGAGATCCTTTCGCGGCCCGGCGCGCGTATGTCTACCCCGCGTTCTACCGCGAGAAGTTCTTCCTGGAGTACCTGCCCTTTACGAGGGAGCCCCCGAACGAGCAGGCCGCCAGCCCGGCGGGCATGTCTCCGGAGCTTGGCATCCGCTGAGGACTCCGCTCATTCGGGGCGTCACAGCCGTGCGTGGGAAATGCCTGCGCGCTTCAGATCGGCGTGCGCCGGGCCGATGCCTGCTCTGAGGGGTGGGTTTGCCATCTTCCCCGCGGAGCGTTCATGCGAGCATTGGTCAGCGAACAAGGCGCGGTCCGTCTGGACCACCATTGGCCCGAGCCGGATCCGGTCGGCGACCAGGTTCTGGTGCGCCCCACCCGGCTCGGCGTGACGCCCGCGGACCTGCGGGCGGTGCGGGCGGGCAGGTTCTCGGGCGTTCTGGGCAGCGAGTTCGTCGGCATCGTCGAGAAGCTCGGGCCCGACGCCGCAGGGCAGGACCACCTCCTCAACAAGCGGGTCGTCGGCTCGCCCCAGATCGTCTGCGGGGAGTGCGACCTCTGCCAGCGCGGGCTCAGCCAGCACTGCAGAGCGGGGCGGATCATCGGCCGTGACGGCGCCGACGGGTGCTTCGCCGAGCGGTTTGTCATCGGGGTGCGCCAGATCGCGCTGATTCCCGACGGCGTCGACGACGACGCGGCGCTCTTTGCCGGCTGCGTCGCCCGGGCGATGCACGCGGCACGACGCGTCAGGATCGAGGGCAAGCCCTATGTCACGGTGCTCGGCGACACGCCCCTGGCGCTGATTGCCGCCCAGATCATGACCTCGCTGAACGGATCGGTCCGCTGCCTGGGCGATCGTCCGGCGGCGTACGGGCTGTGCGAGAAGTGGGGCGTCAAGCACCGGCACATCCGCGAGGTCGGCCTCCGCCACGATCAGGACATTGTGATCGACTGCGCCGACGACCGGCCCGAGTTCGGGGATCTCGCCCTCGGTCTGGTCAGGCCCCGCGGCAAGATCGTCCTGATGTCCGCCGGCGCGGGGCCCAGGCTCGACCCCCACGAGATCATCGAGCACGAGGTCGAGGTCTACGGCGTCGCGTCGGGCAACCCCTGCGAGGGGCTTGCCGAGCTCGCCAAGGGCGCGCTCGATGTCGTCAGCCTGATCTCCAGACGCGTGCGTCTGGTCGACGGGCTGTCGGTGCTGCGTGCCGCGGCCGAGCCGGAACAGCTCAAGGTCGTGATCGATCCCTGAAGCATGGGGAGTGGGGGCGCGGGGGGCTGGGCGTAGATCGCGGCGCGGGTGTTTTCCGCTATAGTCGCCTTCCGCCACGCCCATGGACGCGCCGCTCGCCACCAAACTCCGCAATCTTGTCCAGCGCCTCGGATTCGAGCGTGACTGGTCGCTGATCGTGATGGGCGCGATCGTCGGGAGCGTGACGGCGCTGGGCGCGATCGGCTTTCACGAGGCGCTGGTCTGGACCGAGCACCGCTCCAGAGAGGCGATGGAGCTGTGGTGGGGGTGGATCGTCCTCGTGCCGATGGCCGGCGCGCTGGTGACGGGCCTGCTGGTGCACTACTTCGCGCGTGACGCCCGGGGCCACGGCGTGCCGCAGGTGATCCACGCCGTCGCGGTAAAGAAGGGCGTGATCCCGATCCGCGTGGGGGTCGTGAAGATCCTCGCCTCGATCGCGACGGTCGGCAGCGGCGGCTCGTCGGGTGCCGAGGGCCCGATTGTGCAGATCGGCGCGACCGCCGGCTCGGCGCTCGGGCGCTTCATGCGCGCCGGGGCGGAGCACCAGAACACGCTGGTGGGCTGCGGGGCGGCGGCGGGCATCGCCTCGGTGTTCAACGCCCCAATCACCGGCGTGCTCTTTGTCATGGAGATCATCCTCCGCGACTTCAGCCTGAAGACCTTCACCCCGATCGTCGTCGCGGCCGTCTTCTCGACCGCCCTGACCCAGGCGATCCTCGGGGTCGATGACGCGATCTTCGCCAGCACGCTCGATGGCTACCAGTTCACGCTCGCCGAGCTCCCGTTCTACATTCTGCTCGGCCTCTTGTGCGCGATGATCGGCGTGGCGTTCACCAAGACGCTCCACGCGGGCGAGGAGGCCTTCGAACGCCTGAAGCTCCACCCGGTCGCGCGGCCGGTCAGCGGCGCGCTGCTGCTGGGGCTGTCGGGCCTGCTGTTTGTCGCGATCACCAGCCGCGCCGATATGGAGGCGGTCGTCCCCCCGTTCTTCGGCAACGGGTACGAGACGATCCGGTGGACGATCGACCCGGCGAGCTACGGCGTCGACGGGCGCGGCGCGCCCGGTCTGGGCGCAGAGACCGGCCTCCGCGTCTCGTTCATCCTGCTGGCGCTGCTGGTCGCGTTCAAGACGGTCGCGACCACATTCACCCTCGGCTCGGGCGGATCGGGCGGCGTCTTCGCCCCGAGCCTGTTCGTCGGAGCCGCGGCGGGCGGCGCTTTCGGCCTCGTGCTCGCCAACACCGGGATCCTCCCCGCCGGATCGTCACCGGCCACCTTCGCCCTGGTGGGGATGGGCGCCGTCGTCGCGGCGACGACCTTCGCGCCGCTCACCGCGATCCTGCTGCTCTTCGAGCTCACGCGCGAGCCATTGGTGCTGCTGCCGATCATGCTCGCCGCCGTGATCGCAACCGTCAGCGGCCAGCTGATGATGCGCGACTCGATCTACACCTCCAAGCTCAAGCAGGCGGGCGTCTTGCTCGGCTGGTCGACCGATCTGGCGGCGTTGCGCAGCGTGCCGGTGGCCAGCTGCGAGCTCAGCCGCCTGCCCCCAGAGCCGGTCTACCCCTCCGACCCGGTGAGCAAGCTCATCACGCTGCACGCCCAGCACCACCTGCCGGACTTCCCGGTCGTCGATCAGGAGACCGGCGCGTACCTGGGCATGGTGACGGGCACGGACATCCGGACAGCCCTGATCGACCGCGAGGCGATCCCGCTCCTGCTGGTTGCAGAGCTTCTCCGCCCCGACCTGCCGACCGTCTCGCGCGACGAGACGCTTGAGACGGTGATGGACAAGTTTTCAAGAACCGACACCGCGAGCCTCGTTGTCGTCAGCCCGATCGACGAGACGCTGCCGATGGCGATGATCTCACGCCAGGAAGTCGTCAGACGCTACCGCGTCGCGCTGGAAGGCTGAAGCACTACAAATCAGACCTGTGGCACTCAGAAGCCCGTGAAACGCGGCTCCGTCTCCTGGTAACAATCGCTTCCAGATGACCGTTCACATCATCATTGCGGTGGCGCTGACATTGTTCGCCGTCGTGCAGACGGTGATCGTCTTCGCGTTTGTCATCCCGATGCTCGTGCGGGAGAGCTGGACGCCGATCGCAGAGGCCCACCCGCCAGTCGAGCCTGCGCCCGACGCGGTCGTCAAGCGCTGGCAGTCGTTCAGCGCGGGCGTGCTCAACCTCGGGTGGTCGGTCGATGTCGCGGTGGATGAGAGGCGCCTGCACCTTCGTCCCTCGCCCCTGGGACGCGTGATCCGGCTGCGCCCGGCGAGCGTGCCGTGGGAGGCGGTCGAGTTCGTACGCGAGGGTCGGTTCTCGGCGAAGGTGAAGATCGCGGGGATCGATCTCCGGGGCCCCAAGTGGTGCCTGACGATGGCGAAGATCCCCGAGGTGTGAGCCGGTCAGCCGAGCTTTCGGAGCACGGCCGCGTGGGGGCGGTGCTCGGGCGAGCAGAACTTTCGTTCGTAGTTGGT
>REET01000293.1 GCA_007694925.1 Phycisphaerales bacterium | reverse complement strand
GGCCGGGCACGAGCGGGACCCGCTCGTCGGCGCCCTCGCCGCGGCGATCACCGGCGTCGCGGTGATCGGCGGCACGCTCATCGCCGCGAACATGGACGGGCAGGACGCCGACACGCAGTGGCGGAGCGAGCGCAGCCTCTTCACCTACGCGGACAACATGGCCTTCTGGGCGATGATGGAGGGGCGCGAACTGGAATGGCCGCTGGGCTGGAGCTACGCGACCGCGACAAACCTCACGCAACTCCCGCCCGAGATCAGCGAGCGGGCCGAGGAGGCGTGGTCGTCCAAGAGCACCGAGGAGCTCGCGATCCACGCGGAGTTTGCGGGCGTGCACGATGTCCGCGTGCTCGCGGCTCGCGCCGAGGAGATCGAGCGCGTCTGGCGCGAACGGGGCTACGAGCTCGAACCCGCCCCCGGCGATCCGGACAACCCGCACACGCCGTTGTGGGAACTCATGCCCGAAGAAGTCTGGAACGCGGCGATGGACGAATGGGCCTCGCTCGATGAGGAGCGGCAGACCGAGCGGCGCAGGCGCCAGCTCGCGATCGTCGAACAGATGCGCGCCGAGGAAGTGGGGCGGGCGAGGTCGGGCACGATGTTCAGACTGCTCGACGGGGTGCTCGTGGTCTTTTCGATGACGATTGCGTTCGGCTTTGCGGTCGGGAACTTCGACGAGGATTGAAGCGGCCGGCGGCCGGCGGCCGGGGGGCGACGCCGTATGCGGCGGGGGAGCCGGACCACGGCGGGAATATTTTTTTCAATTCCGGCCCTTTGGGGGTTGCGGCTGCCGGGGTGGGTCAGTAATTTGGCTCAAGCCTGTCAGGCATGGGGCCGGCGGGGACCAATGACGAGCGGCTCGCGACGAGGCGACCGGGATGATCTTTCGATAAGTCAACTGGGGGCGTGTGCCATGGATTACATCAGGGCGAGTGTTGTCGGTGTGATTGTGGGGCTGCTGGGGGCGGGCGTGTGGGCGTTCGTGGCGTGGCAGTTCCGGATCGAGCACACTGGCATCGCGGTCCTTATCGGCGGTGCGGTGGGGCACTCGATGGGCTATCTCAGCGGCCGCTACGCCGACCTTGGAATCGGGGCCATGGCGATGCTGATCGCGATGGGATCGATCGTCGTGGGCAAGGTCGCCGCGGTCGAGGTGTACATCCAGGACACGTCGCTGCGGGGTGAAGCCGCAGAGGAGTATGCGTTCTTCACCTTCGCCGACAACGAAGCGTTCTGGGCCCTCACGCGGGGCGAGACGCTCGATTGGCCCGAGGGGCACAACTACATGAACGCGTACTCGACCGATCATTTGCCGCAGGATCTCGTCCGAAAGTGCGCCGAACGCTGGAACGACATGACCCAGGCCGAGCTGCGGGAACTGGTGCGGCTTGCGCCTGTCCACGACGCATGGATGATCGCCGCCCGTGCCGAGGAGATCGCCGAGTCGTGGGGGGCGCAGGGGCACAGGATCGAACCCGCGATCGCCTCAAAGGACGATGAAGAAGCGATGATCTGGGACACGGTGCCCGCCGAAGCCTGGCAGGCCGCTCTAGACGAATGGCACTCGCTCGACGACGAACGAAAGCTTGCCCGAAAGGATCGCCACCTCCGCGAGGCGAGGCGCAGCATCCGTAACGCCCAGTCTGAGTTCCGCGACGAGATCCTCGAAGAGGGCTTCGATGGGTTCGACTACTTCTGCTTCGGGGTCGCCAGCATCTGGGCCTTCCTCGCAGGCATGGGGCTCATCGGGAGAGACGACTGAGCGATGCCGCGCCGAAGCCCGTGCCCCGGCCCAGGCACCACAAGAAACACACCTTCCCGTTCAGCGCCCTTCCGAGGGCGTTTTTCCTTTTCCCGCGATGGCCTCCGGCACATACACTTTCCAGACGGGCCAACGGGTGTCGGTGTGGACCGACCCCCGAGGCAAGGGCACATTGGCGTGCCCCGATCTGACGACGGCCTGCAACGAGCAGATGGAGCCAGCGATGAGCCAGACGACGATCACCGGACCCGGACTCACCGACGCCTCGGGCCAGCCGCGGGAGATCGATCCCCACGCCGTCACCATCTCGGGGATCGTCGTCGACCCGGTCTACGGCCCCGCCAACCCGCCCGAGTCGCTCAAGAACCACGACCGCGACATCGCCTCGCCGGGCGAGTTTCCGTACACCCGGGGCCTCTTCCCCGAGGGCTATCGGACCCGCCTCTGGACGATGCGTCAGTTCGCCGGCTTCGGCTCCGCCGACGACACCAACCGACGGTTCAAGTACCTTCTGCAGGCCGCCAAGACCTCGACCAAGGCCAACACCGGCCTCTCGACCGCCTTCGACCTGCCCACGCTGATGGGGCGCGACTCCGACGACGCGCTCTCGGTCGGCGAGGTCGGCAAGTGCGGCGTCGCCATCGACACCATCGAGGACATGCACCGCCTCTACGCGGACATCCCGATCGACAAGGTCACCGTCAGCCAGACGATCAACGGCCCCGCCGCCGTCATCTGGGCGATGTACCTCGCCATGGCCCGCCAGCGGGGGATCGACTGGTCGACCCTGGGCGGCACCCTCCAGAACGACATCTTGAAGGAGTTCCACTCCCAGAACGAGTTCATCTACCCGCCCGAGCCCTCGGTGAAGCTGGTGGCCGACACGATCGAGTTCCAGACGCAGTTTGTGCCGCGCTGGCACTCGGTCTCGATCTCGGGCTACCACATCCGCGAGGCGGGCTCGACGGGCCCGCAGGAGCTGGCGTTCACGCTCCGCGACGGGATGGAGTATGTCGAGGCCTGCCTGGTGCGGGGGCTGGATGTCGACGCGTTTGCGCCGCGCCTGAGCTTCTTCTTCAACAGCCATAACGAGTTCTTCGAGGAGATCGCCAAGCTCCGCGCCGCCCGACGCATCTGGGCCCGGCGCATGCGCGATGTCTACGGCGCCAAGAGCCCCAAGAGCTGGTACATGAAGACCCATGTCCAGACCGCCGGCTGCTCGCTCACCGAGCAGCAGCCCCTGAACAACATCATCCGCGTCGCCTACCAGGCGATGGCGGCGGTCCTCGGCGGGTGCCAGTCCCTCCACACCGACTCGATGGACGAGACCCTGGGCCTGCCGACCGAGCAGGCCGTCACCGTCGCCCTGCGCACCCAGCAGATCCTCGCCCACGAAACCGGCGTCACCCGCTCGACCGACCCCCTCGGCGGCTCGTGGTTCATGGAGTCCTTGACCGACAAGGTCGAGGAGGACGCCCTGGCCCTGATCGAGGAGATCGACGAGATGGGCGGGGGGCTCTGGAAGGGCGTCGAGAACGGCCGCCCAGCCGGCGGCTACGGCGGCGTCGTCCAGGGCATCCACAAGGGCTTCTTCAGGCGCAAGATCGCCGAGGCGAGCTACCGCTACGCCGAGGAGTGCGAGAACAAGGACCGCATCATCGTCGGCATGAACGAGTACATCGACAACGACGAGAAGCGCCCGATCGAGATCCTGCAGATCGGCCCTGAGGTCGAGGAAACCCAGCTCGACCGCCTCGCCGCCTTCAAGGCCAAGCGGGACAAGGAGAGCGTCAAGCGCGCCCTGGACGCGATCCGCAACGCCTGCAAGAAGGACGAGAATGTGATGCCCTCGCTGGTGGACGGGGCGCTGGCGGACTGCACGCTGGGCGAGATGGTGCAGGCGATGGCAGATATCTACGGGAGGTACGCCGGGGGGCCGGAGTGGTGAGCGGGGGTTCTGAAGAACCTCACTTTCCGCTGCTGAAGCTCCCTGATGTCCTGATCGACGACCTCCGGCGCATGAACCCCTGGTGGGAGGGCAAGCCACTGCCGAGGCTGCCCGAGACACGCCGCCACCTTGTCGCCACGATGCGGCGAAGGCTCGACCTTGGGCTGGCGCCGATCGTTGTCGTCCGCGGCCCGCGCCAGATCGGCAAGACCACCGCACAACTACACCTTATCGACGACATGCTGAAGGGCGGGGTCGATCCTCGGCGCATCATGCGGGTGCAGTTCGACGAGTTGCCGTCGCTCGCAGATCTCAAGCAGCCCGTGCTCGAGATCGTGAGCTGGTACGAGCAGGTGGTGCTCCGCTCGACGCTCAACGAGGCGGCCCGCTCCGATGCCCCGGCGGTCCTGATGCTTGACGAGGTGCAGAACCTTTCCCGCTGGGCCGAACAGCTCAAGCACCTCGTCGACAGTTCGACGGTGCAGGCGGTCGTCACCGGCAGTTCCGCCCTGCGGATCGAGCACGGACGGGACAGCCTCGCCGGGCGCATCAACACCATTGACGCGGGCGTGCTCTCGCTCACAGAGATCGGGGATTTCCATGGGCTGGATCTCGGCGAGCCGTATCTTCACGACAACGGTGTCGACCCCCTTATCGATCACGCCTTCTGGACCGGCCTCGCCGAGCACGGCCGCGAACGCAGCGCACCGCGCGACAAGGCGTTCGCCTGGTTCTCGCAGCGGGGCGGGTATCCGCTCGCGCACAAGAGAGCCGATGTCGAGTGGGGCTACATCGCCGACCAACTCAACGAGACGGTCATCAAGCGGGTCATCCAGCACGATCTCCGCATCGGCGAGAAGGGCCGCAAGCGGGACGCGGCGTTGCTCGAAGAGCTCTTCCGGCTCTGCTGCCGCTACGCCGGGCAGTCGCCCGACACACAGACGCTCGCGAGAGAACTGCAGCGTGTGATGAACGCGAATGTCGGGGGCGAACGGGTCAAGGCGTACATGCGGTTTCTGCACGAAACGCTGCTCATCCGCCTGATCGACCCGCTGGAGATCCGGCTCAAGCGGGGGCGCGGCAACCCGAAGATCTGTCTGGCCGACCACGCACTCCGCGCCTCATGGCTGCAGGAAGTCGTGCCGATCGACCCGGAGGGTTTGAGGGCGGAACCGGAACTGACGCCCCTGGCCGGCCGCCTCGCAGAGAGCGTGACGGGCGCTGTGTTGTCGACTGTGCCGCAGATCGATCTGGCGTGGTTCCCGGAGCGTTCGGGCGAGCCGGAGATCGACCTTGTCATGACGATCGGCACGCGCCGCATCCCGATCGAGGTCAAGTACCAGCGGCGAATCGACCCGCTCGGCGACACCGAGGGCCTGCGGACTTTCATGGAAAAAGCGGCCAACAACGCGCCGTTCGCCCTGCTCATCACCCAGGCCGACGATGAGATCCCGGCGCTCGATCCCCGGATCGTCGCGATGCCGCTCTCGTCGCTTATGCTGCTCAGGTAAGCAGCCGCGAACGCTGGGCACCCCATGCAAGACTTCAACCTCCCCGCCATCCCCGAGATCTGCCGAAGGTGGAAGATCGCCAAGCTCTGGCTCTACGGCTCAGCCGCCCGCGGCGAGCTCAAGCCCGACAGCGACATCAACCTGCTCGTCGCCTTCGAGCCCGGGATCGTCCCAGACCTCGACGAGCTCGACAAGCTGGAGGAGGAGCTCTTCCCCGTCTTCGGGCGGCCGATCGACCTCTTGACCAAGGGTTCGATCCGCAACCCGTTCCTTCGCGCGTCGATCGAAAAAGACCTGAAAGTGCTGTATGCCGCCCCACATCCGGCCCCGTGACGCCAAGTTCCTCTGGGACATGCTCGAGGCGGCCCGGGAGGTGCAGGGGTTCGTCGCCGGGCGGACCTTCGAGGAGTATGTGACCGACGCGATGCTCCGCCGGGCGGTGGAGCGTTCGATCAGCGTGATCGGGGAGGGGACGCGCCGGGTCTCCAAGGCCTGCCGCAACAGCAACCCAGGGGTGCCCTGGGAGAAGTTCCGTCGCCAGCGGAACCTGCTGGCCCACGAGTACGCGGAGATCGACGACGCGATCATGTGGCGGATCGCGACGGTGCATGTGCCCCGCCTGATCGAGAAGCTCCGCCCGCTGGTGCCCCGCCCGCCGGACCGCCAGGCCCCAGCACAGGGGGGAGACCGGCGGCAATGACGCCCGCGGCATCGCCCGAGGGGGGCTGTGAAAGCTGGCTCGACGATGATTTCGTGGCCGCTGGGGGGGATTGCGGACGATCCTTGCGGGATTTCTGGAAAAGTTCGGATTAGACGGGCCCGAGTTTGGGTATACTTCACCGCGACAGGAGCGCCGCTGTGGCGCTCGAGCACACGGCCGAGCCGATCTGCCCGAGAGTGATCAGCCCGGAACGATGGAAGAACTCTCGGGAAGTGATCGGATCGGTATGCGGATCTATGTTGGGAATCTCCCGTTCAGTATTGACGATGTCAGCCTCCGGGAGACGTTCGAGCCGTTTGGTTCGGTGATCGACGCGAAGGTGATTTCTGACCGGGAGACCGGTCGTTCGCGCGGCTTCGGCTTCGTCACCATGAGCGACGAAGACGCGGAGAACGCGATCAACCAGATGAACGGCAAGGAAATCGACGGCCGGGCGCTCGTCTGCAACGAAGCGCGTGAGCGTCAGGGCGGCGGCGGCGGTGGTGGCTTCGGGGGCTGCGGCGGCGGTGGCCGCGGCGGC
>REET01000108.1 GCA_007694925.1 Phycisphaerales bacterium | reverse complement strand
GCCGGCTCGCCCAGGATCACCGTCGAGGGGGTCGAGCAGCTCGGCGGCGCGACGCACACCGTCATGCCCGACCGGATCGAGGCGGGGACGCTGATCTGTGCCGCGGCGATCACCAATTCGGTGCTGACGATCGAGAATTGCCCGATCGACTCGCTGATGGCGGTGACGGACCGGCTGCGGGTCTCTGGAGTACATGTGGAGACACTGTCGGAAGACGGGCCGGACCGGGCGACCTGCCGCGTGAGCAGCGAGCGGGTGCTCAAGCCGATCGAGGTGACGACGCAGCCCTTCCCGGGCTTCCCGACCGACCTGCAGGCGCAGCTGCTGGCGCTGCTGTGTCTCTCCGACGGCAACTCGGTGGTGACCGAAAAGATCTTCCCCGAGCGGTTCATGCATGTGCCCGAACTGGCCCGCATGGGGGCGAGGATGCACCGCGAGGGGGCGACGGTGGTCGTCTCTGGGGTCAGGCGGCTGCGTGGGGCGCCGGTGATGGCCAGCGACCTGCGGGCCTCGGCCTCGCTGGTGCTGGCGGGGCTGGCGGCGGAGGGGACGACGGTGGTCCAGCGCGTCTACCACCTCGACCGCGGGTACGAACAGCTCGAAACCCGCCTGCGGGCGCTGGGGGCGTCGATCCAGCGGGTGGACGAAACGGAGCTGTAGGTGGGGTGTAGGGCCTGGGCAGCGACTTTATAGAAGGATTGTGTTTGGTGTTCGCGGGGCAGGGTGCGAACAAGGTGGAACATCTGTCCGGGGGTGCTGGTACACTGGGGCGCTGCGCGCATCGCTCGCGGCGGCGTCCGGGAGGATCCCGGGCGGGCAAACCCACGGAGACTGTGCCATGACCCGGACCACCCCCACCGTCCAGGGCCTTCCGATCGAGATCCCCACAGGGATCCGGGATGAGGACCGTCCGCTCGTCTATGTCAACGGCAAAGTCGTGCCCAAGCACGAAGCCGCGATCAATGTGTTCGACCACGGGCTGCTCTACGGCGACGGCGTCTTCGAGGGCATCCGCGTCTACAACGGGCGCATCTTCAAGCTCGGTCAGCACCTCGATCGCCTGTGGGCCTCGGCGGAGCGCATCCGCCTGAAGATCCACATCTCGCGCGAGGAGATGGAGACGATCCAGCGTGTCTGCGTCGAGGCGAACGGCATCCGCGACGGGTACATCCGCCTGCTGGTGACGCGCGGCGTCGGGACGCTGGGGCTGAATCCCTTCGCCTGCCCCGAGCCCGGGATCATCTGCATCGCCGATCAGATCCGCCTCTACCCCGAGGAAATGTACGAGAAGGGGATGAAGGTGGTGGTCGCCGAGCGCCCGCGGATCCCCGTGGACTGCCTGGACCCGCGGATCAAGAGCCTGAACTACCTCAACAACATCCTCGCGAAGGTCGAGGCGATCGACAAGGGGCTGTTCGAGGTGATCATGCTCAACACCGAGGGCAGGGTCTCGGAGGGCTCGGGCGACAACATCTTCATCGTCAAGGACGGGGTGGTGTACACGCCGCCCTGCGACGACGGGATCCTCGAAGGGATCACGCGCCGGTTCGTCAAGGACGAGCTCTGCCCGGCCCTGGGGATCAAGTGCGTCGAGAAGAGCTTCGAGCTCGACGAGCTGCTGCACGCCGACGAGGTCTTTTTGACCGGGTCAGCGGCGGAGATCATCGCGGTGACGACCGTGCAGGAGCGCGACAGCAAGGGGGCCAAGGAGTTCCCGATCTCCCAGGGCGAGGGCCCGGTCTGCCGCCAGCTTCGCGAAAGGTTCCGCGAGATCGTGACCAGCGACGAGGTGCCCGAGGACTGAGCGGGGACGCCCGAGCCGGAGCAGATCACGCCGAGTGCACGAAAAGCCGGTGTTTCCACCGGTTTTTTGTGCCGCCCCAGAGCCTGCCAGCGGGGGGTCGGAAGGAGGTTCGGGACTGCATAGTCCGAATATCCATGCGGCATGAATCTGTGCGTGGATCGCTCGTCTCGTGAGAAGACTTGCCGCCCAAAGTCGTGCTGTACGGGTCTTGATCTTGCCTCCTGCCCTTCGACGGGGCCGATTACGCGTTTGCACGGCGAAGAACAGAACAGATGGCGTGCTATCATTTTTCCAGTTGGATTACTGACGCAGACCTGATTGTTGTAGTGCGTCGGTAAGATAATCCGTTCTTTTGGGGAGATTTCAGGTCGACATCCGGCAGCCGACTCGGCTCGGATGATGTACAGTGGAGAACCCCTGCCTGAACGCTAAGTCGTTCCGGCACAAGTGTTTGGCGACAACTCCCATTCGTTGGAACAAAAGAAACACCGGGCATGTTTGGCCCGGAGTTGAGGTGAACCCCAATGACCGAAGCCCCGACCAGCCTCAAGGATGAACTGGGCAAGCGGGACAACTTCGCGGCTCCTGAACAGGAGGCGCACCTGAGCATTGTCCGAACCGCACATATGCTCGAAGCGGCTCAGAACCGGCTCTTCAAGTCCTTTGGTCTCAGCATGCCCGGATACAATGTGCTGCGAATCCTCCGCAGCGCGGGGTCCGAAGGCAGGACATGCTCGGGCATCCGCGACGACCTGATCGCTCAGGTGCCGGATGTCACGAGGCTGCTGGACCGTCTGGAGCGTGCCGGCTTCGTTGAGCGCCGGCGGAGCTCGGAGGACCGACGCGTGGTCTTCGCCCACATCACCGAGGAAGGCGACCGCCTTTTGGACCGCCTCGCGGACCCGGTGATGCGTCTGCACAAGGAACTGCTGGGGCACATGGAGCGGGAAGAGCTCGCCCAGCTTTCGCGCCTGCTGTTCAAGGCCCGGAATCCTGAATCCGGCCGGAGCCCGCACACCGATAATTGACCTCACGGAACTGATCCGGGGATCGTTGATCCCCGCACGGCCCTCCCGTTCGGCCGGGGCAGCCTTCACCGGCTGACCCCGGCTTTTTTTTCGGGCGTCGGGCTCGGGAGAATCGCGCAATCCTGTCGGCGGGCTACCCCGATCCGGGTATGCTTTATCGAGAGAAGAGGCGGGCTCGCCGCACTCTCCCGGTGATCGTTGTCCGGGGGGGTTCGGCGTCCGCATCGAGAGGAGAGCAGCCATGAAGATTGCGCGGATTGTCGCCCCCGTTGTCGTTGTCGGGTTGTCCGGCGTCGCGTGCGCCCAGCACCTGATGGGCGTGAAGTCCAACGCCCCCGAGGGTGTCGTGCTCTTGGATTCGGTCAACGGGACGGTGGTGAACCAGGACTGGATCAGCGACGCGTTCGCGGTGGGTTGGGACTTCTTCACGCCCAAGAAGGCGCTGCGTGTGGGCGACGAGATCTGGGTTTCCGACCAGGTGCGCAACGCGATCCATCGTTTCGAGCTTGACGCGAGCGACCCGGTGAACAACGGGCCTCAGTTCGTCGGCTCGATCACGGGCGACGGGGTGAACCCGTTCAGCAACATCCGCGGGATGGCGTACGACGGGTCGCGTGTGTACCTCTGCAATTTCAGCGGTTTCTATGCGAACCAGATCATCGTGATCGACGCCGCAACGCAGGCGGTGGTGAGCTCGTTCCAGGTTTCGAGCGGCCCGTTCGATGTCGAGGTGATCGGCGAGGAATTGATTGTGGTCTCGTCGGGCACGCCGCATGTTGTCCGCTACAGCAAGACGGGGGCGAACCTTGGGGTGCTGGTGCAGAGCGGTCTGAACACGCCGCAGGGTGTGCATGTCGAGAGCGCGGATCGCATCTGGGTCGCCAACTCGCTGGGCAACGACCGTGGCCTGTACCGCTACGACGGGGCCGGCAACCTGCAGGAGTCGATCCTGACGCTGGGGCCGATCGGCACCCAGGCGGTGCGTGGCGTTTGGAGCTTCGACAACGGCGACCTCGCGGCGTCGACGGCGGGCGGGCTGTTCCGCGTGGTGCCCGACGGGTTCGGCGGTCACAACTTCGTGCCGCTGCTGGACGGTTCGATCTTCAACGGTCAGTATGTGACGGGCGTCGACCTTGTGGGCGGCCCGAGCTGCCCTCCGGACCTGAACGGTGACGGTGTGGTTGATGCCGACGACTTCTTCCTGTTCCTGCAGCTGTTCGCCGCCGGGGACATGCGTGCGGACTTCAACAACGACGGCGTGATCGACGCGGACGATTTCTTCGCGTTCCTGAACGCCTTCGCGGCTGGCTGCTGAGTTTTCAATCGCGGCGCGGGCCCGTCGGGTCCGCGTGCGCTTTCGCCGACGGCTCGGTGTGGCGGATTCCCGCCCGGCGTCGGCATCGGAAACGGGCCTTCAGCGTGGGGGCTCGTGGAGAGTGGAAAGACAGAATCGAGAAAGGAGCAGCGATGCTTCGGACAAAGCTTTGTGGAGCGATCGCGGCGAGCGGAATCGCCGCGGCTTGCGGGGCTGCGCACGCGCAGGAGTACTACATGGTGGTCAGCTCGACCTCGCCCCAGGGCGTGGTGCTGATCGACCGCTCGAACAACCAGCTCGTGGACGCGGACTGGATCCGCGACCTCGGCTCGCCGGACTGGTCGCTCACGACGCCCAAGGAGGCGATCCGTGTCGGCGATGAGATCTGGGTGTCCGATCAGCTCGTGCGTGCGATCCACCGCTTCGCGCTGGACTCGAACGACCCGGTGCTGAACCGCCCGCAGTTCGTCGGCTCGATTTTCGGCGACGGGATCAACGAGTTCAACAACATCCGCGGGATGGGCTACGACGGGACGAATGTCTACCTGACGATGGCGGGCACGAGCACGAGCCTGTGGCAGAACTCGGTGATCGTGATCAACCCCTCGACGCAGCAGATCACCGACTTCCTTTCGGTGGGGTTCAGCCCGTTCGATGTCGAGCCGTACGGCAACGAGCTGCTCGTGGCGGACATCACGGGCAACCGGATCACGCGTCACAGCACGACGGGCGCGTACCTCGGTGACTTTGTGCCCCCGGGGTTTGTGAACTTCCCGCAGCAGATTGTCGCGCTGGACAACGGCGATGTTCTGGTGGCGAGCTTCTCGAGCAACGCGGCGCACCGGTTCAGCCCGCAGGGCGTCGAGCTCGAGCGGGCGACGCGCGTCGAGCTTGGGATCCCCTCGGGCAACATCCGGGGCATTTTCCCCGAGGCGGGCCAGAACTCGTACCTGGTGTCCGCTTCGCCGGGCGTGTACCGCGCCGTTCCGGACGGGTTCGGCGGCATGACCGGCTCGGTCGTCTACGAGCCGGGATCGGGCCACAACGGGCAGTACATCGGCCTCCTGGACCTCGGCGGCACGGGCCCGAGCTGCCCGCCGGACCTGAACGGTGACGGCGTGGTTGACGCCGACGACTTCTTCCTGTTCCTGCAGCTCTTTGCCGCCGGCGACATGCGCGCCGACTTCAACAACGACGGCGTGATCGACGCCGACGACTTCTTCGCCTTCCTGAACGCGTTCGCGGCCGGCTGCTGATCGCGCTCTGCTTGATATTCAGCCGCGGTCGGCCCGGAAGGGCCGGCCCGGCTTTTTTGCGTGCGAGAGCGCTGACCCCGAACGAGGAGGCGAGATGAGACCGATCCATTCAGGCGTGCTGATGCTTGCGTTGACGGCCGGCGCCGCGGCCCAGCAGCAGAACTTTTTCATGGTGACCAACTCGACGAGCCCCGAGTCGGTGCTGCTGATGAACGCCGACAACGGGGATGTGCTCGATGCGTCGTGGATCAACGACCAGGGGGCGTCGGGCTGGGCGCTGGTGTTTCCCAAGAGCGCGATCCAGGTCGGGGACGAGGTCTGGGTGTCGGACCAGAACCAGGACGCGGTGCACCGCTTCGCGGTCGACCAGAGCGACCCGATCCTGTCGCGTCCGGTGTATGTCGGTTCGATCACCGGCGACGGGGTGAACGAGTTCGACAACATCCGGGGCCTGAGCTACGACGGGGAGCGGGTGTACCTGACGATGTGGGGCTCGTCCACGAACTTTTTCTACAACTCGGTGATCGTGATCGATGCCGCCAGCGCGACGGTCGTTGATTCGTGGCCGACCACGGGCAGCCCGTTCGATGTGCAGCAGTTCGACGGCGACCTCCTGGTGAGCGGTTCGAGCCCGAACACGGTCGTCCGCTTCAGCAAGACGGGGCAGAACCTCGGGACGGTGGTGCCGACCGGTGTGCTGAGCACGGCGCAGCAGATCCTGAACATCGACGACAACGAGTTCCTGGTGATGAGCTCGCTCGGGCTGGCGCAGAACCGGGGCATCTACCGCTACAACGCGGCGGGCCAGCAGATCGAGTTCATCCCCACCTCCGTCGGGATGGACAACGCGACGGTGCGCGGGGTCGCGCAGATCCCCGGCGGGGGGTACCTTGTGTCGAGCAACAACGGTGTGTACGCCGTCACCAGCGCGGGGTCGGGGGCGTACCTGTTTACGCAGCTCGTCTCGGGCGTTGGGTTCAACGGGCACTACATCGGACGCCTGACGATCGGGGCGCCCGACTGCCCGCCGGACCTGAACGGCGACGGCGTGGTCGACGCCGACGACTTCTTCCTGTTCCT
>REET01000277.1 GCA_007694925.1 Phycisphaerales bacterium | reverse complement strand
AGCGAGCGCTCTCAGCCCCGAAGGGGCGCAAGGTTGTAGCCACGGGTGGAGCAAGGCCGACGCAAGGCGTCGGTCGCAGCGCAACCCGTGGAAGAATCACAAACAGGATCCCGCCCTGAAGGGGCGGAGGAACCCGATCCGCCTCACGCTCATCGCCGCCACTGCGTCCAGC
Source organism: Phycisphaerales bacterium (assembly GCA_007694925.1). Taxonomy (GTDB): domain Bacteria; phylum Planctomycetota; class Phycisphaerae; order Phycisphaerales; family UBA1924; genus SLFH01. Next base: position 6,327 of record REET01000277.1, on the reverse strand, counting down.
ACAACACCTGTCCCATGCATCACAGATCTCCCCATCGCACTGAGTTCGTCCTCGACCTACACAACACGAAGATACCCGCTCACCGTGATCGACGAAAACGCCAATCCCGCCGCGGCAGCGACCCCCGCAACCGCCACCGAATGCCGATACCTCGCCTTCCCGGCAATCATCATCACGCACCACACCGCAGACGCCGCCAAAGCACCAGCGGACCAAAGACAATCCACTCCGGCGTCGGCCCCGAGAAAAACCCGTCCCGTAGCGACCTCGACAGCCACGCCTGGCCCACGCCGAGCACCGCAAGCACGGCAGCGCCAACGCGAGGAACCCAGCAGCCGCAATGCAATGAGTTCTCGGTCACTTCTCGATCCCGACTCGAATCCAGCGCATGAACGCCTCTCCCACGCCGAACCCAACCCGCCTACGCCCGCTCCACTCTACCAAAAATCTCCACACAACCATTCCTCCCGTGGCGACCATACCGACGCCCTCCAAACGCCCGGGGCCGCAGCCCCCTCGCCTCCCGCCGTTCGAGCTCAAAGCGAGGCGGTTCGTCATTCAGCGACTCTGGCGCCTCGCTCGCTACGAATCCATCTGCGACCTCTTCGCACCAGACTGTGGCACTGGCGGCTTGTCCGCCAGTGTTCCCCCGCAAGACTCCCCAAATGACCCACCAAGACCCACAACCCAATCTCCCTCCCCTCCGCTCGCTTGCTCACCCTTCCCCCCCGACCTTCGCAGTGATCGGCGCAGGAATCTCCGGACTGACAGCAGCAACAGCCATCGCAAACCAGGGCCACACAGTCACAGTCTTCGACAAAGGCCGCGGCCCCGGCGGCAGGATGAGCACACGCCGCGAGGGACAGCTCCGCTTCGACCACGGCGCCCAGTACTTCACCGCCAAAGACCCCGCCTTCGCGCAAGCCGTCGCCGAATGGCGCCGCCAGGGCATCGTCAAGCCATGGAATCCCAGGCTCGCCGAGATCAACCCCGACGGCTTCAAGATGAAGTCCGGCGGCCCGGACCGCTTCGTCGGCGTCCCAGCCATGAACGCGATCTGCAAGCACCTCGCCCAATCCCTACGCGAACCATCGCAAGTCCGCTGCGCCACCAAAGTCAGTTCGATCCGGCGCACCGATCAACGCTGGCAACTCCTGCAGGACGGCGACGAGCCACTCGGCGAGTTCGACGGACTGATCATCGCTGCACCCCCGCCGCAGGCGGCAGCGCTCATGGCGGACGCCGCCCCGCACCTTGCAACCCAAGCCTCCCAAGCGGTGCTCGAACCCTGCTGGGCAGCGATGCTCGCCTTCGACAGGCCGCTCTTCGAGGGCCCGCCGGAAACAGCAATCGACGGCGCCTTCGTCAACACCGGCCCGCTGAGCTGGATCGCCCGAGACAGCGCCAAGCCCGGACGCGAACCCGGCGAACGCTGGATCGCCCACGCCGGCCCGGCCTGGTCCAAAGCGAATCTGGAGCTCGACCGGCAGCGCGCAGCGGAACTCCTCAAACAAGCCTTCTTCGAAGTGGTATCTGTGATCCCGCACGCCCGCCCAGCCGCCCCGACGCTCTGCATCGCGCACCGGTGGCGCTACGCCTTGCCTTCAAAGCCGATCGAGGAGCGATGCTTGTTCGATCCGATGCTGGGTCTGGCCTGCTGCGGGGATTGGTGCGCAGGCCCGCGGGTCGAGGGCGCGTTCCTCAGCGGCGAGGCATCCGCGGGCCGCGTGATCCGGACCGCATAGACCGCCTGAGGATGATCCGCAAGAGAATCATCGCAAGGCCGATCCGCCGCCCAGAGCGCAGCATCCCGTACCCGCCACGCCTACCTCGCACGGTAAGTGATCCGTCCCTTGGTCAGGTCGTACGGCGTCATCTCGACCGTGACCATGTCGCCCGGCAGAATCCTGATGTAGTGCTTGCGCATCTTCCCGGAGACATACGCCAGGATCTCTTTGTCGTTGGGCAGCCTGACCTTGAACATCGCGTTCGGCAGGGCCTCAATGACGATCGCTTCGAGAGAGAACTTTTCTTCCTGTTTCGCCATGCGCAGTCGTTTCTCCGGCTCCGTGCCGCCGACTGGCGGCAGGGGCAGAGTGTAGCGCCGCGGACGACCCGGGCCCCCGAATCCCAAGCATCATGCGGCAAGTTGCGCGCGCCGGCGACCCTCGTCCAGCCATCGCCCCACAAGCTCCAACAGCACCCGGGCCTCGATCGGCTTGGGCGCAAAGTCGTCGCACCCCGCCTCGATGCAAGCGTCCCGATCCCGCCGCAGCGCGTGTGCTGTCAGGGCGATGATAGGCCCGCTCCAGCCCTCGCGTCGAAGCCGACGCGTCGCCTCGAACCCGTCCATGACAGGCATCTGCATGTCCATCAGGATCAGGTCGTACGGCTCCCCCCGGGCGACGGCCGCGTTGACGCAGTCGAGGGCCGCCTGCCCGTGCTCGGCGATCTCCACATCCACCCCGGCCCTGCGGAGCAGCAGCGAGAGCAGGCGCTGGTTATCAGGCCCGTCCTCGGCGAGCAGGACCTTCCCACCGATGCCGGCGGGCGTCTTGCCCGACGAGGGCTCCGGCAGCCGCTGGGGCGCGGGCAGATCGTCCGTCAGCCGCTCGTCCCACGCGGCTTCGGCGGCGATCGTGATCCGGAAGGTGCTGCCGCTGCGGGGCTCAGACCGCAGCAGGACGACATCGCCCCCCAGCAGCCTCGCCAGCCGCCGGCTGATGACCAGCCCCAGCCCGCTCCCCCCGTGCGTGCGTGCGATCGACGCGTCGGCCTGGGCGTAAGGCTGAAAGAGCCTGCCGGCGGTCTCGGGCGGGATGCCCTGGCCGGTATCGATCACATCGACGATGAGCGTGTGCTTGCCGCCGACGGAGCGCACGCTCGACAGCTCGACACGGACCTGCCCCTGGTCTGTGAACTTGATCGCGTTGCCGACGAGGTTGATCAGGATCTGGCGCAGGCGCGTCGGGTCGGTGGTCAGCGTGCCCGGGACGGGCGTGCAGAGGACGCAGGAGAACCCGATGCCCTTGTCGCGGGCGCGGGGCTCGAGCGTGGCGCAGACATCGACGACGAGCGAGGCGGGGTCGATCGGTTCGGCCTCGACATGCAGCCGGTCGGCCTCGATCCGCGAGATATCCAGCAAATCGTTGATGATGACCAGCAGGTGCCGGCCGTTGCGCCGGATGCTGTCGATGAACGCGGCGCGTCGTTCCTCGGGGTGGCCGGGCTCGGCGAGCAGTTCGGCGTAGCCCAGGATCGAGGTCATGGGCGTGCGGATCTCGTGGCTCATCGAGGCCAGGAACTCGGTCTTGGCGCGATCGGCCGCTTCGGCGCGCAGGCGGGCGTCGCGATCGATCTGTGCGGCCCTGATCGAGCCGGTGATGTCTTCGGCGATGCCGCTGAGCAGGACCGCGTCGCCCCGCTCGTCGGTCTGCGTGACCCCTCCGCTCAGGCGGAGGGTGCGGGGGCCCTGCGGGCCGTCGATGGTCAGCTCGGTGCAGAAGGGGCCGGGCGCGGCGGCGAGGATCTGTTCAATCGCGTCGTCGCTGGTGACCACCAGCGGGGCGGGCGAGGCGAAGTCGTGCAGCGTGAGCCTGCGTGCGGCGAGATGGAAGGACCAGAGCGCAAACCCCGCGGCGCGCAGGGCGTCGCACGCGATCTGACGCGGGAGGTCGTCGGGCGCCGGGGTCGGCTGCTTGTGCGTTGCTGGCATGAACGGATGTCCAGATTTACGCGCGGATGCTCAGCCCTGCATCGGCTCGGAACGCTGTGGAGATGAGCGGCTCGATCCGGGCGGGCGTGAACTGGGGGATCGGAGACATGCGGACAGGATGGGTGGTTTTGTGGTCTGGGTGACGGGGGCGAGAGAGAATCGGACCGGGGTCGGTCCGGGAATCAGGCCGCCTGATGCGGGTACCGGGATTGGTCTTGCATCCGCGGGCCTTTCCGGTAGTCTGGCACGGAGAACGGGCCGGTGGTTCCGGCGTCGCCGGCGGAGAGATCGGGATGGGTTCGGTATTTTCGCTCTTCGGAGCTTTCGGCTACGGCATTTCGCACTTGGCGATCCGCGATGGGTTGCGGTCTTTTTGTGCTGCGCATCGGAAGGGCTGCCTGCCCCGCTGGATGCTGCTGTTGTGGTACATCGGGCTTGTGGTGACGGCGATCGGTCTGGGGGCGGTCGGCGGGGTGATGACGATCTGGTACGAGTCGGAGCTCCGGTTCGGCCTGGCGCCGTTGGTCTTTGCGGTCGAGTGGGCGGCGGTGGTCGCGGGGCTTGTGATGATCGGGGCTGGGGGGCTGGTCTCTGGGTGGTGCCTGCGTCGGGTGCGTCGGGAGGCGTTCTTGGTGCCCGCCTACGCGATGACGCTGGCGGAGCGTGACGATCGGAGCGTTCGCTGGTGAACCGGGCGGGGCCTACGGTCCCTCCGTGCGGCGGCCGGCGAGTGTCTGGGCCGCCGCCGAGACCCCCCCCCGGAGGCGAACGCGATGCAGGTCAGGCTTGAAACCACCGAAGGCGACATCGTGCTGGAACTGGACGCCGAGAAGGCGCCGGTGTCGGTCGAGAACTTTCTCTCGTATGTAGACAAGGGCCACTACGACAACACGATCTTCCATCGCGTGATCGACGGGTTCATGATCCAGGGCGGCGGCTTTACTCCGGAGATGGAGCAGAAGCCGACTGGCAAGGGGATCAAGAACGAGTGGAAGAACGGGCTGAGCAATGTGAAGGGCTCGATCGCGATGGCGAGGCTCGGGGGCCAGGCGGACTCGGCGACGGCGCAGTTCTTCATCAATGTCGGCGACAACGATTTCCTGGACGAGCCTCGCGACGGCGCGGGTTATGCGGTGTTCGGACGCGTGGCCGAGGGCATGGATGTGGTCGACCGGATCCGCCATGTGGAGACGGGGACGGTCGCCGGTCACGGCGATGTGCCGCTGGAGCCGGTGGTGATCCGCAAGGCGACGCGAGCGGGCGAGTAAGGTTTTTCGATGGCCAAGGGTGATCACATCAAGGTCGCTCGTCGCGGGTACACGCACCACGGGATCGACATGGGGGACGGGACGGTCGTCGAGTACGACAAGGTCTCGGGGACGATCCAGCGTGTGGAGATGGCGGTGTTCATGGGCCCGGCGACAGAGGTTCGCGTGGTCGAGCACGCCGAGGGTTTTCCTCCCGAGAAGATCGCCGAGCGTGCGATGTCGCGCATGGGCGAGTCGGCGTATCAGCTTTTCAGCAACAACTGCGAGCAGTTTGCGACCTGGTGCGTGAAGGGTCGGGCGTCGAGCGGGCAGGTGCGTCGGGCGAAGGCGGCGGCGCTGGTGATCGCGGCTGCCGGGACTGCGGCGGTCGCCCGCCAGATGCTGCGGAAGAAGGCGTAGGTGTCGGGCGACGGCGGCAGGCTGGTGATGCTGCTGGCGCTGCTGATGGCGGTGGCGGTCGGGATGCTGCTGCCGATCCAGCCCGCGCTGAACGCGCAGGTGCGTGCGCACACCGGGAGCCCGTGGCTGGGCGGCTTTGTGAATTTCATGGTCGGGTTCGCGACCGTCACGCTGGTGGCGTTGGTCGTCGGCGTGGATTTCCGCGGGCTGGCGAAGCTGACCGAGGCGCCGTGGTGGGCGCTCTTGGGCGGTGTGATCGGCGCGACCTTCGTGGTGTCTTCGATCGTGCTTGTGCCGCGGCTGGGGGTGGTGCTGCTGATCGGGGCGATCGTCTTCGGGCAGATGCTCTCTTCGACGGTGATCGATCACTACGGGTTGCTGGGGCTCGAGAAGCGGCCGGCGGATCCGAGGCGCATCATCGGCATCCTGCTGCTGCTGGTCGGCGTGGTGCTGATCCAGTCGAGCACGCGTGAGGGGCCGGCGGCGCCCGAGGCGTTGGGGCAGGAACGGGAGACGGTGGAGGAACGGTAAAGGTCGCCCGCTCTGCGGGCGAGAGGGTCGAGGGGGCGAGAGTCGAGGGGTCGCGAGCACTGATCTTGAAGGCATTTTGCGATCCGAAGGATCGCCGGAACTTTGCCACGAGTGAAGCGAGGCGAAGCCGAGCTGAACTCGTGGACAGCGACTCTCGCCCTGTACCGCTCTGAAGGAGCGGAGGAACGCCCGATTCCTCCGACCCTTCGGGGCGGGATGTTTGTTGATTGCTATCCACAGGTTCGCCGGACTGCGTCCGGTCTCACCCGTGGCAAGGCTCGGGCGATCCTTCGGATCGCGGGAGAGAAGAAGTGGACTTGATCGTGGAGCGTGGCGCGGTGGCGTTGGATGCGATTCTGGATGACCCGACTCTTCGGCCTTGCCTCAGGGGTCGGCGTCTGGGTTGCGGCTGTT
>REET01000281.1 GCA_007694925.1 Phycisphaerales bacterium | reverse complement strand
CCGCAGGTAAACTCGCCGCCATGCTCCAGAAGTTCGACCAGCGCAACAAGGATCTGCTCGTCAACATCAACGGCGAGCTCGTCCACCGCGACAAGGCCGGCGTCAGCCCCTTCGACTCGGCCGTGCAGGGGGGCGACGCCGTCTGGGAAGGCCTCCGCCTCTACAACGGCCGCATCTTCCGCCTCGAAGCGCACCTCGACCGCCTCCGCTCCAGCGCCAAGGCCCTCGCCTTCAGCGACATCCCCTCCCACGAAGGCATCACCGAGGAAATCCGCCGCACGCTCCAGGCCAACAACATGCGCGACGCCGTCCACATCCGGCTCACCCTCACCCGGGGCGTCAAACTCACCAGCGGCATGGACCCCCGCCTGAACACCTCCGGCCCCACGCTCATCGTCCTCGCCGAGCACAAGCCGCCCGTCTACGACGACGCCGTCGGCGCCGCCGGGCTCTCGCTCATCACCAGCAGCGTCCGCCGCTTCCCGCCAGACTGCCTCGACCCCAAGATCCACCACTGCAACCTCATCCAGTCGATCCTCGCCAAGATCGAGGCCAACAACGCCGGCGCCGACGACGCGATCATGCTCGACTCCCGGGGATTCCTCGCCGAGACCAACGCGACCCATGTCTTCATCGTCACCGAGGGCAAGGTCGAGACCAGCCGCCTCGTCGCCTGCCCCGAAGGCATCACGCGAGAGACGGTGCTCGGCCTGTGCGAGCAGAACAGCATCCCCAGCGCCGAACGCGACATCTCGATGACCGAGGTCTACCGCGCCGACGAGGTCTTCTGCACAGGCACCATGGGCGAGCTCGCATGGGTCGGCAAAGTCGATGGCAGGCCCATCGGCGACAGCCGCCGCGGCCCCGTCACGACCCGCCTGCGGTCACTCTTCGCAGAGCTGACCTCAAGCGAGGGCACGCCCGTCGTCTGAACCCGACCGCGAAAGGGAACGAGCCCATGAGAGTCACCATCCTCGGCGTCCACCCCATCGAGGCCGACGAGCCATGCGACCTGCTGGAAGTGCTGATCGAAGTCGCACCCCGCCCCATCGACTTCGGCCACTTCGTGCAGGCCGTTCCCGACCGCCCCGCTGCAAACTGGCAGACCGCCTACGACGAGCACTTCCTCACCACCGACGGCCACGCCTTTCTCGATCCCGACAAACCATGGTCGCAACCCGATCTCGCGGCGTGCGGCGGGCGCTTTCGCGTCGCGTTCTTCATGCACTACCTCGACAGCGACCAGCCCATCCTCACGCCCGTGGGTTCCCTCAAGCTGCCGCAGCGCACACCACTGCCCGATCGCCTGAAGATCGTGCGCTACGAAGCCCCGTGAACCCAGCGCGCCGACTCGCGCTGTATCAGCCCCCGCCCTCATCAACCACAGCCAGATCGATGTCGTACTCGATCGTCGACCCCGCGCCCGTCCCCCGGTAAGACCCGCTGATCGGCGCTGCCAACCGGTGATCTGGCGCTGAACAGATCGCCACATGCCCATCGGCGACCGCAAGCCCAAGGCTCGGGTCGTACCCGCGCCACCCCGCCCCGGGCAGGTACACCTCCGTCCACGCGTGCAACTCCTGACGGATCGTCTCGGGCGGATGGTGCACCGAATACCCGCTCACAAACCTCGCCGCCAACCCCTGGCAGCGGCACGCCTCGATAAAGAGCATCGCCACATCCCGGCACGCCCCCCGCTTCTCACGCAACGAACGCTCCGGCGAAAACGGATCCCCCTCCTCACGCCCGATCATCACCCACTCCGCGTGGATCGTCTCGGTCAGCAGGTTCAGAAAGCCGGCCGGGGATCGCTCCGCTCGCTCAGAGATCCCCTCGGCCCAGACGCCAACCTCCCCGTCTTCGCCCGACCGAGAAAGCATCGGCCCCAGCGCCGCGCCATGCTCCGCCGGATAGCTCGCGGGCAAGCCCGATACACCCGCTTCGGTGATGATCCAGTCGAACGGGTTGGCCCGCAAAGTCCGCACACGCGACGACGCGACCACACGCAACGCGTCGTGCTCGCCGTCGAACCAGACAACCCTCGCCTCCGACCCGTCGCTCTCGATCGTGCGCGTCTCTCCAGTCGCAGCAGGCTCGATCTCCATCGAAAACGACAGCAGCTCCTGGGCCGCATCGCGGCGCGGCGTCAGCCGAAGCGTCTGCGGCTCAACAAAGACCGGCCGCGTGTACGCGTAGCGGACCTCGTGGCGGATCTCGATCAGCACGCTCAACCCCCGCCCGACGCTTCGAGCTTGTCGAGCACGGTCTTCGCCCACCCGTTGGGCGCCTCGCGGAACGCGCTCACCACCCGCTCGTGCCACCACGCCGAGAGCTCGCGCGTGTCCGCCTCGTTGTAGCGGTGCTCGGCCATCCGATAGGTGTCGCGCCGATACACCACCACATCGATCGGGTAGTCCACATCCGAAGCGCTCGCACGAGTCGCGTCGAAGGCGATAAAACCGGCCTTCAGCGCGTCCTCGATGCTCGACTCATAGGTCAACGCACGGTGCAGCAGCGGTTTGCCGTAACGCCCCTCACCGATCACAAAGTACGGCGACCCCCGGCTCACCTCGACCCAGTTGCCCTGGGGATAAATCATGTACAGCTTGTGCTCGCTGTCGTTCTCGAGCTGCCCGCCCACCAGCGCATGCAAGTTGAAAGGCAGCCCCGCCTCGGCCAGCGCTTCCTTGTCCTCTCTCGCCACGCGCCGGATCTGCTCCCCGAACGCGTTCACCGCCTTGTACAGCCGATCAAAGGTCTCATCGCTGGCCTCGATCACCTCCTCGAAGTAGGTCAGCGCCTTGTCCCTTGCCGCACGCAGCCCCGAGGTCGTCACGAACATCGAGTGCCGACCGTGCTGGTGCAGCGTCATCTTCCTCGCGGTGATGTACTCAGACCCGCTGGTGATCCGCGTGTCCGCAACCGCCACAAGCCCACTCTCGACCCGGATCCCGATGCAGAAAGTCATGAGCCCAAGCCTCCGGCCGATTGACGCGAGACGCCGCTCTGGGGCTCCGGCTTCACGGCGATGAATGTCTCGAAAATCGCGTCCCCTGCCTCGATCAGCCTCACCTGGATGCTGTCGAGATACTCGTGCAGCCCAACACCGATGATCTCATCGATCCGAGCGAAATCGAGATCCGATCGCAGACGCCCAAGCCGCTGCTCCGCCGCGTTGTGGAAGGTGCCGACAGGCGAACCCGTAATCGCGTGCAGCGACTCCTCCGCGCAGATCACGCAGTGGTGCACCGAACGAGGAAACTCACGGTCCAGAATCAAAAACTCCGTCACCCGCTGCGGCGTGATCCGCGGATACTTCTTGCGGTACATCTCGAACGCGGTAGCGGACTTCAGGAGCGCCGCCCAGTGCAGCGTGTCGTAGGGCGTGCCCACATACTCCAAAGTCGGAAGCACGAAGTAGTACTTCACATCCACGATCCGCGAGGTCTGGTCCGCTCGCTCGATCGACCGCCCCAACCTCGCCCAGTGCCACGCCTCGTTGTGCGACATCGTGCTCTCGGCCATCCCGAGGAAAAGATGGCTCGTCTCGCGGATGTCGGCGAGAAACTCGTAGGGAACCTCCATCAGGTCGCTGACCGTGGTCGCGTTCGCCACACGAAGGTGCATCCGGTTGATGAGCTCCCACATCTCCGAAGAGATGCTGTCGCGAACCGACCGCGCGTTCTCCCTCGCCGCTCGGACGCACGAAGAGATCGAGTTGACATTCTCCCGGTCCAGCATCAGGAACTGCAGCACATTCTCCTGCGTCGCCGCGTCCTCGCCGTAACGCTCGCGGAAGAGCGCCTCGCCACCCGTCGTCGTCACCAGCGGCCCCCACTGCGACGCCGACTCCACCGACAGATCCAGCATCAGATGCATGTTCACATCGATGAAACGAGCCACATTCTCCGCACGCTCGAGGTAACGGCACATCCAGTAGATCGAGTTCGCAACACGGCTGAGCATCAGTTGTCCATGCTCCCCGCCGCCGGCGGCATCACCGACGCGTCAACAAACGAGATACTCGCGTCCGGCTCGCTCTCGAGCACCCAGGTGTCCTTGCTCCCGCCCCCCTGCGAAGAGTTCACCACCAGCGAACCCTTCCGCAGCGCCACACGCGTCAGGCCGCCCGGAAGAATGTAAGGCTCCGGACCGTGCAAAATGAACGGCCGAAGATCCACATGCCGCCCTTCAAACTTGTCCCCCACGATCACCGGCGCGCGGCTCAGCGACAGCGTCGGCTGCGCGATGTAGTTCCGAGGGTTCGCCCGGATCTTCTCGGCAAACTCCGCCTGCTCCTCCCGTGTCGAGTGCGGGCCGATCAGCATCCCGTACCCGCCCGACTCGCCCGCGGGCTTGACCACAAGCTCATCGAGGTGCTCAAGCACATAAGAGAGGTCCTTCTCGCGCCAGCAGAGGTAGGTCTCGACATTCGGCAGGATCGGGTCCTGATCGAGGTAGTACCGGATGATCTCCGGCACAAACGCGTAGATCACCTTGTCGTCGGCGACGCCCGTCCCCGGCGCGTTCGCCATCGCGACGCGACCCGCCCGGTACGCCTCCATCAGCCCCGGAACCCCCAGCACCGAATCGGGCCGGAAGACCTGCGGGTCGATGAAGTCGTCGTCGATCCGCCGGTAGATCACATCCACGCGCCGAGGCCCGCGAGTCGTCCGCATGAAGACCATGCCCCCCTGTGTGAACAGGTCGCCCCCCTCGACCAGCTCGATCCCCATCTGCTGCGCGAGAAACGCGTGCTCGAAGTACGCCGAGTTGAACGGCCCCGGCGTCAGCAGCACCACCGTCGGCGCCTCGCGGTGCGGCGCCAGACGCTGCAGCGACTCAAGCAGACGGATGCAGTAATCGTCGACCGGACGCACATTCGACGCCCGGAACACATGCGGAAAGGTCCGCTTGAGGATCTGGCGGTTCTCGATCACATAAGACACGCCCGAAGGACAGCGCAGGTTGTCCTCCAGCACATGGAAACGACCCGTGCCGTCGCGGACCAGGTCCGTCCCCGTGATGTGGCACCACACGCCCCCCGGTGGCTTCAGGCCCTCGCACTCTTTCCGGTACGCGGGGCACGACTCGATCAACTCACGGGGCACCACGCCGTCTTCGACGATCCGCTGACTCCCGTACACATCGTCTATGAACAGGTTCAGCGCCGTGATCCGCTGCGCCAGCCCCCGCTCGATCGGCGCCCACTCCGCCGGCTCGATGATCCGCGGGATGATGTCGAATGGGAAGATCTTCTCGTCGGCGTCCTCACCCCCGTAGACATTGAAGGTGATCCCCATGTTGATCAGGGCGCGTTCGGCCGCCTGATGCCGCCGAGGCAGGTCCCCGTCCAGCAACGCCTCGATCCGCTCGACCAAGAGCCGAGACCCGGCCCGCGGCGTCCCGTCGGGCAGGAACATCTCGTCGTGAAAGCCGCCTGTGTCGTAGCCACGAAAATCCATAGAGATCACATCATAGGGGAACGAGCGCCGCCAGTGAGGCAAAGCCCGATGCACCGCGTAAACTCAGAAAACACCCGCCGAGAAACCGACGGTAAGCAGGCCGACGCCGAGCCCGCTACCCCCCGACCCATCCGAACGCCTTCAGCCGCGGCGTCCAGCGGTCAAGCTCCGCACGCGCAGGCTCCTCGCCACGCATCCCAGCCTCGTACCACCAGCACGCCTGCACAGGCGCAGCCATGTCCATCGCCAGATCGGCGAGCTGCGCGTCGCTGATGTCAAGCAGCGGCGTAGAGATCTCGATCCCCGGCGAGCCGTGCGTCCGGGCCTCAAGCCCGATCAGACGCGAGACGAGCAACGCACGATCGACATGGCTCGCCAGATCATCCAGATCCGGCCCGTCGCCCTCCGCCCCGCCCAGCTGCACAGGCCAGACGACCCGCGTGCATCCCAGACGCGCCGAGTCAAACCCCGCGGCCAGCAGCCGAAGCGTCATCCGCTCCCCCTCGCCGGTCACTTCTGCCGGATAGGGCCGCCCCTCGACCACTTCGAGCCCGTACACGCCCGCCTGACGCCGCACGGCCTCTGCCATCGGCCCCGACGCGTCGCACCAGAGCACCGGCGAGGCCATCGACTTGGAGGCCGACGCCCGCTCGGACTCGACAATCGTCGCAACAAGCGAGGCCAGCCCGCCATCGTGCAGGATCATCGACCGGATTGACGAAGGCGCCTCGGGCATACCCAAGATAGTAACCGCAAACTATGCCCCCCGAGAGCCAAACCGACCCCCTGTCGGTAACGCCAAGACCCGGCCAACGGCCTCAATCCAGACCCTTGTACCGATCGCCCGCCCGCTTCTTGGCGGCGAGCAGCCCCCCGTCGTCCGCCTTCTTGCCCTTGCCGTCCGCTTTCTCGGGCATCGGCTTGGCCGGAGCTGGCTTCTCTTTGCCGGCCTTCGACGCCGCGGGCTCGGGCTCGGCCGCCTTCGTCCTCGACCGCCTCGCCGCGGCGGTCCTTCGCTCGATCTCCGCCTGCTGCTTCTGCGCACGG
>REET01000280.1 GCA_007694925.1 Phycisphaerales bacterium | reverse complement strand
CCCGCTTTTCCGGACGCACAACCGGCTGAAACCTTCGGCTCAAAGCACGACGCGCCGGCCGCATGGGGCGAAGGCGTGGTACGCTTTTCGCCAGCGGGCGATGGGGGCCCGCCTCATCCGGAGCTTGTTTCATGCGTCTGACCGCCTGCCTGGTATTCCTGCTCGCCTGCGCCGACTTCGCCTCCGCCCAGATCCGCGTGGCGACCTGGAACATCAGCTACTACAGCGGTGGCAGGATCAACGACATCCACACCTCTGTCTACGGAGAGTTCGAGGGGCGCTCGATGCGCCCCGACATCGTCGTGACCCAGGAGTTCTTCGGGACCGGCGCCGCCGTCAACGACTTCCTCTTCGCCCTCAACACCGCCCCCGGTTCGCCCGGCGACTGGGAGGCGGCGCCGTTCATGCAGAGCCGCGTGTCGAGCAACGCGGCGTTTTACCGCTCCAGCAAGGTCGAGCTGCTCGGCTGGCATGTCGTCAGCGAGGGCAGCGTGCCGGGCCACCCGCGCGATGTGAACCGTTTCGATTTCCGGCCCGTCGGCTACGAAGCCCCCGAGACCGTCTTTGCGGTCTATGTCTCGCACATGAAAGCCGGCAGCTCGAGCACGGACCAGCAGCGACGCCTCGACGAGGCGATCCAGATCCGCGCCGATGTCGAGACGCTGCCCGAAGGCTGGTCGTTCATGCTCGGGGGAGACTTCAACATCCAGAGCTCGACGCAGACCGCCTACCAGCACCTCGTCGGCCCGAGCGTCCCCGCCGACATCCGCTTCCACGACCCCATCAAGACCCCCGGACGCTGGAACAACAACGCCTCGTACCGATTCGTTCATACCCAGGACCCCATCGGCCCCGGCGGCATGGACGACCGCTACGACCAGATCCTGATCTCCGGCTCGCTCACCGATGGCGAAGGGCTCAGCTACATCGGCGACACCGACATCCCCTACAGCACCACGACATGGGACGATCCGAACCACTCGTACCGCTCGTGGGGCAACGACGGCAGCACCTACAAGCAGAACCTCCGCGTCGAGGGCAACGAAATGGTCGGTCCTGTGATCGCTCAGGCGCTGATCGACATGGCCGTGGGGGCCGGGCACCTGCCCGTCTTCCTCGACCTGCGCGTGCCGGCGAAGATCGACGCGGACGAGACCATCGACTTCGGCAGCGTCGCCCTCGGCTCGCCCGCGGAACTTGAACTGACCGTCTCGCACGCGGGAGACTTAGCGATCTGGACCGCCGCGGGCTTGGACGATCTGCGCTACACCTTCGACGCCCCGACGGGGATCGTCGCCCCGAGCGATCCTTTCGTGCTCACCCCGGGCTCGGCCGCCCAGCACACGATCGCCCTGGACACTTCCGAGCCCGGCGAGGTCGACACCACGCTGCTGATCCTCTCGGGCGATCCGGACAGACCCGCCCTGCCTGTCCGCGTGCTCGCCAGCATCGGCCCGGCCTGCATCGCGGACATGAACGGCGACGGCGTCGTCGACGCCGACGATTTCTTCCTCTTCCTCACGCTCTTCGCCGTCGGCGACAGCAGGGCGGACATCAACAACGACGGCATCATCGACGCCGACGATTTCTTCGCCTTCCTCGCCGAGTTCGCCGCGGGCTGCTGAAACGGTCCTTCGGAGCGGGGGGCTCGGCCGGGGGGTCCTGCGGCGCGAGCCTAAACTCGCTCCATGACCCAGGCCACACAGCTCCCCCTCATCTCCACCACCCGCCGCGGCGTCGTCAAGCGCTGGACGCAGACCCTCATCCCGACCACCCGCGACGCGCCCTCCGACGCGGAAACGCCCAGCCATATCTTCCTCGTCCGGGCCGGGTACATCCGGCGCGTCGGGGCGGGGATCTACGACTACCTCCCCCTCGCCCAGCGGTCGCTGATGAAGATCGCCGACATCGTCCGCGAGGAGATGGAGGCCGCGGGCGCCTCGGAGATGCTCATGCCCGCCCTCGAGCCGATCGAGCTCTTCGAGGGCACGAAGCGCAACATCGAGTACGGCGACCTGCTCTTCCAGCTCGAAGACCGGCACGGGCGGAAAGTCGCCCTCGGCCCGACCCACGAAGAGGTCATCACCGAGCTCATGCGTCTGTCGGTGTCGAGCTACAAGCAGCTCCCGCTGAACCTGTACCAGATCCAGACCAAGTTCCGCGACGAGTTCCGCCCGCGTGCCGGCCTGCTGCGCTGCCGCGAGTTCATCATGAAGGACGCCTACTCGTTCCACACGCAGTTGGACGGGGACGGCGGGCTCGACGACGCGTACCAGGCGATGTACCGCGCGTATGTCAATGTCTTCACCCGCTGCGGGCTGCGATTCACCGTCGTCGAAGCCGAGAGCGGGCCGATCGGCGGCTCGGCCAGCCACGAGTTCATGGTCGACGCGCCCACCGGCGAGGACACCATCCTCCGCTGCCCGGCCAGCGGCTACGCCGCCAATGTCGAAAAGTGCGAGATCGGGCCCCGAGAGTCGTCCTTCGAGGGCGACCCCGCCGGCCACCTCGAAGAGGCCCACACACCCAGCATGCCGGGGATCCACGGCGTCGCCGAGCACCTCGGCGTCACACCCGCCCAGATGCTCAAGACGATCGTCTTCCAGGTCCTCGGGACCGGGGGCGACAGCGGCTCGCCGCCCAGGTGGATCCTTGCCTGCGTCCGCGGCGATCACGAGGTCAACGAGGGCAAGGTCCGCGACGCCTGCGGCGAGAAAGTCATCCTCGCCGACGAGAAGCTCGCCAAGCAGGCGGGCTTCGCCATCGGCTATGTCAGCCCGAAGATCATCGACCGCGTGCAGAACACAACGCTCCTGATCGATCCGGACGCGGCCCGCGGCGACACCGCCTGGGCCACCGGCGCCGACAAGCCCGACTTCCATGTCAAGAACTTCAACTGGCGAAGAGAGTTGGGGGCCCTGCTGGAAGATCAGAGCCGCGTCCGCGTCGCCGACATCCGGAACGCCGAGGCGGGCGATCCTTCGCCCAAGGACCCGTCGGCGAAGCTCGAAGAAGGCCGCGGCATCGAGGTCGGTCACATCTTCAAGCTCGGAGACAAGTACTCCAAGGCCATGGGCTTCGAGGTCATGGGCGAAAACCAGAAGCGCACGCCGGTCATCATGGGCTGCTACGGGATCGGCGTCAGCCGCACGCTCGCGGCCTCGGTCGAGCAGAACCACGACGACAACGGCATCGTCTGGCCCGCGCCGATCGCGCCGTACCACGCGCACATCGTCGTGATGAGGCCCGACGACACCGAGCAGGCCAAGGCGGCGCACGACATCGCAGAACGCCTCGCGGGCGCGGGCGTCGATGTCTTTATCGACGACCGGGCCGAACGACCGGGCGTGAAGTTCAAGGACGCCGACCTCATCGGCCTGCCCATCCGCCTGACCGTCGCCGACAAGGCGCTGGCCGAGGGAGCGGTGGAGTTCAAGCGGAGAACCGACGAGGGCAAGGGCGAACTCGTCCCGCTCGACGCGGTGGTCGAACGCACCGTCGATGCCCTCAACGCGTAGAGAGCTCAAAGCTCAAATCTGAGATCTCCAATCTGACCCCCCTTCCAGCCGTGACCGCCTCCCGCATCATCCCCGCCCACACCCCCGAGCACCTGGACACCGTCCGCGAGCTCTTCCGCGAGTACCAGGACGACATCGGGCTCGACCTGTGTTTCCAGGGCTTCGAGGAGGAACTGGCCACCCTGCCGGGCAAGTACGCCCCGACAGCGGGCGGGCTGTTTCTGTGCATGGGCCCGGAGGGGCAGGCTGCAGGCTGCATCGCCTTCCGCCCGCTGGAACTCCCGGGCCCCAAGCCGTGCGAGATGAAACGACTCTTCGTCCGCCCGGCCTACCGCGGGAGCGGCCTCGGAGCCGCGCTCGTCGACCACATCGTCGCCCAGGCGACCAAGGCCGGCTACGCCCGGATGCTGCTGGACACCGACCCGCACCTGACCAGCGCGCTCAAGCTCTACCGAAGCCGCGGCTTCGTCCCGACCGAACGCTACAACACCGACCCGCACCCCGAGACGATGTTCTTCACCCTCGACCTGCCCCCGCCAGCAAGCCAGAACACCAACCAGTCCGCCCCGAAGCCCTCGCCCGGCGGCTCGGATGGCTCAGGGGACTGATTGGCCGGAAGAAACCGAATTCTACATAACATGTATTATCGGGCCTTGGGCCCATCCGGCGTTCCCCTGCCGTTCATCGACCATCCAGCCGCAACTCCGGCAGATCCCGCGGACGGTCCCTGTCCCTCCGGGCTAACCTCGCCCCAATGGACACGATCATCCTCGACGGCTCGCCGCTCACCATCGGACAGGTCGAATCCGTCGCCCGTCGCGGCGTTCCCGTCCGCCTCAGCGACGACGCCGCACAACGCATGGCCGAGACCCGCGCCGGCGTCGAGAAGATCCTCGGCGACGGGCGGGCGTACTACGGCATCAACACCGGCTTCGGCTCCCTCGCCCGCACGCGGATCGACTCTGACAAACTCCGCGACCTGCAGCAGAACCTGATCCGGTCTCACGCCGCGGGCGTCGGCGAGGACCTGCCGAGCGACATCGTCCGGGCGATGATGCTGCTGCTGGCGGCGTCGCTGGCCCGGGGCGTTTCCGGGGCCCGGCCGGTTGTCGCCGAGACCATCGCGGCCATGCTCAACGCCGGGGTGACCCCCTGCGTCCCGTCGGTCGGCTCGGTCGGGGCCTCGGGCGATCTGGCCCCCCTGGCCCACCTCTCGCTGGCTCTCCTGGGCGAGGGCGAGGCGCTGTTCGGGGGACGGCGCTGCCCGGCCGCAGAAGCCCTCAAGGAGGCCGGCCTCACCCCCCTTCAGCTGGAGGCGAAGGAAGGCCTCTCGCTGATCAACGGGACGCACCTGATGGCCGCCGAGGGCGCCCTGCTTCTTGCCGACACCGGCCGCCTGCTCGACGGCGCGTTCAGCGCCTGCGCCATGTCGATCGACGCGATGAAGGGCACCGACCGCCACCTCGACCCGCGCGTGCATGAGGTCCGCCGGCAACCGGGCCAGATCGAAGCCGCGGCACGCCTGCAGGACCTGCTCTCGGGCAGCGAGATCCTGCCCTCGCACGCAACCGACGACCCGCGGGTGCAGGACGCGTACTCGCTCAGGTGCGCGGCGCCGGTGCTGGGGGCCGCGATGGACGCGGCGGATTATGTCAAACTCGCCATCGAGCGCGAGCTCGGCGCCGTCACCGACAACCCGCTCGTCTTCTCCAGCGGCGACACGCTCGATGTGATCTCCGCCGGCAACTTCCACGGCATCCCGCTGGCGATCCCGCTCGATGTGCTCTCGATCGCGCTGTCGCACATCGCGGGTATCGCCGAGCGCCGCGTCTACCTCATGCTCGCGGCACGCGATCCCGAAGCGGGGCTGAACCCCTACCTCGCCTCACACCCGGGGCTTCAGTCGGGGCTGATGATCGCGCAGTACACCGCCGCGGCGTGCTGCAACGAGATGATCGGCCTGGCGACCCCCGCCAGCGTCGCCAACATCCCCACCAGCGCGGGCATCGAGGATTACAACAGCTTCGGGCCCAGGGCCGCGGCCAAGGCACGGCGTTCGCTCGAACTCGCCCGCTCGGTCGTGGCGATTGAGTTGCTCTGCGCCGCCCAGGCGATCGAGCATCACCGCCCGCTGCGCTCTGGCGTCGGTGTCGAGCGTGCGCACGAAGTCGTCCGCGGGATCGTCCCGCCCCTGGAACACGACCGCCCCCCATCACCGGACATCCGCGCGATCGCCGAGAAGATCGCCGAGGGCGCGTTCTCCCCGGTCGCGTAAACAGGCATCCGATCAACACCTGCCGTCGATACCCCCAGCCATGGCGAAGACCTTTCTCACAGCCCGCTGGGTGAACCTCGCGCTGCTGCAGTACCGCGTCGAGGCGTCGGCGTTGGCCCCCTACCTGCCCGAGGGTCTTGAACTCGACCTGTACGAGGGCTCGCCATTTGTCAGCCTCGTCGCCTTCGACTTTCTCGACACCAGGGTCAAGGGCGTCCGCTGGCCCGGGCATGTGCACTTCCCCGAGGTCAACCTGCGCTTCTATGTCCGCGATCCGAAGACCGGCGAACGCGGCGTCTCGTTCGTCCGCGAGCTCGTGCCGAAGGGCATGATCGCCTGGACCGCCAGAGCGCTCTACAACGAGCCCTACGCCCGGGCCCGCATGGCCAGCACAACCACCGAAGACGACGCCTCGATCCGCATCGAGCACAACTGGACTTTCCGGGGAAAAGATCACGCCCTGACGGTCCGCGCCGCCAAGCCCCCCACGACCCCGCCGGAAGATTCTCTCGAACACTTCTTCAAGGAACATTCTCGCGGCTACGGGCGCAGCCGCTCGGGCCGGACAATCCGATATCGCGTCGAGCACCCGGTCTGGAGCGTGTACTCCGAGCCGCGTGCGGAAATCCGCGTCGATTTCGGCTCGCTCTACGGCGAGGCCTGGGCCCCGCTGAGCGAGCGCGAGCCGGACTCGGTCGTGCTTGCCGTCGGCTCGGAGGTCCGCGTCGAGCCGCTGGCGAAGGGCGGGTGAGCGCTGCGGCAACCGTGTATGAGACTC
>REET01000117.1 GCA_007694925.1 Phycisphaerales bacterium | reverse complement strand
TTGGGCTGGGAGGTCAAGGAAGACCACGAGAAGATCCGCGACCTCGGCGTCCTCGTCGACGCCGACGACGAGGGCTACCTCCTCCAGCTCTTCACCAAGCCCCTGCAGGACCGCCCAACCCTCTTCTTCGAGATCATCTGCCGCCGCGGCAGCCAGAGCTTCGGCAAGGGCAACTTCAAGGCCCTCTTCGAGGCGCTGGAGAAGGAACAGGACCGGCGCGGGAACCTGTAAGACCTGCCCGGCAATCCATTGCAAGACCTGCAGCACTGGCGGCTTGTCCGCCAGTGTTTTCTTTCGCAGACACTCGAACCGAGCCGAGCCCACTGGCGGACAAGCCGCCAGTGCCACAGAATGATGCGGCGCCTTGTACCGAGGACAGAACGGACGCCTGCATGACCACCCGCAAAGAAACACCCACCTTCGAAGCCTGGCTCGAATACTGCTTCACCCGCGGCCTCGCCGACTTCCATGGCCAGAGCCCCGACGCCGCCGACGAACGCATCACCCGTTTCGAGGGCTACTCGCCCGCGATCGGCGGACACATCCTCAGGCTCTTCGAGTCCCCGGCCGTCCTCGCCGACCGCTTCACCGACGCCCAGCTCGCCGACGGCGTGCGCTACATCTTCGGCACGCCCTCGCAGTACTTCATCGGTATGAAGACCGAGGCCCCGCCCGGGCTCATCGACCGCTGCGTCCGCGCGTCGCTGGCGGTCTTCACCGATCTGTTCGACCCCGTCTGCCTCCGACGCGAAGCCGAAGGCGTCAGCGAGCGGACGCCCGACTCATTCGAGCAGGCCGTAATCGACATCTGGGACAGCGGCTACGACGCGATCGCGATGCCGCAGGACGCGACGGACGCGGAGTTCGAGGCCGGGCTGTTCGTGATCGGGGGCGTGCTGGAGCGCTGCCGCAGCGGCGCCTGCCTGCTCAGCGGCATCGAGGGCGCCCTCGCAGGCTTGCTTGCGAACCCGCGGGCGAGCGGACGCGGGCGGAGGCTGCGCGGGCTGGAGAAAGCCATGCTCCGGCGCGACGGCGTCCCGCAAGAAGCCCGCGCCGCGGCAGAAGAGGCGCTGCGGATGCGTTAGGCTGACGAGGATGGCGTAATCGCCGCAGACCTGCGGCACTCGCGGCTCGCCCGCCAGTGTCTCTTCCTGCCAAATCCTCATTCGCCGAACCACGCAACCGGCCCGTCTCACCGAAGCCAGGCGGCGTCGGAGAACTGCACGATCCGCGTTTCTGTGATCATGACCGCCGGAGGGTGGTCGCCGACTTCCAATACGATGAGGAACCCAAAGTAGTCTTCGTCCATCACAACGCAGGTCTTGCGAGCGACGGCGGTTCCTTCTCAGAAATGCACACTGAGTGGCATGAGACGCATCTTCTAAGGTGATCACCCGATTGCTCTAGCGACACGACGCCCGATGATGTAATGGTCACGGGGTCCGTTGCAGTCTCGGGGTCATTCAGAGCCGTGGCGGGCGCCAGGAGCGAACGCCGAGACCCGATTGCCGCGGGGATGACGGACGACCGAACGGAACGGAGCGTGTGCAGCGATGAAGCGAAGAGACGGCCGCCCTCAGGGCGACGGCAGGCACGCCCGGCGCAGCGATCTGTTCTCTAGGCCGGTCGCGGACTCCGCACCGACACTGAAAGGGTACCAATGGGTTGGCTAGTTCTCATTGTCATTCTCCTTCTCTTGCTCGGAGCTCTGCCGACCTGGGGCCACAGCAGGAAGTGGGGCTACTTCCCGAGCGGGATCCTCGGCGTTGTGCTCCTGATCATCATCATTCTGCTGCTCCTGGGCCATCTGCCCCGCGGGTTCTGATCCCGAACACACCGGAGGGATTCAATGAAGGTTCAAGCGATCGCGGGCTTGGTCATGATCGTCGTCGGCATCGCGCTTCTCGTGATCGGCATCAACGCGGCCGACTCGTTCGGGGATCGCATGAGCAAGTTCTTCACGGGCAATCTCACCGACAGAACCATGTGGTACATCGTGCTGGGCGCGATCCTCGCAGTCGTAGGGATCGGCCTCGTGGCCATCAGGCCCAGGCTCCGCGGCTGAGGGGTTCTTGAACGCCGCGGCGGCGTGCTGCGTGTCATCTCGGCGCGTCCCGCGTTATGATGGCGGCGTGTTCGAGGAGCCTGCACAACCCGAACCCCGCACCCGCCCGGACTTCGACGCGTGGGTCGAGTATTGCTTCGTGCATGGGTATCGCGACTGGGCGAACTGGCACAACGATCCGTTCGAGGTCGCCGATGCCCGCGAGACAGAGTTCGTCTGGTCCATCGATCCGGTCGTGCTCGCCGAGCACATGATCCGGCTGTTCGAGTCGCCCGCGTTCATCGCCGACCGCTACAGCGACGAGCAGATCGCCCGGGCGGTCTGGTTCTTCTTCAGCCAGGTATCGAGCTACTTCCACGAGATCCGCGACTGTTCTGCGATCCCCGAGCCCCTGCGCGACCGCTGCATCCGCTCGGTCGCCACGATCTACACCGATCTGTTCGACCGGGTCTGCGGCAAAGGCCCCGACGATTCGTTTCTGGGGAAGCGCGATTACTGCAAGGCCATCGAGCTTCTGCCGGACCTCGACGGCGCGATCTACATGATCTGGGACATGGACAGTTTTGCTTACGCCGCGATCCGCACGGACGAGGTCGACGCCGCGTTCGAGCGGGGGTACGCCGTGCTCGAAGCGGCGCTGATGCGTTGCAAGACGAGCGCGTGCCGGCTGAGCGCCCTGCACGGCATCGGACACTCGGTGCGCATGTTTGAAGAGAGTCCGAAGAACGATCGGCTCCGAGCGCTTGTCGATCGTTTCCTCGCTGAGTGCGAAGTTCCCGGTTGGCTCGCTGAATACGCCGACTGCGCCCGCTTTGGGGCGGTGCAGTAACCTAGATCTCGTCTAAGACATGCTCCGTAATCTCGGGCCGCTCACCCCGTCCCCACCCCGACCCGCAGCGGCGCCGTGCTCAGCAGGTAGATCCCGATCAGGATCAGCAGCACCGCGACAGCCTTGCGGACCGTCATGGTCTCGCCCAGCGCGAGCCAGCCGAGCACGACCGCCGTGGCCGGGGCGAGCGCGAAGGCGACGGGTTTGACCCGCGAGACCTCGCCCAGGCTCAGCGCGATGTAGAAGAAGATCATCGCCGCGGCCCCGGCCACAAGCCCCGAGCCGAGCACCAGCTTCGCCCAGGTTCCCGCCGAGGCGGTCGAGGCCCAGCGCGGCGTCTCCGAGGGCGAGGCGAAGACATGCACCGCGCCGAGGTACGCCAGCCAGATCACCGGCAGCGCCACCGTCGAGCGCACCGCGATCGCCGCGAAGGGGCCGACCTCCTTCGAGTGCAGCGCCGCCCGCGTGACCACCTCGCCGATCCCCCAGCAGAGTCCGGC
The DNA here is from genome assembly GCA_007694925.1 of Phycisphaerales bacterium. Taxonomy (GTDB): domain Bacteria; phylum Planctomycetota; class Phycisphaerae; order Phycisphaerales; family UBA1924; genus SLFH01. Next base: position 3,180 of record REET01000117.1, on the reverse strand, counting down.
GAGCACGGCAAAGACGATCGCTTTCATGGCGCAGGGTACTCAGGCGCTCAGGCGCCGGGCCGACCAGGTTCCCTCGGGCGAGCGGGTCCAGAGCACGCGGTCGTGCAGGCGTCCGGTGCGGGCCGACCAGAGCTCAACGCGGTCTGGGATGATGCGGTACCCGCCCCAGTTGTCCGGGCGTTTGAGTTGCTGACCGGTCATGGTGCGCCTTGCGGTACGGACCGCCTCGGCGATCAGCTCCCGGCGGGAGGCGATCGCGGCGCTCTGGCGGCTGGCCGCGGCGCCGATCCGCGAGAGCAGGGGACGCGTCTTGAAGTACGCGTCGCTCTCTTGGGCGGTGGTCCGGCGCACGCGTCCTTCGATCCGCGCCTGGCGGCGCGCATGCGGCCAGTGGAAGACCGCCGCGGCGTGCGGGTTGGCCTCCAGCTCCTCGCCCTTGCGGCTGGTGTAGCTTGTGTAAAAGACCAGCGCCGGCGTCTCGGGTTCGATCGCCTTGCACAGCACGACCCGCGCCGAGGGCAGCCCGTCCGGCGTCGCGGTCGCCAGCGTCATCGCGTTGAAGTCCTCGTAACGCTCGCTCTTTCGGGCGTCCTCGAACCACGCGAGCAGCAGCGGCATCGGGTCGGCCGGCGCCGGGTCGGGCAGGTCGTTGCACGCGAGCATGCTGGTGAGGGCCGCGATGATCGGCCCTGTTTCGTTTGGGGCCGCTTCGTTCTGGGTGGTTTCGTCGTGGGCGGTTTCGTCGTGGTTGGTTTCGGTCGGATGGCGCATCGCTGCTCTCCCGGTCAGGCGGTCCGCTTGGTTGTGACGCCCGAGCTCCGCTGGAACACGCGCCAGTCGAAGGCGTCGATCAACGCCGCGACCGTTTCATGAGAGGGCGTCTGCACGCCCACCCGCTTGGCGTGGGCGATCACCTGGCGGTTGAGCTGGCCGACCTCGCTCTCGCGGCCCTGGCGGATGTCTTCGACCATGCTCGGCGTGTGCGCCCTGGCCGCCTCGATCGCTCTCCAGAGCGAGGCTTCCGCGTCCGGCCCGAGCTCGATCCCCTCCGCTCCCGCGACCGCCAGCCCCTCGGCGAGCAGCTTCTCGACGATCGCCCGCGCCGGCGAGTCGAGCACCTCGCCGACCGACGCGTCGGTGAGCGCCGCGACCGGGTTCACCGCCGCGTTGATCAGCCCCTTGCGCCAGACCAAAGGCTCGATGTCTTCGGTGGTTTCGGTCTGCAGCCCGCAGTCGCTGAGCAGGGCCGCGAGCTTGCGGCAGACGGGCAGGTACTCGGGGCGCAGGCAGCCGATGGAGTGGGGCGGGTGCTGGTGGACGATGCGGACGCGCCCGTCGGGCTCGGTGCGGGCGCCGTAGTTGAGCACCATCCGCAGCACGCGCGGGTCGCGCAGGCGCTCGATCAGGTGTCTTCCGGGCTCGATCCCGTTTTGGAAGCTGACGACAAAGGGCGATGGAGGCCCGTCGCCCAGCGCATCGAGCACGGGCGCGAGTTCACGGGCGACGGCGTCGATCGCGGTGGTCTTGGTCGCGACGAAGATCGCGCTGAGCGGGCCCGCGTCGCCGAGTTCGGCGATGCTGGAGACCACCCGTGGCCTCGACGAGGCGCCAACCCCGCCGGTCACGACCGCCCCGTTGCGCCGGATGCTCTCGGCCGCACGCGGGTTTCTGGCGACGATCGTCACGGGGGTCTCACTCCCGAGCATCGCCGCGAGGCCGACCCCCATCGCGCCGGCGCCGATCACGCCGACGCGCCGGGGTTTCCAGTCGTTGCAGGCTGTTTCTGATGTCTCGTGCGATGCGTTCATCGTGGGAGTCCGTTCATGCCGCAGCCGCCGGGGCGGCTGTTTCGCGCCGGCTCGTTGGCCGGTGCGAGTTCGGTGATCTCGATCATCCGCTGCATCGCCAAACGCGCGTCGCGGGCGATCGCTTCCCGATCGTCGGGCCCCGGACGGTCGAGCCCGCCTGTCGCCTCGTCGACGATGTCGCCGGGCAGCACACGGTTGAGCTCCGGCGCACAGCCACGACGCAAAAGGTCGAGCAGCCCTGCGAGGTGGGGCGGGTCGTTGCGGCTCATCGTCGCGCACCCGCACCCGGCGATCCGCAGCGAGCAGGGGTGCGGCGTTTCGGCCAGATGCTCGACCAGCACGCCCCGGCGCTCGGCTTGCTCTTTCAGATTTCGGACGAAGTGCCCTTCGGTGCCGATTGCGAAGCGCGAGCCGGGCGGGGCCTGCATGACACGCTTCCACAAGAAGTTGGTGCTGCCCACGCCGTCGGCGAGCTGCACAACCTCCCGCGGCGCCTCGGGGTGGACGAGCACGGTCCAGCCCTCGTCCAGCCAGTAGCGGGCGTGCCTGGCGCGGAAGACGGTGTGCACGCCGCAGTACCCGCCCCACAGGATCAGCTCCGCGTTGTCGAGCCGGGCGGGGTCTTCCAGCTCGACCATGGCGCGGGGCGCAAACGGCGCCGGAAGGGTCGCGATCCGGTCCGGGTCGATCCCCAGCCGGTCGGCCGTGTTCCTCCCCAGGTGCCGGTCGGGGATGAAGAGGACTTTCCTGGCCCGCGACCTCGCCCAGCGCAGCACGGCCTCGGCGTTGGCGCTCGTGCAGGTCGCCCCGCCCGTCCGCCCAGACAACGCCTTGATCCGGCCCGAGGTGTTCATGTACACGATCACCATCAGGTCCGAGCCGTAGCGGTCCAGAAGCGCGTGGGCCACGGGGAGCACGGCGTGCTCCTTGGCCATCATCTCCATGGTGCAGCCGGCCTTGGGGTTGGTGATCCAGACCTCCTGCAGCTCCCCGGCGAGAATCGAGACCGCTTCGGCCATGAAGTGCACCGCCGACTGCACCAGCACTCGCTTGTGGGGGTGGCGAGCGGCCATCTGTGCCAGCGCGTAGCTATCGCCGATCACGCCGCCGTAGCGTTCGACAAGTTTGACGATCTCGCCCCCCATGTAGAAATGGGCCATCAGGAGCAGGTCGTCGCCGAAGAAGTCGACCGCGGGGCGGACATACGAGTCCAGCCAGGGCAGCACGGTCTCGGGGGTCCGGTCCGGGAGAGCCAGGTATTCCTCGGCGTAGGGGCGCAGCTCCGGCTGGTACCAGTCCAGGGGCAGGTCGGCCTGGCAGATGTTCACGCCCGGACGGAGCAGGATGTGCGCCTCGCTGTTGGTCACGCCTC
>REET01000175.1 GCA_007694925.1 Phycisphaerales bacterium | reverse complement strand
TGCCCCCAAACACCGTTCGTCAAACACCGTCTCAGTGACGGCGTTTGCGCGGTGCGACGGGCGAACCAGGACCGGCCGGCCGGCCGTTTCCGGCGTTCGCACGCAGGCTCCGACACCCGGGAGTCCGGCCTCACCAGCCGGGCGAAGGGACGCGGGATTCATCACCCCGCCAGCCGCTCTACCAGAGCGGTGGTCGTCGGAGGCACGTAGAGCCGGATGCATCGAGAGGTGCTTGTCCGGCTCGACGGAGGCTGCTGCGAGTAAAGCCTTCGGGGATGGGCCAGTGCCCGCCCCAGAGAACAATCCGCAGCTTCTATCCGATGGTCAGGAACAACACGCCCCGCACGCTTGCGAGCGGTGAACCGGGGCGACCTGGACACGCTTCGGCTCGGTCCTTCGGGGCCGGGTCGGAGTTGTCGTATCTGAAGCGGTGAGGCGGTGGGGGAGAGCATGGCTCTTCTTTGCCGCGTAATCCGCCGCGGGGGGTTCGGGGTGCGTCTCTTTGGAGCTGGCACCTCGTTCAACCCGTGCCGCCGTGGGGAGCTCGTTCGCAGCGATGCGGGCGACCGGGCGTGACCACGCCCGGCGACCGGCCGAAACAGCCGGCGGTGAAAAGCTCAACCATGAGAGGCCCGCGAGGGCTTGGCGGTAAGCCGGAACGGAGACGGTGCCGAACCGCGCAACAACGCTGTCGGTCGATGGGTAAGCGGAAGTTTCTGGGTTCTCTCCGCTGAAATCACCCGGACGGGAGTCCTGGTGCAAACGCCGCCGCGGGGGGACCCGCGGTCGGACGACCGATGGCCGAGCGACGTGACCGTTCCGGCGAAGGATACGGCTAACAGGGGAAGGTCTCGGGCCGCCGGCGTGATGAGCCGGTGCCGGGTGCGTTCTTGAAGAACGAGGTCCACCCGGTGGTTCAAACGCCCGAGACCGGGAGTGTGCCGCAAGTAGAGAGCCCGGCCTGCAAGCAACAGGCCGGGGCGGTGTCCGCTGCAAGGCAGTGGCGGCCCGTGCATGCACGCGTCCATCAGGCCGGGGGTGGTTCCCGTGGCCGGAGCGTTCAGGCCGACGAAAGCGGCGACGTGCATTCCTGCGTGCGTCCGCCGGGGGCCTGCTCAACAGAGCGGACCCGGCACGACGCCAAGCGGTCGGCGAGCGTGCGGCGAGACCGGGGACGGTCCCGCCGCACGCTCTTGCCGGCCTGGTTTGCATCGCATGGCGGCCCCGAGCTCCGCAGCACGGAGTCTCGGGCCTGCCGCAACGGCCATGGATTGGGCAACAGCAATCCTTGGAACCTGGATCGGGGACATGCGCCACGGACCAGGGCCAGCACTGAAGCGCAAAGAGCCCGGCGTGTGCACGACGCACGCGGCCGGGGGTTGGACATGGTTGCAGAAGGTTTTGGATGGGCTTTGGGTGTCGGGCCCGGTTTGGAAAGGACCGAATCGACACCCCACTACAGAAGGAGGGAACCATGACCTATCGCTACATCGCCACCAGCGTGGCGGGCTTCGTGCAGCAGCTCGCCGTCGCGTACATCAACCACGGGTATGTCTTCTATGTCGCCGGGCACATCCCGCCCGGTTCGGACGCCGACGCCATCGACCGCAAGCTGATGGACAAGTACGGCGTGGCCAAGTCGCGCTGGCAGCGGGCCCGGCGCAAGCTGCTGGGCAAGGCGAACGTCCACTACCTGCGGTGGGGTTCGTTCTGGGTGCTCTTGGCGAACCACGGCGACCACCGGATCTTCCAGGAGGAGAAGGACGTGCTCCGCGACGTGCGCCGGGAGCCGATCGCTTTCTGCGGCTACAGCATCGGGTACCGCCTGGGCAACGACGGCAAGGGGCACGTGTCGGTCCGCATCCACCCCACCGAGGAGCGATGGCTGAAGCTCTTCATGGTGCAGTTCGGGCGGATGGCGACGGTCGAGGAGGTCGAGGCGGAGTTCGCCAGGCTGCGGTTCGAGCCGTACGCGCCGGTGGTGCGTCAGCTCTACGGCGTCCTGCGTGCGGTGAACAAGGCGAGGAAGCTCGCGGGGCTGCCGCCGGCGGACTGGAAGTGCGTGCGGACCCGGCGCCGGGTGGTCAGGCCGTTCGAGCCGGAGAAGTACCGGCGTGCGGCTTAGAGCACACGGCCGGGCGGATGCGTCATACCTCTTTGTGCCAGGGGAAGCGTCCGCACAGAGGGTTGCGCAAACCCGAAAGGAGACGCAGCATGGCCATGAACGGAAATCGGAGAGGTAGGCGTATGGAATCGGTCGAGAAGAACCAGCCGGTGGCGGAGTACCGCATCGGCGCTGTCAAGGGTGTGGTCTGGAAGAACGACACCCGCAACGGCATCATGTTCAGCACCACGCTGGTGCGCATCTACAAGGACCAGGAGGACGAGTGGAAAGAGACCCACAGCCTCGGGCGTGACGATCTGTTGCTCGCGGCCAAGGTGCTCGACCAGGTCCACTCGTTCATCGTGGAGGAAGAGCGGCGGTTGCGGGAAGAGGACTGACACTCTCCGTTCCCGACGCTCGACGACGAGGTTGTGACCGAGACGGGTGTTCCGTCCCGGTCAACGGTTCATCTGGGATGCTTCCCCCGGCTCCCTTCTGGTGGCCCCTTGCATGGAGCCCATCGCTGCCAGCAACGCACCCGACGGCGGGTCATGGCCGGGCGAAGCCCGGCGTACCATGCCCGCTGGCGGGTTGTTGCGGCCAGTGGGATGCGCTCATGGGGCGGGCGGGTCGCATGAACAAGCCGTGACATCGCGCAGCCCGCAAGCACCAAGGCCCGTCGCTGGCGTGGTCACAGCAGGTCGACACGCGGTCAGAGGCGAGAAGCGTCGCGCAACCACGACGGCCTACTGAAAGTCCCCGCCCAGCGCCATGTGCAGATCCACCCGCAGGCTCCGCCGCGCCGTCCGCAGCGCCACCAGCGTCGACCGGCCCGCGAACACCTGCCGCTGCAGTTGAAGGACACTCAGCGTGTCCGCCTTGCCCGCATCGGCCTCGAGTGTCCGCAGTCTCAACGCCTCCTCGGCGTCCCGCACCGCCGCGGCGATCAACGCCTCGCGCTCCGCCAGCGCCGCCTCGCCTCCCAGCGCGTTCTCCACATCGAGGAACGCCTTCAGCGCGGTCTGCCCGTACGCGGCCAGCGCCTGCTCCTGCTCGGCGGTTGCGATCCGGACTTCCGCCTCGCGCGCCCCGCCGTCGAACAAGGGCGCAAAGAAGTTCGCCCCCACATTGAAAAACCCGCCGCCGCGGCTCGTCAGGTCGGTCAGACCGCTGTTCACTCCGATGCCCGAAGTCAGCGCGATCCGGGGGAGCTTGGCCAGCTGCTTCGCCTGCACATTCTGGAACGCGCCCCGCACACGCCGCTCCGCCGCGGCCACGTCCGGCCGACGCTCCAGCACTTCCGAAGGAATCCCCGCCGGCACCTCGCCCGGCATCTCGGGAAGCGTCGCCCCGGTGCTCAGCTCGTTGCTCGGATACCTGCCCAGCAGCGTCTCCAGCGCCCGCACCGCCTGGTCGTGCGCGTTCTCCGCGGCCGCCAGCCTGTTCTTGGACGCGTTCAGCTCCGCCTGCGCCAGCCGCACATCCTGTTCGGTCACCTTGCCGGCGGCGCGACGCAGGCCGATCACGCGTGACATCTCCTCCCCGGCCTCCACATCGGCCGCGGCCAGCAACTGCTGCTGCAGCGTCTCGGTCGCCAGGAAATACGCCTTCGCCGCCGCCGCCGCGATCGACTGGCGCGCGAACTCAAAGTCGAGTTCAGCGCCCTCGTACATCTCCGTCGCCGCCGCCGCCTGCGATCGCACACGGCCCCACACGTCCAACTCCCACGACATGTTCAGCCCGACCCCGCGGCTTGTGACCCGGTTGTCGCTCGCGCCGCCCTGCACCACGCCCCCGCCGGTCGCATCCACCACCGGCTTGAGCGACGCGCCCGCCGCCGCCGCCGCCGCTCCGGCCTGGTCCAGCCGCGCCTGCGCCGCCCGCAGGTCCAGGTTGTTCTTCAACGCCTCCCCGACGACCGCCTCGAGTCCGCGGTCGTTGAAAGATTGCACCCAACCGTCGGGCACAGACCCTTGCCGGGCCGCCTCGCCCCACACACCGGGGATCACGGTCGCCGGCAGCGCGTCCGCCACGATCTGGTCCCGCTCAGGCGGAGACTTGGTCGCGCACCCGCTCATCCCCAGGCCCACGGCGCAACCCACGCCGGCCCACGCCCACAGCATCCCGCCACGCATTCTCATGAAACTTCCATTCCGATGCTCAGGGCACGAAGACCCAGTTTTCCCAGCTCTTGATCCGGATGATCATCTTTCGAAGCAGATTCAGGTGATGCTTCTTGCCCGTGTACACCGTGGCCAGCCCGCTCGACCCCGACGGCAACTGGTACCCGTCCAGGTCATCGGTGATCTCCAGCATCACGGGCAGCCGCCCCGCCTGAGCGCCGTCGAGCGTCACGAGCCGGCCCGATGCCGACACCATTCCTTCGGCCAGCACCGGCTGCAGCGACACCACCCTCGCCGAGAACACCCGCCCGGGCGCGCCATAGAACGCGATCTCCGCCTTGTCGCCCGGGTCGATGAACCGCACGGCGTTCTGGGCGAACCCCGCCACCATGTACGGCCCCTCGTTATGCACGAAAACCATGACCTGGTTGAACGCCATCGGCGTGACCATCTGCCCCGGCCGGATCAACACCTGCGTCACGAACCCGTCCGCCGGCGCCCGCACCACCGTCGCTTCGAGCTGGAACTCCGCCGTCCGCAGCTCCGCGGCCAGCCTGTCCACCTCCGACGACGCCCGGTCCAGGTCGTACCGGTTCCCGGCCCCCTGATCGACCAGGCCCTGCTCCTGCTCCAGGCGCGTCTTGGCCAGGTTGTATTGAGCCGCCACCGCGTCACGCCGCGCCTCAAATGGCGTCGGGTCGATGCGGAACAGCATGTCGCCCTTCTTCAGGTCTCGCGCGCCCTCGCCGACGACCTCGATCACGCGTCCGGACACCTCGGAAACGATCGGCGTGGTGATCGAGACCGTCCTCGCATGGCGGGTCATCGGCTGATACCGCCCGAGCCACAGGAAGCCCATCGCCAGGACCGCCAGCAGGATGAACACCGCCGTCACCATCGTCCACAGATTGATGGGCAGCAGCTTGAACTTCTTGAACACGAGCCAGCAGATCAGCCCGTAGATCCCGAACAGCAACTCGATCATGATGCGCCCACGCGTGCCGAGCCCCGGCCGGCTTCGCCGCCACGTTCCAACGCCGCCAGTCGACTCTCCACCTCCGCCAGCGCGGCACGCAAACGCTTCACATCCGCCTCCGCACCCCCGCCCGCTTCGTCCAGCAACCGCACATCCAGCGCCCCACGGTTCGACACCGCCCACAGGAACACCAGCGGCCAGATCGCGTGCAGCGTGAACAGACTCAGCCAACAGGCATAGTGAATCGCGTCCGCCTGCGGGTGCGCCCGCTTCTTGGCGATCCGGTGCGGAAGATCATGGATGAAAATGAAAATGTAGAACAGCGCCGTCAACGACAGCAGCAGCATCCCAAGCGCGACATACTCAAGCATGGTGCAGCGACCTCACCCGGGATCCGCCCGGTCGGAAAACGGTCCGCGATAGTAGCGCATCCCGGCCTCAACCTCGCTCGACGATGAGGCAATGCTCCTGCGGCGAACACCCGTCCCGGTGCGCGGCGGTCTCCGCCGGATGCTCGGACGACACGGGGCTTGGCCGCCGCCCCTGGTCATCATCGCCCGCCAGGCGCCGGGCCTGCCATTGGGTGTACGCCACCTTCGCCTCGGTCTCGACCGCGAAGCGGTGCTTCTTGGCGACACCGGTATCCGGATCTTGGTAGTCAGCATGCCAACCGACACCCCGGATCGTGGTGCAGCAGAGCCGGGGATCCGCTTCTTCAGATCGACCGAGCCGGGTCGCTTCGCCATGGACTGCCCACGCTTCCGATGGGCGGCTCGGGCTGAAAAGATCGTGCAGGTCGAGCCCAAAGAGTCGTGCAAGCGAGGCGACAACCCGGTCTTTGACACCGCAGCGATTGAAGTTCAGTGGTAAAACGTCAGCTGTGGAGCAAGAGCGTCGGAAGCGGGAAGAGGACTGACTCTCCCGTGCCCGACGCTCGATGACGAGGTTGTGACCGAGACGGTCGTTCCGTCCCGGTCGACGGTTCATCTGGGATGCCTCCCCCGGCACCCTTCTGGTGGCCCCTTGCATGGAGCCCATCGCCGCCAGCAACGCACCCGACGGTGGGTCATGGCCGGGCGAAGCCCGGCGTACCATGCCCGCTGGCGGGTTGTTGCGACCCGGGCGGTGCACCCCTGCGATGACGCACCGTGCGTGCGGGCCAAGCGCAACCGGCGTGGAGCCGAGTGCTTGAACGCCGGCTTTCTGGTCGCCGGTGCGGTGTTGTCCACGGTCCGAGTCGGATGCGCCTCATCCGTACCCTCCGTCGGCTCGACGAAGAGTCGGCCGAACCAGGCATCGAGATCATCGCCCCGGTCCGCTCCAACAGACGGCCGGAGAACAAGACCCAGGACGGCCGCCCCCTCCGCCGCTACAAACGACGCT
>REET01000275.1 GCA_007694925.1 Phycisphaerales bacterium | reverse complement strand
CGTTGATATCCGCCTGCGGATCTCCGGCGGCAAAGAGCGAGAGGAAGGTGAAGAAGTCGTCGGCGTCGATGACAAAATCGCCGTTCATGTCCGCGATGCAGGTGACATTCAGGCTGACTTGGTTGGGGGCGTAGACGAGGCGGTAGGCCAGGCCTTGGGGGAGCGGCTCTGACGCGACGATTTCGGCGAACTTGCCGCTGACGCTGTTCGCCGAGCCCGACACGATGGTGTACGACTGGCCGAAGTCGGGCGTGTAATTCTCGATCGTTTCGATGGAGAGTGCGCCGCCGAGCTTGAGGTCGGTAGCGCCGATGACGCGGTCGAAGTTCGCGGTCGACGATGACGGGCCGCCGATGCGGACTTCGAGCGTGTGGGTGGGCGCGAGGGTGATGTCACCGATGAACCCGATCGATCCGGGGGTTTCGAGCCCGGGCGCGGTGGCGCCCCGCAGCAGGAACTCGCCGTTGATGCGGCCGATCCCCTTGACGGCCTGGCCCTCGCCGATCTCGCCGCGGATGCCGATCGAAGTGATGATCTGGGCGGTGGACGCCGAACGATTGAGCAGGATAAGCCCGTCGCCGGAGATCGCGCCGTCTTCGTCGAACCGGATCGAGGTGGTCGAACCGAGCTGATTCTCGTTGACGGTGATGACGCCGTTGTTGATCAACCCCGAGCCCGAGATTCCCAGAGTCGCCCCGCCGTTGATGTCAAACGCACCCGAAACCGCGACATCGCGCAAAGTGCTGATGGCCGAAGATCTGACCACGCGGCTTCCCTGCTCCGCGTGGACCGAGCCGCCGGTGACCGTCACGCCGTTGGCGATCAGCACCTCGCCCCCGTCGGCGAGGATCTGGCCCGAAGGGCCTTGTGTGACATTCACACTGATCAACTCGAGTGTTCCGACCGAGGCGGTCACGATCGCGTTGTTGGTCTTGGCTTCGCCGGTGATTCTGAGCGTTTCGCCCTCGACATCGGCGTCGATCACGCCGTTGTTGATCATGCCGGCGGTGATCTGCCCGAAGCCCGCGATGGTGTGGTCGGCGCCGTGCGTGATGACGGCGTCCTGTCCGGTGGTCAACTGGGCGGTGAATGTGGCCCGGTTCAGACGAAGGAGGCCGCCGCCCCCGAGCGTGCCGCTTTCATCGAAACGAAGCGTTGTGGTGGTTGGGTTGCTGTTGGCGTTGATCGTGAGCTCGCCGTTGTTGGTCAGGCCGCCGAGCACAGCGATCGTGGATCCGGCGTTGACGTCGACCGCGCCGCGCAGCGAGACATCCTCGAAGGTGCTCGTGCCCGATGATCTGAGCACGCGGCTTCCGGGCTCGGCGCCGATCGAGCCGCCGGAGACCGTCGAGCCGCCGCGGATCAGCACCTCGCCCCCGTCGGCGAGCAGTTCGGCGCCGGCGTCTTGGACAATGTCGACGTTCGTCAGGTCGAGCGTGCCGGCGGAGGCGAGCATGAGCGCGTTGTTGGTCTTGGCCTCGCTGGTGATCACGAGTGCCTGACCCTCGACATCGGCGTCGATCACGCCGTTGTTGACCATGGCGGCGCTGATCTGTCCGAAGCCGGCGATGGTGTGGTCGGCGCCGTGGGTGACGACGACGCCGGTTGGGGCCGTCAATTCGGAAGTCGTGCCGGACCTGTTGAGCCTGAGCACGCCCGAGCCGTCCAGACCGCCGCTCTCGTCGAAGCGGATCCTGGTTGATGAACCGAAATTGTTGAAGTTGAGCGTGACCAGGCCGTTGTTGGTGAAACCCGCGCCGGTGACGATGGTGGTCGAGCCACCGTTGATGTCAAAATCGCCGGCGATGCTCACGCCATCCAGTGTCGATACGCCGAAGGCTCTGCGCACGCGGCTTCCGGGCTCGGCCTCGATCAGCCCGCCTTCGATCAGCATGTCCGAACCGATCAAGACCTCGCCCCCGTCGGCGAGGAGTTTGCCCCCGGCCTCCTGCACGAGCGTAAAGCCGGCGAGATCGAGCACACCCGCGCCGGCGGCCATCACGCCCCGGTTGATCTTCCCCTCGCCCCTGAGTTGGAGCGTTCTACCGGAGACATCGGCGTCGACGACACCCTCGTTGACGAGCGCGGCGTTGATCTGGCCCTCACCCGTGATGGTGTGATCCTGCGTGTTCGTCACGGTCACGCCCGGGGCCGTGTTGAGCTGCGCATTTGAGACTGGGCTGTTCAGGCGGAGCAGGCCGTCGCCGAGAATCGACGCGTCGGCGCCGAAGGTGAGCGCGGTCGTTCCGGAGATACGACCGAAGTTCACGACGAGAAGACCGTTGTTGAGCAGGTCGCCGTTGATCGTGAGCGTCCGTCCCCAGCGGAAGTTGAGTGTCACGCCCGGATTGGGCATCGCCAGGTCGAGAATCGATCCGGTAGGAGCGTTGAACTCGACCTCGTACTGGCCGGCGACGCCGATCAGCACCGAATCCGTCGCGTCCGGCAGCCTCTGGGGACTCCAGTTGGTCGCGTCGTTCCAGCTCCCGCTGACGGGCGCGGCCCACTCGATGGTCTGCGCGTTTGTGAGCGAGCAGGCGATCCCGGCCGACAGCGCGACCACGGCTGCGGTGATGTTGCAACGCATTGTGTGTTCTCTCCCCGATCTCGTGAAATCATGATTCCGAGCGGCGCACATATGCCGCGCGGAGGCCGGTGTCCGAACACTCACCGGCGGCTCAGAGGATACCGCCGGTCTCGCCCCCGCCCAAGCCCAATGCGCGAAGAAGCTCGCCGGGGTGGGTCCGAGTTGCGGTATGTTCGCTGTTCTGAGGTCGGAACAAAGTGAGTTCTCGGAACTTGCCTCCCCGGGTCTGCGGATCCGCGTTCTGCCTTTGGTAGCGAAGGGCACGCCGCGCACCCTGCAGGGCATAGCTCCACTCATCGAGCGCCTGTTGGGCGCTTCCGGCATCCCGGAGAAGAACAAAGACGGACGCCCGCCAAGGTCCGCCAGAGAAGGCGTCTTGAGACCCGGAAGATCTCCCGAGCCCCAGTCGATGCTGTCAGCAGCCCGCGGCAAAGAGGGCGAGGAAGACGAAGAAGTCGTCCGCGTCGATCACGCCGTCCTTGTTCATATCCGCTCGCGGATCTCCCGCCGCAAAGAGCGAGAGGAAAAGGAAGAAGTCGTCGGCGTCGACGACGCCGTCCCGGTTGAGGTCCGCGGCGCAGGCGATCACTTCGAACTGGCGCATCATCTCGTGGTCTTCGTGCTCGAGGATGTGACAGTGGTACGGATAGATGCCGGTGAAGTCCTCGAATCGGACGATGACCCTCGTGTAGTAACCGGGGGGCGCATCGACGGTGTCCTTCCACCCCGCCTCGCCGGGCGCTGGGGGGATCCGCGGTCCGGTCGGCAGGCCGGTCACCTCATCGATCGCCTGCCGGTCGAGGATCTGCGCCATGACCAAGTGCATGTGCATCGGGTGGCTGATTCCCGAATTGTTTCGCCATGTCCAGATCTCGGTGGTCCATAGGAGCGGGAACTCGGTGATGTCGTCCCACATTCTGCCGTCGATCGTCCAGACCGGATCGTGGTGATGCGGGCAATGCATGTTTGGCATCGTCCGCAGATCGAGCACCCGCTCGATGACAGCGTCCTGCGGGTCCAGGCGGGGCACATCGACAAGCGCTGTCGGGAGCGGCGCGGTATGACCGGGCCGGGCTGCGACGATGAACTTCATGACATCCGGGACCACGCCGACACCCGGCAATCCGGGGAACGGCGCGGGAGCGCTGTTGACCAGCACGATCTCATCGCCGGGGTCATACCCGGCGAAGTCGATGACGACATCCGCTCGCTCGCCGGGCAGCAGCGTGAGCGACTGCAGCGGGACCGGGGCCTCGAGCAGACCGAGGTCGGTCGCGATCTGCCAGAAACCGGCGCCGTCGGAAAGCGAAAGCGTGTAGGCGCGGCTGTTGCTCCCGTTGAGCACGCGGAAGCGGTACTTGCCCTGATCGACCTCCAGATAGGGCCACACTTTCCCGTTGACGAGGATGGTGTCGCCGAAGAAGTGCTCGTGCCACATCTCGGGGTACACCAGTGAGCCGTCGGCGCGGAAGGTCCTGTCTTGGATCGCCAGGGGCACCTCGTAGTCGCCCGACGGCAATCCGAGCGCTTCTTCCAGATCGTCCCTGATGATGTAGTACCCGGCCATCCCCATCATGACATTGAGCCGGGTGATGCCGAGGGCGTGGTCGTGGTACCAGAGAGTCGCGGCGGGCTGGTTGTTGGGGTAGACATAGAGCGGGCTTTGCTGCCCGGGGGGGAACGCGTCTTCCGGATAGCCGTCGGACTCGGGGCCGACCTTGCCGCCGTGCAGATGCACGACCGCGACGGGCGTCTGCCCGGTGACATCGGGCCCGTGCAGGCACTCGTCGACAACCAGGGCGTGGGCGGTTCGGAGTTCGCCGGTCTCGAAGACGCGCAGGTCGTTGATCCAGGTGACTGTGACGGGCTCGCCTCGACGGGCCTCGATCGTCGGGCCCGGGTAGGTTCCCGCGTAGCCCCAGACGCGTGTCTGCGGCAAGTCGCGATGCAACCGCTGGAACTGCTCGGTCATGGCGATGTCGTAGTGCGCCGCCCCGCCGGGCACGCCCGTGGTGGGCTGCGCGACCGCGGGGCGGGGCAGCTCATCGACGAAGGGTTCGAGCACAACGGTGCACAGCACATCGGCGCACGCGACAAGGTCGCCCATGTAGGTCCCGCCCAGGGCGGCGCAATCCGCCTCGGTCAGTTCATCGCAGCTCCCGTCTGAGAAACAGCACGCTCCCACCCGCGCCGGGGGCAGGTAGGTGACCACCAGCCTCGGGTGATTGTCGCCCATCGGCGAGTCTTTGCTGTTGAAACGCTTCGTGTTCCCGTTGCCGACCTCGTCGCCGACGATGATCCACCCGAAGTTCTGCTCGCTGTCGCCGACCCAGACCTGGACATCGTCCGCCAGCGACGCCGAAGACCAGGAGTAGAAGACGCCCTGACTCGAGACGACGACCGAGGCGCTGGGGGCTTGGACGAAATCGCCCCCGGGCGTCGCCCAGAACTCGTGGGGGAAGAACCGGTGCAGCCATGTCGCGTCGCCGGGGGTTGCCGGTGCGCCGTTGCCCTCGTTGCCCCCCGCGGCCGAGTTGCCCTCGCCCCAATCAGCCAGCAGCCTCTTGAGGGTAACGGCGGCCGGCTGGCCCTGCGACTGGCTGCAGAACAGACGAACCTCCGCGTCGATCACGGTCGAGCCGGGCGGGATCGAGCCGGTATCGAAGCGAACGAGCCCTCTGCGCCTTTCGCCGCTGTTGTTGTTGCCCGCGAACATGAACCGGCCCAACGCGTTGCTGAGCGATCCGTCGGGCGTCTGGTAGAGCACATTGTCCCGGTCGGCCACGAGTTCGATGGTCACCGGTCCGGTCCCGCAGGGATCCGGCGTGCACCCGGTCCCGTCACCCTGGTAGACGCCGCCCAGCGCAAGGCAATCGGCGGGGGAGGTGATCTCGCATCCCTGCGGCAGGCAGCACGCTCCCATGCCCGGCGCGAGGACCGTCACGGTCCCGGCCATGCCGCTGGCGGTGCCGTCGCCGTTGTCGAACCCGTGAGGGATGCAGTAGTACCAGAAGGTGCCGATCGTTGTGAATGTGTGCGAGAAAGTCTGGTTGCTCTGGGTGATCGGGGCGTCCCACTGCTCCGGGCTTCCGACGACGGAGGTTGTGGTGTGGTTGCCCTGGATCCAGACCCAACGGACCGTGTCGCCGATCGTGATGACCGGGTGCTGGATCGGTTGGCCGGGCTGATTGACGCTGAACTGGTTGTTGAAGACGAACACATCGACCGTGTCAGCGCGGGCACAAACCGTCACGGCGAGTGACAAGACCAACGCAAAGAACCTGAACATGTCTGCTCCAGTCCGGAGGCGTAGCACGCCCACGACTTCCCACACCGTCACGAGTAGAGCATGTCTCCCGGCCGCGGTCAACGAAAAAGAATCCTCGTCGATGACTCGAACCCTCCTTCGAGCCGACCGACGCGGGGCGGCGTCGCCTTGCGCGCATGAGCACCGGCAGCAAAAAAGAGAAACCCCACGCCGTGGCGTGGGGCCTTTGGGATACCGGGGATTCCACTGGGACGCTCAGCCATACTTGGGCTTCCAGCCGGCCTTGAAGGCGTTGATGGTGTCCTGGATCTTCTTTTCCAGGTCGTCGCTGAGGGCCCGCTTCTCGTTCAGCTCGTCCCAGACACCGCGACCCTGCTCACGGAAGTAGTTGAGCATCGCCTCCTCGAACTCCTTGACCTGGTTGACCGGGACCTTGTCGAGGAAGCCCTTGGTGCCGGCGTAGATCGCCAGAACCTGGTCGGCGATGTGCTGGGGGACATACTGGGCCTGCTTGAGGAGCTCGACCATGCGGGCCCCGCGATCGAGCTGGGCCTGGGTGGCCTTGTCGAGCTCGGTGCCGAGCTGGGCGAACGCCTCCAGCTCGCGGTAGGCCGCCAGGTCGAGGCGGAGCGAGCCGGCGATCTTCTTCATCGCCTTGACCTGGGCGTTGCCGCCCACGCGGGAGACGGAGATACCGACGTTGATGGCCGGGCGGACGCCGGCGAAGAAGAGCTCGGGCTCGAGGTAGATCTGGCCGTCGGTGAT
>REET01000223.1 GCA_007694925.1 Phycisphaerales bacterium | reverse complement strand
GCAGGACGCGCCCCGCTCACTTCCAAACAGTCAGATGCCACTGCTTTTTGCCGCGCCGGATCGCCAGCAGCGAGCCGTGCAGCAGGTCGGCCTCGCCGAGCGATTCGTCCAGCCCGATCTTGCGCCCGTTGACGCTGACGGAGCCCTGGGTCAGGAACTCGCGGGCCTGGCGCTTCGAGCTCGCCAGCCCGGTCTCGACGAGCAGGTCGACGGGCGAGACGCCGGCTTGCAGGTCGGCGATCGCGTGCTCGCTGGATGGCGCTTCGGCGAGCACCTCGCGAAAGATCGCCTCGGGCAGGGTTGCGATGTCGCCCGAGAAGAGCGCGCGACCCGCCTCTTCGGCGGCCGCGGCCTGATCCCGACCGTGCACCAGCGCCGTCGCCTCGTTGGCGAGCGTGCGCTGCGCCTCGCGGGCGCCGGGGCTCTCGGCGTGGCGGGCGACGAGCGACTCGATCTCCTCGCGTCCCAGCAGCGTGAAGACCTTCAGGAACCGCTCGACATCGTCGTCGGCGGTGTTGAGCCAGAACTGGTGCATCGCGAACGGGCTCGTGCGATCGGGCGTCAGCCAAACCGCGCCACTCTCGGTCTTCCCGAACTTGCCCCCGTCGCTCTTGGTCACAAGCGGCATCGTGAAGCCGTGGCTCAGGGCGACCTTGCCCCTGAAGATCCGCTCGCCCTCGTCGAGGCGGCCCTCCAAGCCGTGGCGCACGGCGGTGGACTTTCGGATCAGCTCGATCCCCGCGGTGATGTTGCCCCACTGGTCGCTCCCGCCGCACTGCACCGTCACGCCCTCGTGCTCGTGGAGGTGGCGGAAGTCGTACGCCTGGAGGATCATGTAGCTGAACTCGGTGTAGCTGATCCCCTGCTCGCGGTTGTGCAGACGCTCCTTGACCGACTCCTTCTGCATCATCGCGTTGACGCTGAAGTGCTTGCCCGTGTCGCGCAGCGCGTCGAGGAACGAGACCTTCGAGAGCCAGTCGGCGTTGTTGACCACGCGCGGCGAGCCGAGGCCCGCGTGCGTAAAGACCCCGTCAAAGATGCGGCGCTGGCCATCGATGTGCCGGTCGACCGTCTCGCGGGTCATGAGCTGGCGTTCGGCGCTCTTGCCCGATGGATCGCCGATCAGCCCCGTTCCGCCCCCCATCAGCACGATCGGGTCGTGCCCGGCGCGAGCCACATGAACCAGCGCGATGATCGGGACAAGGTTGCCGATCGTCAGCGAGTCGGCGGTCGGGTCGAAGCCGGCGTAGATCTTCCGGCGCCCCGAGGCGAGGTGCTCGCGGAGCTGGGCCTCGTCTGTGGACTGGTGCAGCAGGCCCCGCCAGCGGAGCTCGTCGAGCAGATCGATCGTTGTGGTGGTCATGCTCGCCAAGCGTAGACGGACAAGCGGGCCGCGCGTGTATGCACGCTCAGCGGGGGCCAAGCGCCCAGTCCGGCTTGGCGGCCCGGTCCGACCAGAGGCGCATGTCGCGGAGCTCCTCCCAGCCCAGGGCCCGGACATGGCCGTCGAACATCGCCGTCAGGGCCTTGCCCCGGTGGCGGAGGTCGACGAAGCCCGAGTTCTCGCGCGGGGTGGGCGTGCGCGGGTCGTAGGTCGAGGCCCACTGCTCCCCCGCCGACTCGCTGAAACGCGGCGCCCAGACATCGAAGTGGCCCGGGAACTCGCGGCTCAGCCCGACAGAAGCGAAGGTCTCGCGGTCGGCCCTCGCCGTCGCGAAAGTCAGCAGCCCCGAAGGACGGCGCACCTCGTCGAGCCGACGCACATAGAACCGCCCGAACACCCGCTCGGTTGTCGGGTTGAAGGCCAGGAACCGCTCGTTGCCCCCGATGTACTGCGAGTTGAGCCCGTAGAGCGGGAAAAGACTCACGACATACCGCTCGTCGATGTTGCCGGGCAGGCTGGTTCTGGCCATCTCCTCCAGCGAGGCGTCGCGGTGGTACATCCCCGCGAAGTTGTAGTTCATGTACGGCGCCAGGCGCCAGGGGTAGCGGCTGGCGGTCGGGAACGAGATCGCCTCGCCCGAGCGGTCGTACGCCGTGATCCGCCCCTGGTTGATCATGTTGCGGCTGGGGTACCCAGGCAGCACATAGCCCCGGTGCGCATCGGCGTACGAGGTGTAGGCGATCATGAGCTGCTGCCCGGACGCCATCTCCCGGATCTGGCGGGCTGCGCCACGGGCCCCCGAAAGGGCGGGCAGCATGATCCCGATCAGCACCGCGATGACCGCGATGACCACGAGCAACTCGATCAGCGTGAACCCGCGGCGCGCACCGTCCCGCCTTTGCGCGAGTGGCTGCTTGCGGGAGCTGAGCGAACGCATCGAACGCCTCCGGCGGGGTGGGCGAGCAGTATAGCCGACTTCTCGGACTTGCTGAGACTGAGTCGCAACAGGGGCGGATTCTCGCTTGCTTCGCTGAGACTCAGTCGCAACAATCTCAACAGTAGCCGCCATCATCCTGTTCCGCAAGAACGGTTCGCATCTGACAGCACGGAGTCCAGCATGACCACCCGCATCCGAGGGACACTCGCCCTCGCAATCGGCTTGGGCGCCACCGCTCAGGCCCAACTCGTGGACACCTCGTTTCAGCCGCCCAACGAGGACCGCTGGAACTATCCGTTCAATCTGACCCCCGGTGTCCGGTTCGAGGCCTCCATCTTCGGGGCGATCGACGAGCCGGGGTTTGACGACTATGACGGCCAGTACATCGTCGGTTTTGACACCTCGGGTGAGATCCCCCCCGGCCTCGCCCCCTCTCGATACACGATCGAGTCGGCCCGGCTCACACTGGTCATCGCCAGCACCGACGGCTTCCCCCTCGATGTCACGCCGGACTCCTACCGCACTTTCCTCGACCCCTCCGACCCGGACTACATGCCCGACACAACCCCGGGCCGCCCGATGGAAGTCTTCGGCACCGGCTACCGCAACGGCTTCACGGCCGAGACATGGTCGGCGAACTCGCCCTACGGGGGCACGCCGACCGTCCCGCCCGCCCAAGGCGCCCGCAACGCCTTCGCGGCCTTCTTCGAGGCCGACGGCACGCCGGTCGACATCTCCAACCGCCTCAAGGAACGCTTCGATGTCATCCCCTGGGGCATCGGCACGATCGATGGGCGCCAGCCGGGCGACACCGTCGCGGCCGAGGATGTGGTCGTCTTCGAGATCGACCTCTGCGCGCCCAGCGCCTTCCGCTACCTGCAACAGGAACTGGCACGGGGGCAGATCCGGCTGAGCGCCGCCTCGCTGCTGCCCGCCAGCGGCGACCCGACCGGGGGCACCGGCCCCTCGGCCTTCCCCTCCTTCTACACCAGCAACAACCCTGTGGCCCAGGCCTTGGGCCTGACACCGAAGCTGGATCTGCGGGTGCGCGTCGGCTCGCCCGCGGACATGACCGGCCCGACACCCGGTTCGCCCGACGGCGTGATCGACGCCGACGACTTCTTCTTCTTCCTGCAGCTGTTCGCCGCCGGCGACCCCCGCGCCGACCTGACCGGCTCGACCAACCCGAACGATCCGGGCTTCGGCGTGCCGGACTGCGTGATCGACGCGGACGATTTCTTCTACTTCCTCGCAAGGTTCGCCGAGGGCTGAACCCCGCCGAACTCCCGCCTCCTCTGAAGGAGGGCGGCGCGGCCAAACCCCGGGCGCCGCCCTCTTTTGCTGCGCACTTATCGCGACGCAACTACGGAACGCAGCGCAAGAAAAAACGCGGCGGCCCGAGGGCCGCCGCGTGCATGGCGAGTGAGCCGCGGCTTCCGTCAGGCGTCGCGTGCGACGGCGCCGTCGATATGGATATCCATCTGCGGGAAGGGGATGCCGATGCCGGCGTTGTCCAGGGCGACCTTGACATCGCGTGTCAGGCGTTCCTTGACCGCCCAGAAGTCGGCGGTGTTCACCCAGACACGGACGGACCACGCGATCGCCGAGTCCCCGAGCTCGCTGAGGAAGACCACCGCGTCCTTGTCGGGCAGTCGACCATGGACGCCGCTGGCGGCACGCATCAGCACGTCGCGCGTCTCATCCAGATCGGCGGAGTAGACCGTGCCGACATTGACATCGACGCGCCGGGTCTGGTGATGGGTGATGTTCTCCAGCGTGCTGCCGAAGATGGCGCCGTTGGGAATGATCAGCCGTCGGTTGTCTGGCGTGTCGAGGATGGTGGAGAAGAGCTCGACCTCTTCGACCTTGCCGGTCACGCCGCTGACAGAGATGACATCGCCGACCTTGAAGGGGCGGAAGACCATGAGCATGATGCCGCTGGCGAGGTTGCCGAGGCTGCCCTGGAAGGCCAGGCCGATGGCGAGGCTGGCGCCGGCGATGACGGCGGCGAGGCCTGTGGTCCTGACATTGAACGATTCGAGGATGGCCATGATCGCGACGATCATGACGGCCCAGGCGACAATGTTGCCGAAGAACTTGGCGATCGTCTGATCGAGCTTGGCCCTGACCAGCCCCCTGACGACAAGTCGCTTGAGGGTCTTGGAAATGATCCGGGCGATGATGAAGATCACGATGACCTTCATCACCACGATCCCCGCGTCGACCAGGTAAGGGATGATGATCGAGGGATCCTCGACCACATTGCCAATGAACTCGGTCGCCGCTTCGGTGATCCCCGGCTCCTCAGCGGCCGTAGGCTCCTCCGGCGGCTGCTCGACCGGTGTGGTTTCCACAGGCTCGGCCTGCCCGGCGCCGGTCTGCTCGGCGCCGAGCTCCTGCTCGTTCTGCATATCGAACCCCTCCCGCGCGGCTCAACGGCGGCGCGTTACTTGTTGCGGACGCCGCTCGGTCAGAAGGCCCACGCGAGGACGGCGAAATAATCGAAGTCGTTTCGCTTGAAACCATCGCCCGGGTTGCTGTCGTAGCGGTTCTCGACACCGAGCCTGAGGGTCAGGTTGACCTCCGGGTCGACGAGGATCTCGTACGACGCACGCGAGCGGATCCGATAGTGGGCGAAGTTCGAGTACTCGGGGAGGTACTCCGTGTCGGCTCTGAAGAGCTGGCGTTCGGTGATCTGGTGGCGGAAGTCCACGCCGAGCAGGCCTTCGGGCCGGATGCGGTTGTCGCTGCCCCCGATGTCGTAGGAAAGGCCGGTACCGAGCCGCCCGTTCAGGCGGGTGCGCTCGGTGTCGATGAAGCGGTAGCCCAGACCGAAGAAGCCGTCGAGGCGGACATCCCAGTCCTGGAAGTCGTCGTACTCGGCGTTGCCCTGGGCGAAAACGAACCAACGCGGGGAGTTGGGGAGTTTCCAATCGTTGCGGAGCTGGAAGCGCAGGCGGTTCTCGGTGTCGTTGCCGTCCTCTTTGGCGTAGGTGTAGGTGAGAGAGGTGGTGGTGAAGGTGCGTTCGGTGTCGCGTTCGGCGTTGATGCCGGCGCGGAGGTTGAACCGCTCGGTGTTGCCGGTCGAGCCGTTCATGCCGACCTCGGCGCTGCCCTCCCAGCCTCGGAAAAACGAATGTTCCATGACCGGATCGACCACCTCCTCGGCGGGGGTGGCCTCCTCGACCGGGGCTTCTGGCTGCTTCTCTGCGGCAGCGAGGACGCCTCCAGAAGCGAGGACGAGGGCAAGAACCGCCGCGGAGCGTTTGACGATGAATTTCATGGAATATTCTCCCCCGGAAGTCTGTAATGAGCCTGTCCGGCGTCCACCCGCCGGAGAGAGGGTCCGAGTATACTGCTGCCGACCCGCATCGGCGACAGTTCAACTCCAAGAGGCGGTCGGACCGATCTGCAGCACCGTGAATGAACACCTCAACAGACGGAACGCGCTCGGAATGATCCTCGCTGGCGCGGCTGTATTCGCCTCTGGCTGCAGTTCGCACAGCAACGGCCGCAACGGTCGTGTCGGCCAGCCCCTTCCGGGGACCTCGGCTGGAGGTCACGCTCCGTCGCCTTCGGGCACAAGCACCGCATCGAGCGGCTCGGACGCTGAAGAAGCGTTGCGGGCCTGGCGGGAACGCTCCAACGGCGCCGCCGGCCCCGGCATGGGCGAAGTGGTCCCGCGGGCGGCCTGGACGACATCCGGGCCGATCGCGTCGCTCGCACGTCCGATGGGCCGGATCGAGCGGATCACGGTGCACCACGACGGGATGGACGAGTTCGACTCGTTCTCGCGCCAGGACTCGGCCCGCCGGGTCGAGGCGATCCGTCGCGCCCATGTCAACCTCGGCTGGGCCGACATCGGGTACCACTACATCATCGACCCCGCCGGACGCATCTACGAAGGCCGGCCGATGAACCTCCAGGGCGCCCATGTCCGCGACGCCAACGAGCAGAACCTCGGCGTGATGGTGCTGGGCAACTACATGCGCCGCCCCCCCACCGACGCCTCGGTCGCCTCGCTGGAATCGTTCCTCCGCACGGCGATGCGTCAGCACCGGGTTTCCGTGCAGCGTGTGATGACCCACCGCGAGTATGTGCCGACCGCGTGCCCGGGCGACCGCTTGCAGACGATGATGAACCAGCTCCGGACCAGTCGCACGGGGCTCGCCTAGAGCGAAACCGGTCCGAGCCCGATCCGACTTCAAGCCCCGCAGCAGCGGGGTTTTTTGTGCGCGAGTTCAGGTCGGGGGTGTTCGCTCAGGACGAAAAGAGCACCGAGCCGACGCGGACGATGTTGGCGCC
>REET01000274.1 GCA_007694925.1 Phycisphaerales bacterium | reverse complement strand
TAATCTCCGGCTCTCAGCATCCGGCATCGACGCGGGCGGGTCCTCCAAGGGCCCGCCCGCTTCTCGTTGCCGACCCCGGCTTCTGGTATAACTATCCCTCAGGCGCGCCCGCCTCGGGCGAGGAGGAGCCCAGCCATGTCCACGCCAGCGACCACCCCCGAGACGCTCATCAAGGAAGGCAAGCTCGACGAGGCGATCGATGCCGCCAAGGACCAGGTCAGGGCCGACCCTTCCAAGGCCGAGTACCGCGTCTCGCTCTTCCAGCTCTTCGCCATCACCGGAGACTGGGCGCGGGCGCTCAATCAGCTCAATGTCGCTTCCGAGCTCGACCCCGGCGCCTCGATGATGGCCCAGGTCTGCGGGCCCGCACTCCAGGCCGAGGGGTTCAGGCGCGAGGTGTTCAGCGGCAAGCGCTCCCCGATGATCTTCGGCGAGCCGCCCGAATGGATCGGCCTGGCGATCGAGGCGGTCCGCCTGCTCGCCTCGGGCCACCCCGACAAGGCGGCGGCGGCCAGAGCCGAGTGGCTTGAGAAGGCCGAGGCGGTTCCCGGAGCGATCGACGATGAGCCGTTCGCGTGGCTCGCCGACGCCGACGACCGGATGGGCCCGGTGCTCGAAGCGTTGATCGACGGCAAGTACTTCTGGGTCCCGATGTCGCGGATCGCATCGATCCAGATCGAGCCCCCGACAGATCTCCGCGACCTGGTCTGGACACCCGCGACGCTGCAGTGGACGACCGGGGCCTCCAGCGTCGCCCTGCTCTTTGCCCGCTACCCGGGCAGCGAGCTGGCGAGCGATCCGCTCATCCGCCTCGGGCGAAAGACCGAGTGGAACGACCAGGGGGACGGGTTCTTCACCGGCCTCGGCCAGCGCGAGTTCGCCACCGACAAGGGCGAGCACGCCCTGCTCCAGACGCGATCGGTCCGGTTCGACCACCCCGGCGGGCCGGCGGAGGCCGCGACCGGTGGCTGAGCTCACGCCCAGCGAACGCCTGCAGCCGTGCCTGCTGGACCGTCTGACCGACGACGAGCCGCAGAGCGCCGTCGAGAGCCGCGACAAGCGGGTCTTCTCCGTCCGCCAGCTGCGGGAGGCCGTGCTGCGCGATATCGCGTGGCTGCTCAACGCGCCCAACAAGGACAGGACGGGCGAGTACGAGGAGTTTCCGTTGGCTCGGGCCAGCGTGCTGAACTTCGGCCTGCCGGACCTGACTGGCCTGACCGCATCGGCGGTCGAGTCCGGCGAACTCGAGTCGCTCGTCCGCGAGGCGATCGAGCGGTTCGAGCCGCGGGTCCTCCCCGGCTCGCTCAGGGTGCGCTTCCTCTCGTCCGACGACCGGGGGGGGTACAACACGCTGGGGCTGGAGATCGCCGGCGACATGTGGGCCCAGCCCGTGCCCGAGCAGCTCTTTCTGAAGACCGAGGTCGACCTCGAAACCGGCCAGTGCTCACTCACGGAAGCGCCGCATGGATAAGCGTCTGCTGCGCCTGTACGAGCGGGAGCTGCGCCACCTCCGCGAGAGCGCCGCGGAGTTCGCGTCGGAGTACCCCAAGATCGCCGGGCGCCTCGGGCTGGGCGACCTCGAGTGCTCCGACCCGTATGTCGAGCGCCTGCTCGAGGGCTTCGCCTACCTCGCGGCGCGTGTGCAGCTCAAGCTCGACGCCCACTTCCCGCGCATCACCCAGCACCTGCTCGAGAGCGTCTACCCGCACTACCTCGCGCCGACGCCCTCGATGTGCGTCGTCCGCTACGAGCCGGACCTGAACGAGGCGGCCCTCGCCGGAGGGTTCCTCGTGCCCCGCGGGACCCCGATGCGCAGCATCCTCGGCCGGGG
This sequence comes from Phycisphaerales bacterium, assembly GCA_007694925.1. Taxonomy (GTDB): domain Bacteria; phylum Planctomycetota; class Phycisphaerae; order Phycisphaerales; family UBA1924; genus SLFH01. Next base: position 4,918 of record REET01000274.1, on the reverse strand, counting down.
CGACCGCACCCCATGCGAGTACCGCTCGGCGCACGATGTCCGCCTGCTGCCGATCAGGCTGGAGGAGGCGAGCTACCACACGCGGGATGTCGGCTCGCTCGACCTCCCGCCGGAGCTCTCGGGGCGCAACGCGCCCAAGGCGGCGCTCCGCCTGAAGTTCAGGGCGACCGCGAGCCTGACCTTCGCAGAGATCGACCTCGACCGGCTCGACCTGTACCTGCTGGGCACGGACCAGACACCGACACGCCTGTACGAGCAGATCTATGCGCACAGGACCGGCGTCCTGGTGCGCCCGGCGCAGAAGCCGCCGGAGTTCACCGAGGTCCTGCCCGCTTCGTCGATCCGCCAGCTCGGGTTCGACGACGCCGAGGCGCTGCTCCCCGTCACGGCCAGGTCCTTCCAGGGCTACCGCCTGCTCCAGGAGTACTTCACCTTCCCGCAGCGGTTCAGCTTCGTGCGCCTGTCCGGGCTTCGCGAGGCCGCCAAGCGCTGCAGCGGCACGGAGCTGGAGGTGATCGTCCTGCTCGACGCCGACGATCCCGAGCTCGACGGGGCGGTCGAGCCGGACAACTTCGCGTTGTTCTGCACGCCCGCGATCAATCTCTTCCCACGGCGCACCGACCGCATCCACATCGACGAGTACCGCCACGAGTTCCATGTCGTCCCGGACCGCACGCGCCCGGCGGACTTCGAGGTCCACCAGGTGCTCTCGGTCGAGGGCTACGGCAGCGGTGGGGCGCAGGCGATCGAGTTCAAACCGTTCTACGCCGCGAGCGAGTTTGATGAAGGCGGCGGCGCCTTTTTCTCGACAAACCGGCGCCCGCGCACGCTCACCGGCCAGGAACGCAGAACCGGGCGGAAGACCAGCTACACCGGCAGCGAGGTCTTCGTGGCGCTGGTCGACGCGACGAACGCGCCCTTCCGCAGCGATCTCCGCCAGCTCGGCGTCGAAACGCTCTGCACCAACCGGCACCTCCCGCTCCGCATGCCCTTGGGCACGGGCCGGACCGACTTCACCGCAGAGACCGGCCCCGCGGTCCGCTCGATCCGCGTGATCACCGGCCCGACCTCGCCCCGCCCGAGCTTCGCCGAGGGAGAGACGGCCTGGAGGCTCATCAGCCACCTCTCGCTGAACTACCTCTCGCTGGTCGACGAGGACCAGGCGCGCGGCGCGACGGCCCTGCGTGATCTCCTGAAGCTCTACGGCGACGCGACCAGCCCCGTCATGCGCAAGCAGGTCGAGGGCGCCCGGTCGATCTCGGCCAAGCCGATCACACGCCGAGTCAAAACGCCCGGGCCGATCTCCTTCGCCAGGGGGCTGGAGGTCACGCTGACGCTCGAGGACGCGTCGTTCGAGGGCACGGGGATCTTCGTGCTCGGGGCGGTGATGGAGCGGTTCTTTGCGAAGTATGTCTCGATCAATTCCTTTACTGAGACCGTTGTCCGCTCGGCGGAACGGGGGCAGGTGATCCGATGGCCGGCGCGGACAGGACAGCGGGCGATTCTCTGACCCCCCGTCAGATCGCCGAGCTCCGCGCCAAGGTGGAGCGTGGCGAGCTCGACCCAACCGCCATCGGCGCTCCGGCGCAGGAGGACGGTGAGCTCTCGCCCGAGGAGGCGATGGAGCGGTCGATCGCCGAGTGGCGGGCCGAGCCCGGGTCGGCGGATCCCCGGCTGGTCGAGCTTGTGCGCGAGCTGGCCGCCAAGCCCTACAGCAGGGGCCTCTTCGACACCCTCCGCCTGATCCAGTGCATCTGCAGCGACAAGCCCCGCCTGGGCGACTCGGTGGGGGTGCGCCAGGACCCCGTCCGCCTCGGGCAGGAGGCGTCGCTCCGCTTTTCGCCCTCGTCGCTGGCGGGTTTTCTGCCGGCGAAGGGGTCGCGTCCGCCTCGCCTGCTCTCCTCGGGGTTCGGGCTCATGGGCCCCAACGGGCCGATGCCGCTGCACTTCACGCAGTATGTGCTCGACCGCCAGCTGCACGCCAAGGACCACACCCTCGCCCGGTTCCTGGACATCTTCCACCACCGTGCGGCGAGCCTGTTCTTCAAGGCGTGGGCGATCAACGAGCCGACCGTCGAGCACGACCGGCCCGACAACGACCGTTTCGCTTTCTACATCGCCAGCCTGATCGGGCTCGGGGGCGAGCAGATGCGGGGCCGCGACGCCCTGCCCGACAACGCCAAGCTCCACTACGCCGGGCGGCAGATCAACCACTCCCGCGACGCCGAGGGGCTCGAAGCGATCGTGGGAGATTACTTCAAGGTCCCCTGTCGGCTGGAGCAGTTCGTCGGCCAGTGGCTGGAGCTTCCCGACGACGCCAAGAGCCGGCTCGGCGAGTCCCCCGAGACCGGGACGCTCGGGGTCTCGACCATTGTCGGATCGAGCGTCTGGGATGTGCAGCAGCGTTTCCGGCTGGTGCTCGGGCCGATGGACCTGAAGACCTACCGACGGTTTCTCCCCGGTGGAGGGGGGTTCGAACGCCTGTCGGCGTGGGTCCGCACCTACGCCGGGTTCGAGTACACCTGGGACGCACGCCTGATCCTCAGGAAAGAGGAGGTGCCGGGCACGGCCCTCGGCGGGGGCGCCCGCCTGGGCTGGACCAGTTGGATCAAGAGCGGTCCGGTCCCCGAGGACGCCGACACGCTGGTGCTCAGGCCGCCGGCCTGAGGCCGGGGCGCGGAGAGGTTTTCAGCGGGGGCGAGCATCGGGTATCTTGCTGGTGTATCGCGGCATGCCCGACAACGGCAACGAAGGAGGACTCCGCCGGCCCGTCGCCGGCGGTGGGACGCACGATCACGAGCAGGGGAGAAGCGCCAGATGGCGGAGATCAATCTTCAGAAACTCTTCGGGACCCTGAACAGCCTCTGCTACAAGTCGATGGAGGCGGCGACCATCCTCGCCAAGACCCAGGGCAACCCGGAGGTCACGCTCGCGCACTTTTTCAAGCAGATGCTCCAGCTCCAGGACTCGGACCTGCACCGGCTGGTCCGCCACTTCGGCCTGAACCCGTCGCGCCTCATTCAGGATCTCGACAATGCGATCGAGGCCCAGCCGAGGGGCGCGCGAAGCGTCTCGGGCTTCAGCGTCGACCTGCAGGACGCGGTGAAGGAAGCGTGGCTGAGCGCCTCGCTGATCTTCGGCGAGCCCAAGACCCGCAGCGCCCACATCGTCTTCTGCATGCTCAACCGCAGGGCGAGCCGCAACTCGATCCTGGGGATCAGCAAGGAGTTCGAGAAGATCGACCACGAGGGGCTGGTCCGCGAGCAGGAGCAGATTCTGGGCCAGTCCGTCGAGGCGACGCTGGGCGCGCGCGAGGCGGGATCGCAGACCGGCGGGGGCGCCAAGCCCGGCGAAGCCTCGGGCGCGATCGCCCCGGCCCAGATGGGCAAGGAAGAGGCGATCGCCCAGTTCTGCAAGGACCTGACCGAGCAGGCACGGACCGGCAAGATCGACCCCATCGTCGGACGCGACGAAGAGACGCGACAGGTCATCGACATCCTGATGCGCCGCAGGCAGAACAACCCGATCCTCACCGGCGAGGCGGGCGTGGGCAAGACGGCGGTTGTCGAGGGCTTCGCCCACAAGATCGTCTCGGGCGATGTGCCACCCCCGATGCGCGAGATCCGCCTGCTGGAGCTCGATGTCGCGGCCCTGCAGGCCGGGGCGAGCATGAAGGGCGAGTTCGAGAACCGCCTGAAGCAGGTCATCGAAGAGGTCCAGGCCTCGCCCAAGCCGATCATCATGTTCATCGACGAGGCGCACACGCTGATGGGCGCCGGGGGCCAGGCCGGCACCGGCGACGCGGCGCAGCTCCTCAAGCCCGCCCTCGCGCGAGGCACCCTCCGCACCATCGCCGCGACGACCTGGGCGGAGTACAAGAAGCACATCGAGAAGGACCCGGCGCTCACACGGCGCTTCCAGGTCGTCAAGGTCGACGAGCCCACGGAGGACAAGGCGATCCTGATGATGCGCAAGGTCGCCGGCATGCTCGAGAAGCACCACACGGTGCAGATCCTCGACGAGGCGATCGAGGCCTCCGTCCGCCTCAGCCACCGCTATATCCCCGCACGCCAGCTCCCTGATAAATCGGTCAGCCTGCTCGATACGGCCTGCGCCCGCGTGGCGATCGGCCAGCACGCGATCCCCGCCGCGATCGACGACACGCGCAAGCGCCTGGACGCGCTGGAGACCGAGCGTGCGATCCTCGAAGCGGAGAAGGGCATCGGCCTGGAGCACGACCCGAGGCTTCACGCGATCGAGGATCAGCTCGGCGACGAGCGGGTGACCCTCGAAGGCCTCGAAGCGAGCTGGAAGCAGGAGAAGGACCTCGTCGAGAAGATCCTCGCGATCAGGGCGAGGCTCCGGGGCCCGGCCAAGGTCGGGCGGGTCGAGGGCACGGGGACCAAGACCGAAGCCGCGGCCGAGCAGGCCGCCCAGACCTCCGAAGCCGCCCACGACGCGGACCCCGAGCCATTGACCGACGAGCAGCGTGAGCAGCTCCTCGCCGAGCTCAAGGGCCTGCAGGACGAACTCGCCGAGCACCAGGGCGACTCGCCCCTGATCCTGCCCAGCGTCGACGCCAGCGCCGTCGCGGCGGTCGTCGCCGACTGGACGGGCATCCCCGTCGGACGCATGGTCAAGAACGAGATCCAGGCGGTGCTGAGCCTCGCCGAAACACTCAACAAGCGCGTCATCGGCCAGAAGCACGCGCTCGAGTCGATCGCCCGCACCATCCAGACCAACCGCGCCGGGCTGGACAACCCCAGCAAGCCGATCGGTGTCTTCCTGCTCGCGGGCACTTCCGGCGTGGGCAAGACAGAAACCGCGCTCGCGCTCGCCGAGTCCCTATATGGCGGCGAACAAAATGTCATCACCATCAACATGAGCGAGTTCCAGGAGGCCCACACCGTCTCCACGC
>REET01000272.1 GCA_007694925.1 Phycisphaerales bacterium | reverse complement strand
CTGAAGGCGCAGCGGGCGGTCCCGCCCGGCGGCTCGGCCGGCGCGCCGCCGGAGGCGATCGGCGATCCCCAGGTGCTGACCGAGCGCCGGGCCGACGCGGGCGCGCCCCCCGCGACGCTGGTCGTCGAGCACCGGCTCGACCTCTCGACATTGAATCTGCGTCCGGGCGACGAACTCTGGATCAACGCGCTGGGCGTGGACATCGCGCCCGGAGAGCGAGAGCCGGTGGTCTCGGCCCGCCGCGTCCTGCGCATCATCGATGAGGAGACGCTGGGCGCGCAGATCCGGCGCGAGCTCGAATCGCTGCGCCGGGCCGCGATGCGCCTCGACGAGACGCAGGCCTCGGTCATGGAGCGGACGCGTCGCGCCGAACGCACCGGCGCCGAGCAGAGCGCGATCTCCCAGCGGCTCAGGGCGCAGGAGAGCCTGGTTTCCGAGCTCCGCGATCGCGCCTCACGGAACAGGCTCGAAGACGAGTCGCTGCGCGGCTTGCTCGAGTCCGCAGAACGATCGCTCGCGGGCGCTTCGGCGGCATCGGACCGCGCCTCGGCCTCGATCGAGGAGGCCCCGGGCGACGCCGAGGCGATGCGCGAGGCGGGCGAGGCGCAGGAGGAGGTCCGCAACCGCCTCGGCGACCTCATCCGCCGGCTCGACCAGCAGCAGGACGACTGGCTGATGCGCCGGGACCTGGAGCGGTTGATCGCCCAGCAGGACGAACTCCGCCAGCGCGCGGGCGAGATCGGGGAGGAGACGGTCGGCCGTCGCCCCGATGAGCTGACCGATCAGCAGCGCCGGGCGCTGGAAGAGCTCGCCCGGAGACAGGAAGAACAGGCGTCGCGCCTCGCTGAGTTGGTCGACGAGCTGATGAACCGCGCACAGGAAGCGCAGGAGTCCGACCCCGGCCGGGCGATGAGCCTCGAACGGGCGGCCGACGCGGCCAGAACCTCGCGCGCCGAGCAGATGATGGAGGAGGCGGCAGAGCAGCTCCGCCAGAACCAGACCTCCAGCGCCGACCAGAACCAGCAACAAGCCGCCGAAGCGATGCGCGACATGCTCGACGAGCTCGACGGCGCCGAAGATAGGCGGCGCGATGTGCTCCGCCGGGTGCTCGCGAGCGTGATCGAGTCGCTCGACGCGCTGATCCGTGCGCAGGAGCGGGAGATCGCGCAGCTGGATCGGGCGCGTCCGGCCGGGCCCTTCGCCCCGCTCGCCGAGCCGCTCTTCCGCCTGCAGGGCAACACCTTCGGCGTGCTCGAACAGATCGAGAGCGGTGGGAGCGATCTTGACAGCGTGGCGAGGCTGGTCGATCAGGCCGCGGGCGCGCAGGGGCGTGCGATCGGGGCGCTGCGGGCCAACCCCGCCGACGACGAAGAGTCCTTGCGCCAGCAGCGGATCAGCCTGCGCCGCCTGACCGAGGCGCGCGAAGAGGCCGAGCGCCTCCAGCGGCAGGCGGAGATGGAAGAGGCCAGACGCGAGCGTCAGCAGCTCCGACAGGCGTACGCCGAGGCGCTGGAGCGGCAGATCGCGATCCGCGAGGAGCTCGCCGAGTACGCGGGGCGCCCGTTGGACCGGCGCGAGCGGCGAGAGCTGCTCAACCTCGCCCAGCGCCAGGAAGCCCAGCGAGAAGAGCTCGAGCAGCTGCGCTCGCGCGTGATGCAGCAGGGCGATCCGCCCGCGTTCTCGCTGGCGCACGACAGGCTCGACCGCGACGCGGGTTCGAGCACCGACCTCATGCGCCGCCCGCCGACGGGGCCGGAATTGGATCGGCGTCAGAACTCGATGGTCCGCGTGCTGCGTTCGCTGGTCGAAGCGCTCGCCGATGACCAGGACCAGCCCGAGTTCGGCGACGAGGCCGGTGGCGAAGGGGGCGGCCAAGGCGAGGGCCAGCCGCAGGCGCTCCCGCCGGTCGCGCAGCTCAGGCTGCTGCGGTCGATGCAGATCGAGGCGATGGAGCGGACCGAAGCCGCAGACGCCCAGGGCGCCGAGGCTGACGAGGTCGACGAAATCATCGAACTGCAAACCGACCTCTCCTCGATCGCGAACAGACTTCTGGAGGAACTCAGGGAGCAGCAGGGAGGCGGCGGCTGATGCGTACAACGACGACAGCATGGATCATGGGTCTGGCGATCGGCTGCAGCGCGGCGGTCGCCGATCGCACGCCCACCCTCGACGAGCTGCTCGGGCTGGAGACGCGTGAGCAGACCGAAGCGCGAGAGACCACGCCCGACGATGTGGACAGGCGCTTGGCCGAACAGCTCGAAGGTGGCGTGCGCGACCTGTTCGAGCAGGTGACTCGCCTCATGGGTGAGACGGCCGAGAGAATGCGGGCCAGCCGCGACACCGGCCTGCCGACCCAGCGCATGCAGCGCGAGGTGTTGGAGAAGCTCGACCAGTTGATCGAAGCCGCGGGGCGTCAGCAGCAGCAGTCCTCGTCGAGTTCGTCGTCGTCTTCCGACGACGCGCAGGGGGCCGAGCAGCAGTCGCAACAGCAGCAGCAGGCGGCGGGCGAGGGCGCCGAAGGCGATCAGGAGGCGACGCCCCCCTCCTCGACCGACGAGGTGCTCAACCCGCTGGCTGCGACGGGCGAGGCCGCGTGGGGCGCGCTTCCAGAACGCGTCCGCGAGGCGATCAGCCAGGGCACCAGCGACCCCTTCAGCACCATGTACAGATCGATGACAGAGGCGTACTACAAGCGCCTCGCAGAAGACGGCAGGGATTGATGCGAACGACACGAACTCTCCTCTGCGTCGCGTTGGCGGCCGGCATTGCCGGAGCAGCAGAGCCGGACCCCGACACCCGCCCCGACGGCACACGCAGCGCCGCCAATCAGCCGCTCGAACGCGAGATCACCCCCGAGTCCGCACGCTCGATCGATCGCGGCCTCGAATGGCTCGCGTCGCAGCAGCTCGAAGACGGTTCGTTTCCCGGCGGGCGATACGGGCGCAATGTCGCGGTCGTCTCGCTCGCCTCCCTCGCGTTCATGAGCGAGGGCAGCATGCCCGGACGCGGACGCTACGGCGAGCATGTCCGGCGCGGGCTCGAATTCATCCTCGAACACTCCGCAGACAGCGGGCTCATCTCCGCCGAGGCCTCGCACGGGCCCATGTACGGGCACGGGTTCGCGACGCTCTTCCTCGGCGAGGTCTACGGCATGACCGCCGGCGGGGGCGACACACGCCTCGCAGAGCGCACGCACGAAGCGCTCTTCAAGGCCGTGCGTCTGATCGAGCAGACGCAGAACGAGGAGGGCGGCTGGCGGTACAACCCCGTCCCCTTCGATGCGGATGTCTCGGTGACGATCTGCCTGGTGATGGCGCTGCGCTCGGCCCGCAACGCGGGGCTGGAGGTCAGCAGCGAGGTGATCGACAAGGCGGTCGAGTATGTCCGGCGTTGCCAGAACCCCGACGGGGGCTTCCGCTACCAGGCGGAGATGGGGGCGAGCGCCTGGCCCCGTTCGGCCGCGGGCGTGGCGAGTTTGTACTACGCGGGTATCTACGAGGACGACGCCTTGGAGCGTGGGCTGCGCTACCTGGAAGCGACGGCCCGCCCGGGCGGGATGCCCGTCCATCGGCCGCACTACCACTACGGGCACTACTACGCAGTGCAGTGCATGTTCCTGGCCGGTGGCGACCGCTGGGCGTCGTGGTGGCCCGCGATCCGCGATGAGCTGATCACCAACCAGTCCGGCGACGGAAGCTGGGAGGATCGTTCCGTCGGTTCCGCCTATGGGACCGCGATGTCGCTCATCATTCTCCAGATGCCCAACCGCTATCTGCCGATCTTCCAGAAGTGATGCGACACCTGCTCCAGATGTTGATGCTGTGCGTGCTTGCCGGGCTCTGCCCGGGCGGGCCGTACATCCTCATCGATACCGACCTGAACGAGTCCACTGTCGAGCTGGTGCAGGTGCGCGACTCGGGGCTTCTGGTCCGTGACGAGTCCTCCAGACGCGTGCCGATGGACCGGTTCGTCGCGATCCTCCGCGACGCGCCGGGCGACTGGCGGACCGTGGGCGGGGTCGTGCAACTCGCCGACGGGCAGCGGCTGGTCAGCGAGGGCGCGCCGCTCGGACGGGGCGAGTCGATCCGCGTGCTCTTGCGGTCAAGGGCCGAGGTGATTGTCCCGCTGGAGTCGGTCGGTTGGATGCGTCTGCCCAGCGCCGGGGACCTTCCCGCCAGCGCCGCCCCGCCCGAGACCGACGCCTTTGACGACACGGTCGTCCTGGCCAACAACGACACGCTCCGCGGCTTCGTGCTCGGCATCGATGGCGAGACGCTGCGCATCGAGGCCGAGACCGGCGTCCGGTCCGTGTCGCTCTCGGAGATCGCGTGGGTCGTGCTGAGCACGCCGCAGGCGGAGCGCCGGGGCCCGATGCTCTGGCTCAGCGATGGCAGCGTGCTGTCGGCTGCGACGCTCGAGTCAGAGTCACCGACGGAGCTGAAGATCACCCTGCGGGGCATCGATCCGGGCACCGCCTCGCAAGAGGCTTCGGCGGCGGGCACGCTCGGTGTCCAGCGCGACGAGGTGCTGGCGCTGCTGCCCGACCCGGGCCGGGTCGTGTCTCTGGCGAGGCTGGAGGGCGTCAGCGTCCGCCCGCTGGGCGATCGGCGCTGGGCCCCGGCGCCACAGAGCCCCGACCGCGACGGCGCCTTCGGCGATCTGGCGAGCGTGACGCTCTCGGGCCCCGTCGAGGCCCGCTGGCCCCTGCCCAATGGCGCCAGGCGTTTTGGCGCGACCATCGAAACCCCGCCCGAGGCGAGGGCCTGGGCCGACAGCGAAGTCGTCATCCTTGCGACGCGCGGGCGGGGCGAGGAAGCCATGCCCCTGGCGAGGCTGAAGCTCTCGCAGCGGTCCGAGCCCCAGCGGATCAGCGTCGGCCTGCCTTCCGGTCGCGATCGTGAGCTGATCGTGCGGATCGAGTCGGGTCGGTACGGGCCCGTGCACTCCGGTGCGGTGCTGCGTCGGGCCCTCTTGCTGCTGGGCGACTGATTTCAATCCATCGAGATGCGGCGCGTGCTTCGAATGCGCGATTTTTCGCTTTTGGATCGAAATCTCATTTGATACAATCGTTCTCGGACCCGGCGCAAGCCGCTCCGACGGCGGCTCGGAGCGCCGGGGCGGCGGCGCGTGTGCGCCGCGGAGGCAGCACGCAGGGACCCGAGAGAGAGGAGTCTTGGAATGAAGAGCCAGTTGATGGCCGTGGGAGCGTTGTCGCTGTGCGCAGGCGTCGTCGGCGCGAATGTTGTGACTTTCGTCTTCCCGATCGATGTCGCGCAGGAAGTGCCGGTGCCGACCATCCCCGCGGGCTTCGACCCCAGCGGCTCGGGCGTGGTCACGATCGACACCGTTACGAACCTGCTGACCTGGGAGATCGCCTACCAGGGGCTGACGGGCCCGATCGTCGCGCCAGGCGCACACTTCCATGGCCCGGCCGATTTCGGCGTGACCGCCGGCGTCCAGCTCCACCTGACCATGGACCTGCCCCAGCCCGCCAGCGGAACAATCACCGGCTCGGCCACCGTCAACGCCCAGCAGCGCGACGACATCCTCGCGGGCCTGTGGTATGTCAACCTGCACACCGCCATGAATCCTCCCGGTGAGATCCGGGGGCAGGTCGTGCCCGCGCCGGGCGCCTTCGCGGCGTTGGGCCTCGCGGGGCTCATCGGTCTGCGACGCAGGCGCTGAGCAGGCGGGTTCCGACAACCGGAGCCTTGAGAGATCACGGGCCGCGACGATTCGTTTCAGCGGTCGCCGCGGCTCGTCTTTTTGTTGTAAATCAGCGGTCCTGGGGCCTGCGAAGCGCTCGCGCGCTGCGGATCGCGTCCTTGCCGAACCGCTCGGCGATCGCGTCGGCCGCCTTGTCCAGCGCCGCACGCTTGTCGCTGGCTTCCGGTGGATCAAACAGCCCCGGCTGCGAGTGTCCGCCCCGGCTCAGGTGCGACGCGGTCACGCCGATCAGACGCACCGGGCGAAAACCTTCCTTGCCGATCCACGCGTCGAAGAGCTCGACCGCCGCGGCCGAGAGTTCGCGGGTCGACTCCGTCGGCTGTTCGAGCGTCGCGGCGCGCGTAATGGTTTTGAAATCGCCGAAGCGGATCTTGACGGTCACGCTCTTGGCGTGCAGCCCGTGCCTGCGCAGGCGACGGGCGACATCCTCCGCCTCGCGCAGCATGACCGCCCGCACTTCTTCGGGGTCTTCCAGGTCGGCGCCGAAGGTGCGTTCGTGGCCGATCGATTTCGCCTCGCGGTCGGGCGTCACCGGGCGGTCGTCCTCGCCCTGGGCCAGGCGCCAGACATGCGAGCCGAACGAGCCCAGGCGCGACGACGCGACAGTTTCAGGCAGCTTCGCCAGGTCGCCGATCGTGCGCACGCCGATCGCGTGCAGCCGTTTCTCTGCGGCAGGACCGACGCCGGGGATCCTCGAGACCGGCAGCGGGTCGAGCACCTCGCGCACGCGCTCGGGCTCGATCACCACCAGCCCGTCGGGCTTCTCAAGATCGCTGGCGAGCTTCGCGAGAAACTTGTTGGTCGCGACACCGACCGAGGCGGTCAGCCCCGTCTCGGCCTTGATCTGCTGGCGCAGCTTCACGGCGATCGCCCGTCCCTCGCCCAGCAGACGCACGGACCCGGAGACATCGAGAAACGCCTCGTCGATCGAAAGCGGCTGGATCAGCGGCGTGGCGCTTTCCATGATCTCAAAGACGCGGCGCGAGAGCTCGCTGTACCGATCGCCCCTCGGCTTGACGACGACCGCGTGCGGGCACAGCCGGCGTGCGACCGCGGTCGGCATCGCAGAATGGCAGCCGAAGACCCTGGCCTCGTAGCTGG
>REET01000271.1 GCA_007694925.1 Phycisphaerales bacterium | reverse complement strand
CGAACTCATCATGTAGAACACGCCGCCCAGAACGCCGACCCACGCGTTTCGGGCGATCTTGGCGAACACCATGAACGCCAGGAGCGCCGCGATCATGCCCGCGGTCTGGTTGATCACCCTCGTGTGCACGACCTCGCCGAAGCCGATGCGCTTGGTAAGCTCGTGCACCCAGAACGGGCCGGGTGGGTAAGACATGTATACACGGAGGTCGTCGCCCTCCTCGTACGCCGTCTCCAGTCGGGGGAACCCCATCGTCTTGCGCAGCCCGTGCTCGTCGAACCACCGCCCGGCGTTGAGGATGTTCGCGTCGCTCCAGTCCTTACTGATCTCGAGCCCCGGATGCTGCACACGAGCGGTCATCAGCACTGCGCCGAAGCCGATCCAGAGCGCGAGAAACACCAGCAAGGCGACCCAAGACCAACCTCTATCTTCAGCGTCTGCCGACGCGTTGACGGGCATGCTCCGCGTCTCGTCGGTCACAGGCTCCGTCCGCTCATCAATGGGCATCTCGGTCTCCATACATTCGGTTCTGTCCGTCGCTGAGCGTACCGGAACCGGGCCGTCCAGGTGCGGGCGGCGATGCTGTCGGGCCCTCCCCAGCCCGGGCCTTCCGCAGCGTCTCCCGCCCCAAGAGCGCCAGCCCCAGCGCCGCGAGCATCCAGTACGCGATCGCCGTGTACAGCAACCCCGCGGCGAACACCAGCTCGCCCGGCGCATAGTCGCGCAGCAGCAGCACCAGCATCCCGTCCCGCGTCCCGATCCCCGAGATTGTCAAAGGCAGCACGCCCACCAAGACAGCAAGGGGTGTCGCGCCCGCCGTCGCGTCGATCGGCACGCCCGCCCCAACCGCGCGCAACAGCGACCAGACGATCAGCACCACGATCCCCCAAAACACCGTCGCAAGCAGCGTCGCCCCGGCGAGCAGCCCGGGCCGCTTCGCCGCTCCCCTCGCCGCGACGCCCAGCCGCTGCAGCTTCGCCCCGACCACAGGCACGCGGTGCGCAAAGCCGAGGGCGAGGAACGCCCCGATCGGCAGGCACGCGACGAGCGCCGCCGCCGCTGCCGCCCCGTGCATCTCCGCGAGCAACGCCCCGATCAGCGCCAGCACCGCCAGCACCAGCACATCGACCACGCGCTCCAGCAGCGTCACACCCAGCAGCACCGCCCCCTGCCCCTTGCGGTCGGCCAGGAAGTACGCCTTGATGAAGTCCCCGCCGCGCCCGGGCAAAACCGCGTTGAGCGTCAGCGACGCCATCACCGCCGACCAGCACCGGCGATAGCCCACCGGCTCGCCCGCGGCCAAGCAGAACAGCCGCAGCCGAAATGCGCTCATGAAAGTCAGCACGACCGCCAGCGCCATGGCCAGCGCCACCCAAGCCGGATCCGCCCCGGCGATCGCTCGCAGCGCCTCGCGGACATCGATCACGCTGACGAGCACCGCCAGCACGATCACCAGCCCGACAAACGGGATCGCCAGCTTCAGCGTCCGCCCGCGCTTGGCGCCCGGGGCGGGGCCGGTCTCCGGCGTCGGGGCACGCCCGCCCGTGTCCACCGGGCTACACCGACCGCCGCGCGTTGATCAGGTCGCCGATCAACCCGAGGCCGAGGAAGATCATCCCGGTCGAAAAGAGCGACATCGTCGTGACCTGCGGCACTTGGTCCGTGACGAGCTTCACGATCACGCCGACCGCCACCGCCGCCAAGAGCAGCACCACCGCGACAGTCCCGAAGACCTGCAGCGGCTTGAAATACATCGAGGTCCGCAGCACCAGCGAGAAAAACCGCAGCGTGTCGCGCACCGGCTTGATCGAGCTCCGCCCCACACGCTGGTGGTACTCGATCGGCGGGTACTCCACCCGCAGCCTCGCGGCGTGCATCGCCATCGTGATCGTCGTCGTGAAGCTGAACGCGTCGGGCAGCATGAACCAGAACCGCAGCACATGCTCGGTCCGGATCGCGCGCAGGCCCGAGTTGATGTCCTTGATGTCGGCGCGGCTCATAAACCTCGCATACTTGAGCAGCGCCCACTTCGCCGGGCGGCGGATGAGCGGGATGTGCACATTCTCGGCCGTGCGGGCGCCGATCACCATGTCGCACTCGTCGAGCATGCGCGCGAACTCGCCGATCCGCTCGTTGGGGTAGGTGCCGTCGGCGTCGGTGATGACGATGCGGTCGTACTTGGCCTGGGCGATCCCGCGCTTGAGCGAGGCGCCGTAGCCGCAGTTGACCCCGTTGTCGATCACGCGGAGGCGGGGGTGGTCCTTCTCGAGCCGCTTGAGGATCTCCAGCGTGCGGTCGGAGCTCCCGTCGTTGACAAAGAGCATCTCCGAGGGCAGGGGCTGCTCGGGATGGTTCTCCATCTCTTCCAAAGCCGCCGAGACGCGCTCGACAGTCTCGGTGACGGCGCCCTCCTCGTTGTAGCACGGCACGACCACGCTCACGCCCACTTCGAGATGTCGCCTGCGATCAGAGATCAATCGTCACCTCCGTACCAGCCGATGCATAAGCCGAGCCTGCCGCATAGAAGAGCGGTCATGCGCGACGATCACCGCTTCCTCGCAACAAAGAGCTGGTTGACAAAGAATGGATCGAACACCTTCAACGGACGCAGCGCCCGGTCCACCCCGTCGGCCAGCCCCGCAGGGACCGGCAGTCGCAGGTAGGGCAGGAAGCCGACCGGCGCGAACATAAAACGGCAGTACCGCACCGACTCCAGCCCGGCGCCCTCGGCCAGAGCCTCGAACTTCGATCGGTCGATCGCGTCCTCGTGGTGCTCGTCCTTGTGCAGACCCAGCTTCCCGCTCACGGCGTCCCAGGTCCCCGCCGGGCACGACGCCACGAACACACCCCCGGGAACAAGCGCCTTGGCCGCCTGCGCCATCATCAGCCCCGGGTCTTTCAGGTGCTCGATGATCGCCAGCGCCGTGACGAGGTGGAACGACCCCGGCTCGACCGCTTCGTGCTCGGCCGTCACATCGCCGCGGACGAGGCGGCATCCCTCGGGCATCGGGCCCGACGCGTCGATCAACTCCTGCGTGTACTCGATCCCGATGGACTCTGAGGCCCCGAGCATCCGGTGCACCTCGGCCATCGTCGCCCCCTCGGCGGCGCCGAGGTCGAGGACCCTGGGCGACGCTTCGCCGGGGCCGAAACGCCGGTACGCGTTGCACGCGTTGAGCGCCCGCGATTTGTACCTGAACGCCAGGTGAGGCTTGGCGCGCCGACCCTCCGCGTAGCTCGCGTCCATCACGCCGGCGGGCGTCGATTGTTCGGTTGTTGCGTTCATCGTTAGCTTGCCCCGGCTCGACCGGTCTGAACCTCGTTGGCGACAGCGGACGCCGTGCCTCTCACGCGTGCAACGCCTCCGGCTTCGGCCGCTTTGTGTGCGATCCCGCGCCGGCCACCTCGTCAAGCCCGCCGCCCGGGCTGTGCCCAGAGCCCCGGAAGTACTCGCGACGCCACACACGCATCCCCGCCTCGACCGGCAGCGACGCCACATCCGCGTGCTGCCAGCGGCAGAGCCTCGACTCCTGGTACACCAGGCTGTTGGCCACATAAATGCTCGTCGCGTCGCTCCCGACGCTCAACCGCTTCAAGGGCGTCCCCACCGGCACGCGGTCGGTGACCACGACGCGATCTTCAAGAATCTCGATGTCGCGCCGGAACCGATGCCCCGCCTTGGGCTTGCCGGTGATCGCGATCTTCTGCACGATCGAACGCGTCAGGTTGGCGTTGAACCGCCCGATCACCAGCACCCAGCCCCGGAGCATGAGCTGCTTGATGACCGTCATCCCGTTGTTGCGCCGCTTGCACAAATCGCCCTCGACGCTGAACCTGCCCTGGTCGGGGTCGGCGCTCACCTTGTTGTCGTCCTGCACCAGGTGCGAGACGACGACGGTCCCGTCGGAAAGCTCGCCGATGAGCCCGGTGTCGCTGGCGATCGGGCCGTGGGCGTCGAAGACCTTGAGCACGCCCCCCTTGGAGAGGTTGGTGACCGTGTAGCGTCCGCGGCGGTTTTCACTCTCAGCCCCGCCGTCGGCCTCGCGCCCGTTCCACGAGACGGCGATCTTCGCCCCGGGCATGTACCGCGTCTCGGGCTTGCGTCGGCTCTCGTTGATGGGCGCGGGGCGCTCGGGGTGGTAGTCCTCCCACGCCTGGAGGAAGTCGTAGACATAGTGGGCCGTCATGCGGTCGTCGTCGTTGTGGTACCGCTTGTCGCGCTCCGTCCCGGCGAGGAAGGCGTCGGCGATCTGCCCCGCCTCCTCGCAGTCGGGGGCCAGGAGCTCGAACCCGTGGGGGTAGAAGTGGTAGGTGTTCCGCGACCCGTACTCGCCCCCGTACGACCCGTCGGGGTGCATGAAGTGCCAGCTGAACTTCACCGCGTCGACCAGCGGCTTGGTGAGCTCCTCGGCGCCCGGATGCTTCGCGTCACGCATCTTCTGGCGCAGCTTGGCGAGGAAGTCGATCGTGCAGGTGTGGTAGCCCGGGTCGGCCCCCTCGTACTCCTGGAACCACCCCTCCTCCTTGTGCTGCCAGCTCAGGGTCAGGGCGATGCGGTCCTCGGCGACCTTCTTCGCCTTCTCGTCGCCGGTGACGCTGTAGACATTGAACGCCGCGAGGGCGGCCAGCGCCTGGTGGTTGCTCAGACGCCCCGTCTCGTTCTCGTGCTCGAGATGGCGGATCCGCCTGGTGAACAGGTCGGCGACCTGCTGGTCGTCCATCTTCAGCACCCGGTACGCCTCGCACCCGGCGTACAGGCTGAAGACCAGCGCCCCCATCGCCCGCTCGAACGGGAAATAGTCGTCGCAGGTCCCGTCCTTGTGGCTTGAGGAGGCCATGAACCGGAGCGACCCCTCGGCGATCTCGCGCAGGCGCTCGACGCCACAGAAGGTGTTGCCCGGGTACGCGTTGGCGTACGCCAGGGCCAGGGGCAGCACAAACTCCTGCGACATCCCGCACGGGAAGTCCATCGTCCGGTAGTGCCAGAACGCCCTGTCGAAGCTCCCGAAGGTCTTCGAGTACGGGTTCATGTCCACCAGGTGGAGCAGGCGCGGGATGTAGGGCAGCGCGAGCGCTGCGTACCGGTCTCTCATCACAGGTGTCCCTCCGGGAAGGCCCGCGAGCCGAACGCATCGCACCGGGCCGGATGATCCCCGAAAAAGGGTGTCGGCGGGCCCGCGACGCCGTTCACGGCGCGGGGTCACGATGGTAGTCCCCGCCCCGGCACAACTCACCCCCGACGGGTAGCCTTGTCCGCTTGAACGACCGCCCCACGCGAATCTGTCTGGTCTCGGCCGAGCTCGCCCCGTTCTCCGGGGGCGGGGCGGGGGTGTACGCCGCCCACATGGCCCGGGCCCTCGCCGGCTCCGGCGCCGAGGTCCACCTGCTCACCACGCCCCACCAGAAGCTGGACTCGCGGGCCGAGCGGCTGTTTCCCGGCGTCCGCATCCACACCCACGACCCATCGACGGGCGACTTCGCCTTCCCCGCCTACCACTGCCCACCGATGCGTCGGGCGATGAGCGTCTATCAGGCGCTCAAACCCCTGCACGACGAACACCGGTTCGACATCATCGAGACGCCCGACATCCGGGCCGAAGGCTACTTCCTCTTCCGGGCCCGCCGCGCGATGGGCCTGTTCGAGGACTGCGTGCTGAGCGTCCGGGTGCACACGCCCGGGGCGGTGCTCTACGACCGGCACGGACGCTCGTGGTACAACCGGTCCGACGCCGTCGTCGAGCACATGGAGCGGACCGTCCTCGCCGAGGCGGACATCCTGCTCTCGCCCAGCGCCGCCGCGATCGCCGAAATCGAACGCGTCCTGCCGGGCGTCCGCCGAGAGGGCCGGCCCGAAGCCGTCACGCCCAACCCCTTTCCGTCGAGGCCCGCTCCCCCCAGGGCCGACGGCCCGACGATGCTCCTGTGTGTCGGGCGGATCGAGCGCCTCAAGGGCCAGCATCTGCTCGTAGCGGCGGCCATCGAACTGCTCGACAAGGGGCACGATTTCAGCGTGCTCCTGGCCGGGGCCGATTCGGTCACCGGGCCCCTGCGGGCCTCGATGCGCGACACCATCGCAAAGACGATCCCCGGGCGCTGGCGCGACCGTTTCGTCTTCCTCGGGCCGGTCGACCCGCCGACCGTCCGTCGCCTGCTCTCGCGGGCCACGGCGCTCGTCGCCCCCTCGCTCTGGGACAATTTCCCGTACTCGGTGCTCGAAGCGATGGGCGCTGCAACGCCGGTCATCGCCTCCGACGCCGGGGGCATCCCCGAGATGATCACCGACCGCGAGCATGGGCTCCTCTTTGCCAGTGGCGACGCGAGCGCCCTCCGCGACGCGATCGAGACGCTGATCGAAGACACCGAGCTGCAATCGGCGCTCAGCGCCGCCGGCCCCGCGCGGGCCCGCGAGCTCGCCGACCCGCAAGCCGCGGCAACAAAGGCCCTCGACGCCTACGCCCCGCTGCTCAAACCCGCCGAGCCCCGGCGCAGTGCGCCGGCCGTCACCCAGCGCCGGCTCTGTGTCGTGATCCCGTACTTCAACATGGGCGAGCTGACCGACCAGACCCTCGCGAGCCTCGCCAAGCAGACCCGCCAGCCCGACGAGGTCGTCCTCGTTAACGACGGGTCGACCGACCCCGCCAGCCTCGACTGGCTGGACCGCACCGCACGGCGCAACACGCACCACCTCCCCCTCCGCGTCGTGCACACCGACAACGCGGGCGTCGCCTCGGCCCGCAACACCGGCGTCGCCCGGACCGACTCGCCCCTGGTCTTCCCACTCGACGCCGACGATCTGCTCGCCCCCGACGCGATCGAGAAGCTCGAAGCGGCGCTCGATCGCAACCCCGGTGCGGCGTACGCGACGCCCCTGATCGCCAGCTTCCGCAAAGAC
>REET01000291.1 GCA_007694925.1 Phycisphaerales bacterium | reverse complement strand
GGCGAAGGTGTATGCGGTCGACACGGCGTACGGGCAGCTCGCGTGGAAGCTGCGGAGCGATCCGCGGGTGGTGGTGATGGAGCGGACCAATGCGCTGCATGCTGTGCCGCCGGAGAAGGTGGATCTGGTGGTGATCGATCTGGGGTGGACGAGGCAGTCGAGGGCGTTGCCTGTCGGGGCGGCGTGGTTGAAGGCGGGCGGGCGGATTTTGACGCTGGTGAAGCCGCACTATGAGCTGGAGACGGAGGAGCTCGATCGTGTTGCGCCCGGGCGTGTGCTGGCGGAGGAGGATGCGGAGCGTGTGGCGATGGAGGTTGTCGAGCGGATGCGGGGGGAGGGGTTCGAGGTGCTGGGGGTGACCAAGAGCCCGCTGCTGGGCGGGGCGGGGAAGAAGTCGCGGGGGAAGGGGAATGCGGAGTGGCTGGTTTTGGTCGAGATAGAACGAGGAGCGAGCGATGCATGAGAGCGGAGGACCGATCGCCAGGCCGGACGAACGAGCCGTGAACGACCTCATCGAAGAGATATCCGGCGGTTTGACCGTAACGCTGGGGTATCCGCCGGAAGCGGAGCTCGACGCGATGCTGGTCGGGTGTGAGGTGCTGCGGAAGCACAAGAACCCCGGAGAGATCATCGGTGAAGATGTCCTGAAGATCGAGTCGTGGGACCGGTTTGAGCACGCCGTGATGAGCGATGTCTGGAGCGAGCTCACTCACGAGCGGTACGGATTCGAGATTAGGATTTTTGCGAGCGTCTGCGGGATTCGGAGCTGGCTGTTCTGCTGGGAACCCGGTGGCGACACATTTGATTTGGAGTGCGTTTACAAGAACGCGGCGGAAGACGCCGCGGATACAGACATCGGGAGTCGGATCTGGCGTTGGTGCAGCGCGGTGGTCACGCTCGGCGAGTGTCTGATGGCTTCTCGGGTGGAGGTGCCGGGGCAGCGGGGTCTGGAGCCGATTGTGCTGTGGCGCAGGCAGCCCGGCTAGAGAGAGGACACGCCCGCTTTGCGGGCGAGAGCAGGAGAGGGGTGAGCAGGCGAGCAGGTGAGCCGGAGGAGGGGTAGAAGGGGGAGAACACTGGCGGGCGAGCCGCCAGTGCCACAGGTCTTTGAGGGTGTCGGGGGGCTTTCAGGAATCGGACTTGACCCAGCCCTTTTTGGCGGTCGGGGCGGATTTGTCGAGCATGGGCCAGAGGCGTTCGAGGAGTTCTCTTGTGCCGAGACCGGTGGCGCCGCTGAGGCCGACGATCTCGAAGCCTTTGCCTCCGGCGTCGGTGATTTTGGCGCGGAGGGTTTCGAGGGCTTCCTGGCGTTCTTCGTCGCCCGCGAGGAGGTCGAGCTTGTTGAGGGCGATGATCTCGGGCTTTGCGGCGAGCTTTTCGGAGTGGCCGGCGAGTTCTGCCCTGACCATGCGGTAGTTTTCGGCGGGGTCGCCGCCGTCCTGGGGCATGACATCGAGGAGGTGGACGATGACGCGTGTGCGCTCGATGTGGCGGAGGAAGTCGTGGCCGAGGCCGGCGCCTTCGGCGGCGCCCTCGATCAGGCCGGGGATGTCGGCGAGGACGATGCGGCGGGTGGGGTCGAGCTCGGCGATGCCGAGCTGGGGGCTGAGGGTGGTGAAGGGGTAGTCGGCGACGCGTGGGGTCGCGCGGGTGAGGGAGCGGAGGAGTGTGCTCTTGCCGGCGTTGGGCGTGCCGACGATGCCGACATCGGCGATGAGCTTGAGCTCGAGGCGGAGGTTGAAGCGTTCGCCGGGCTCGCCGGGTGTGGCCTGGCGGGGGGTCTGGTTTGTTGAGGACTTGAAGCGTTCGTTGCCGAAGCCGCCTCGCCCGCCCTTGGCGAGGACGACGGTTTCGTCTGGCTGCATGTCGTGCATGAGCTCGCCGGTGTCGGCGTTGTAGACGAGTGTGCCCGGTGGGACTTTGACGACGCGGTCTTCGCCTCTGGCGCCGTACTGCTGCTTGCCGCGGCCGTGCTCGCCCCGCTCTGCGGTGATCTCGTGGACGCCTCGGAACTCCATGAGCGTGTTGAGGCCGGTGTCTGCGTGGAAGAGGATGTCGCCGCCGTCTCCGCCGTCGCCGCCGTTGGGACCGCCCTTGGGGATGCCCTTGCCTCTGTAGAAGGAGACACAGCCGTCGCCGCCGTCGCCTGCTTTGATGATGATGGTGACTTCGTCGACGAACATGGAGGTGATGGTAGGTGGACGCCCGCGTTGCGGCCGAGAGCAGGAGAGAGTCGAGCAGGAGAGCAAGGCGGCCGGCGTTGCCGGACGAGAGCGGGAGAGAGTCGAGCAGGAGAGCAGGTGAGCCGGAGGAGGGGTAGAAGAGGTAGTACTGGCAGGCGAACTGCCAGTGCTGCAGATTTTGGGGTGGGATGACAGAAAAACACTGGCGGGCAAGCCGCCAGTGTCACAGGTCTGCTGCAGGTTTGGGGCTGAGGGGAAGTCTTTACGCGGCTCTGGCGTAGTGGCCTCGGCCGAGGTGGCCGATGAGGCGTTCGTGGTCGCCGGTGCGGGCGTAGCGGGTGAAGGCGACGGCCATGCGGACGGGGCCGGGGAGGTCTTCCTCGTTGACCCAGATGACATTGCCGATGGCGAAGACGCTGCGTCCGGGGCCGATGTCGCCGGTGTCGGGGTCGCCGAGGCCCGGGAGGGCGATCTCGACGGCGACGGGGGTGCCGGGCTCGATGGGGTCGTCGAGCTCGAAGCGGACGCCGCCCTCGGAGACGTCGTAGATGTGCCCCGCGTAGCGGAAGTCTGGGTCGTCGAGGCGCCGGACGCGGAGGCGGCTGTACATCGGGGGGAGCATGAAGCGCTCGTGGCGTCGGCGGTTGATCGCGGGTCCGGTCTGCTGCATCGCGGGTCTCCCAGTGGAGGCGCCGGTGCGCCTGTTCGGGATGTATCGGTCGGGGGACCCGGGGTGTTGAGTTTCGGGACGCTTGTTGGGGCCGGAATCGGCTGCGCCCGCCGCAAGTGGGTGGATGCTCAGCCCTTGCAGCAGTCGGGGCCCGCGTCGAGGCAGCGGCAGTCGCGCTCGTCCTTTGGATGGACGATCACCTGGACGCTGAGTCGGCCGGGCTGGATGCCGAGGCGTGCGGCGAGTTCTCTGGCGAGATCGCCCGATAACCGGGGGACGAGCCTTTGAGAGAGGTCGGGGGGGACATCGACCAGGCGTCCGTCGGGGAGTGCGGCGTGGGCGTGGTCGGAGAGGTCGGCGTCGTAGCGGCAGGGTCCCTTGCCGTCGGGAGCGGGGATCTTGCGGATCAGGCCGGCGCAGGAGAAGGCTTCGAGTGTGTTGTAGACGGTTGCGAGGCTGAGGCCGGCGTCGTCCGGGGCGTCGCGTTCGGGGTTGAGGGCCTGGAAGAGCTCGTCTGCGGTCGGGTGGGCCCTGGAGGAGGCGAGCGTCTGATAGACGAGCTCGCGCTGGCGGGTGCAGCGGAGGCCGTGGTCTTTGAATGTGCTGCGGACATCGTGCACGGGGCGTCTCCGCGGGCATTGGAGGGCTTTGGACGGTCCCCTGCTGCCGCTGCAAGAGTATTGACAGGCGGTCTGTGCGGGGCCAGTTTTCAGAGCGGGCGGGGGTTCGGCGCTACGATGGCGGATCGGGCCGGAGCGCCGGCGACCGATGACCCTTGCGCCCCCCCACGACCCCCACGATGGAGGTTCCATGTCCCAGGCGACGACGAGCGAGCCGGCCGCCGGCAAGAGGCCGAGCGACGGGCTTTCCGACGAGACGCTGCTGAAGTGGCTCTACGACATGCAGCTGATCCGCGAGTTTGAGACGCGGACGATGCAGGCGTACCAGCAGGCGAAGATCGGCGGGTTCTGCCACATCTACAGCGGGCAGGAGGCTTGTGCTGTGGGGACGATCCGGTCTGTCGAGCACGACGACCCGGTGGTGACGGCGTATCGGGACCACGGGCATGCGCTGGCTCGGGGGATGGACCCCAAGGCGTGCATGGCCGAAATGTTCGGCAAGATCACGGGGTGCGCCAAGGGCAAGGGCGGGTCGATGCACATGTTCGACAAGCCGAACCATCTTTACGGCGGGCACGGGATCGTCGGGGCGCAGACGCCCCTGGGGGCGGGGCTGGCGTTTGCGACCAAGTACGAGCGCGAGGTGCTCAAGACGACCGACAAGAAGCGCGTGTGCCTGTGCTACCTTGGCGACGGGGCGCTGAACCAAGGGGCGTTCCACGAGGCGCAGAACCTGGCGGGGTTGTTCTCGCTGCCGGTGATCTACATCGTCGAGAACAACGGGTACTCGATGGGGACCTCGATCGCGCGCGGCACCACGATGCCCGACCAACTGACGCTGAAGGCGAAGGGGTACGGGATCGAGGGGCTGGAGATCGACGGGATGTCGGTGCTGGATGTGTACGACAAGTTCAAGCCGTTCGCGGACGCGTGCCGCGATGATCAGCGGCCTGGGTTTGTCGACCTGAAGACCTACCGGTACCAGGGGCACTCGATGTCTGACCCGCAGAAGTACCGGACGAAGGACGAGGTCGAGGAGTTCAAGGAGCGCGACTCGATCGCGAACCTCGTCGACCACCTGATGAACAAGCGGGAGTGCCTGAGCGAGGACGAGTGGACGGAGATGCAGAAGGAGATCCGCGAGCGCGTGAAGGAGGCGGTGCAGTTCGCCGAGGAGTCCGACGCGCCGGGGGTCGAGGAAGAGCTGTACAGCGATGTGATGGTGAACCCGTCGAAGAACATGAGCCCGATCGGGAAGTACATCGAGGGTGCGAAGAATCCGCTGTTATAGGTGGAGCGCCCGCTTTGCGGGCGAGAGCAGTAGAGAGGCGAGCAGGCGAGCCGGAGGTGGGGTAGATGGGGTAGACACTGGCGGGCTAGCCGCCAGTGCCACAGGTTGGTCGCGTGATGGCGGCTGCGTTCCGGCTTGGCGAGCGGGGCCTCTTGGAACCCGAGTTGGGGAGTGACGCATGCACATCGTCTGGTTCTTGTTGATCGGGTTGTTTGCGGGCTTTCTCGCCGGTGTTTTGACCAGGGGGAGCGGGTTTGGGATCGTCGGCAACCTGATCGTCGGGGTGCTGGGGGCGATTCTGGGCGGGTTTCTCTTCCGCCTGGTCGGGTTGGCTTCTGAGAACCTGCTCGGCTCGCTGATTACGGCGACGGTCGGGGCGATCGTGCTGCTGTTTCTGCTGAGCTTCGTGGGGCCGCGCAAACCGGCGAAATAGCGGGCACGGTCTCCCCAACGAAAGTTTCATGAAGTCCGAGAGACGAACGCGGCGCAGGGCGGCCCGGATCCCGGGCGGGTACCGGGTCATGGTGTTCTGCGTGTCGGTGCTGCTGGGGCTCCCGGTGGCGTTGGCGGTGCTGTGGCTGGCGGGGGTCGAGGATGTGCTGTGGCGCGTGGTGCTCGGGCTTGTGGTGACGCTGCTGGCCGGGCGGGTGCTGGCGTGGGTAACGGTGCCGCCCCCGAACATTGACGACCGCCGGTACGGCCCGGAGCGTTACAAGTCAGGGTTTACCCCGATAGAGCACGGCGACCCCCGCCCGTTTGCGGGGGTCGCGGTGGTGTGCGTGCTGTTCGCGGTTGTGGCGTTGGCGTGCGCACTTCTGCTGAAGGCGGGTGTGGGCGGGCAGGCGATCGCGGTGCTGCTGGCGGGGCTTGCGGTCTTCGCGGGGCTGGACCTGATGGCGCTCGCGCTGACGGCCGGTGGGCGTGGGCCTCGGAGAGTGCGCAGGAGCGGCTGACCTTGGCGCGGAGGCGAGGGCCGCGACCGCGAGCGTGAACAGGACGGCGGAAGGGGCGTACGATGGCCGCGGGGCGATCGTGTTTTTCTCCCGTTTCCTGATCTCTCCATTGCCGAAGAAGAAGACCATTGCACCAGTCACACCCGACACACCGCGTGACAGCCGCGGATGAGTTGCACGAGCGTCCGTCGCTGGGCGTTCGTATCGCGAGTTTTCTGGCGATCACTGTCCCGTTTGCCGGGCTGATCGCGGCGATCGTGCTCCTTTGGGGCGTGGGTTTCTCGTGGCTGTACCTGTGGCTCCTGCTGGGCGGGTATCTGCTGACGGGGCTGGGGATCACGGTCGGGTATCACCGGTTGTTCACGCACAAGTCGTTCCGGACGAGCGCACCGGTGAAGGTGACGCTCGGGGCGTTGGGATCGATGGCGGTCGAGGGGCCGATCATCGAGTGGGTCGCGACGCACCGGCGCCACCACCAGCACAGCGACCGCGACGGCGACCCCCACTCCCCTCACGAGCACGGCGAGGGCGTGCTGGCGGTGTTGAAGGGCTTCGTGCACGCGCACTTTGGGTGGTTTTTCAGCCGTCGCGTGCAGAACCTGGACCGGTATGTGCCGGACCTCGTTGCGGACCCGGCGACGCGTGTGACGAGCAAGCTGTTCCCGCTGTGGGTGCTGCTGGGGCTTCTGATCCCTGCGGGGATCGCGCTTGCGGTGACTGGGACCTGGATGGGGGCGTTGCTGGGGCTGATCTGGGGCGGGCTGGCGCGGATCTTCCTGGTGCACCATGTGACCTGGAGCGTGAACTCGGTGTGCCACCTTTGGGGCGCGAGGCCGTTTTCGAGCCACGACCACAGCCGCAACAATCTGTTGTTCGGCATCCTGGCGTTCGGCGAGGGTTGGCACAACAACCACCACGCGTTCCCGACCTCGGCGCGGCACGGGCTGCGTTGGTGGCAGATCGATACGAGCTACATGGTCATCCGCCTGATGGGCGTGCTGGGGCTCGCGAAGGACATCAAGGTTCCGAGCGCAGAGCGGATCGAGGCGAAGCGGGCGCCGCGGTAAGCGGGATGTGTTGAACAGCGAGAGCGCCGGCCTCTTGGGGCCGGCGCTGTTTGTTTTGTGGGGCAGGGAAGGGTGTGTAGATCCTGGAAGAAGGGCACCGACCTCGCCGAGCCGAGGTCTGTGGCACGGGCGGGCGGGGCGTGGTCAGCGTCAGTACTGGCCGGTGTTGATCTCGCGTCCGCCGAAGTCGATGC
>REET01000243.1 GCA_007694925.1 Phycisphaerales bacterium | reverse complement strand
CGAAACGAGCGTCTTGGACTCCGCCGGCGTCTCCAGCGGGCGGTGGTGGTAGCCCGTGACCAGCGCGAACGGACGCGGGAAGCGCCACTTGTCGCAGAGGGCCGCGCCGAAGTCCTGGTGGTTGGCGCCGAAGACATCGTCCTCGACCTCGCGCATCTCGTTGGCCGGCTCGCCCTTGGCGTCCAGCCCGGTGCGCTTGAGCACCTCGACCAGCCGGTTGCGGTCGAACTGCATCTCGACCACCAGCCCGATGTCGTGGATCAGGCCCGCGAGGTAGGCCTCGTCGCCCAGGCCCAGACGCAGACGGTCGTTGATGATCTTGCAGCCCGCGGCGACCGCGGAGCAGTGGTCCCACAGCATCTTCGCAGAGAACCCCTGCGTCAGCTCGCCGCCCCGGAAGAGTTTCACGAGGCTGGCGGCGATCGCGATGTTCTTCACCGCGTTCAGCCCGAGCATCACGATCGCGCGATTGATCGAGCCGATCTGGCCGGGCAGCCCGTAGAACGACGAGTTGACCACCTTCAGGATGCGGCTGCACAGCGCCGGGTCCTGGCTGATGACCTTGTGCAGGTCCTGAGCCGTGGAGCGGGGGTCCTCCACGAGCTCGATGATGCGGACGGTGATCTCGGGCAGAGTGGCGATGTGGCTGATCTCGCGGATCGCCGATTCGACCGTCTGCTTGCGCTGTTCTGGATTCGGGCTCATCCGGGCGTCTCCCTTCGGGGTTGCTCGAAGGAGAGATCGGCCCCGGCGGGGGCCGACTTGGGCAAACAGAAGCCCCGCCGGAAAGAAACAGATTCGGACGCAACGCCCCCCACCCCGCCCGGGGGGATCGCCCCGTACTTCCGGATCCCAAGGACCGTTTCAGCCGGAGGTTCCCCCGGCGCCCCCGCCGGCCGCGACCACCATCCGGTAACGCTCGGCCATCGCCTCCAGCGGCGCCGGAATCACCCGCACACGCCCCACAGCCTCCATGAAATTCACATCCCCGCCCCATCTGGGCACAAGGTGCACATGCAGGTGGTCGGGCACGCCGGCACCGGCCGCGCGACCCTGGTTCACACCGATGTTGATCCCCTGCGGGCGGAGCGTCCGCTGCATGAGGTCGGCGGCTCTGTCCACCAACGCCCAGAGCGCCGCCCGCTGCGCTGCGCCATAGTCCAGGAGCGAGGGCCGAGCCTCGCCCAGCGCCACCAGCAGGTGCCCGTTGGCGTAGGGAAAAGCGTTGAGCAGGATCATCCCCTCCGCGGTGCGCACGATCACATGGTTCTGCACATCCAGTTCGGGGTGCTGCCAGTACTCGAGCAGAAAGCTCCCGCCCGAGGGCGTCGGCGCTGGCTTGTCGAGCGACTCGAGGTACTCAAGGCGCCACGGGGCCTGCAGCGAACGGGGAGGTTCGTCGTTGGGGTTGGGTGCGCCGCCGCTCATGGTGCCCGAGTGTATTGGTGCGCCCGGCCGGGGGGCGGTCCCTATCGTCCCGACCCTGTTATCAACGATTCGATCGAATCGCCGGGCCCGGCCCGGCAAGGAGTGCTGAACATGTTCCAGTCTGTCCGTGTCGGTGGGCGCGCCAAGCCGGAGGTCCTTGTCCTGGGCAAGTTCAAGGGCGAAAAGCTCGACACCACCAGCGCCAAACACGACACCGACGGCTGGATCAAGGCCGCCTCTGAACGCCCCGAGGCCACCGGCGAGGCCGGCGTCATCAGCGAGGTCACCGGCTCCAGCGGGTTCGACCGCACCATCATCGTCGGCCTGGGCGACAAGGACAGTTTCGAGCCGGGCGTGATGCGCAATGTCGCCGCCGCCGTCGGCCGGCGCCTCGCGCAGGTCAAGGCGACCGCCTTCGAGGCCGACTTCGCGGGCGTCCTCAAGGGCCGGCGCTTCGACACCCGCCAGGCCGGGCGGGCCTTCGGCGAGGGCCTCGGCCTGATCGCCTGGCTCGCAGACGAGTTCCGGGGCAAGGCGACCACGGTCGCCGAACGCACCAAGCTCAGCGTCCAGACCGCTGACGACGCTTTCGCCAAGGGGATCAAGGAGGGGCTGGGCTTCGCCGAGGGCGCCAACCTCGCCCGCACCCTCAGCAACCGCCCGCCCAACATCTGCACCCCCGACCACATGGCTTCGGAGGCCCGCAAGCTCGCCCGCGAAACGGGCATGAAGTGCACCGTCATCAAGGGCAAGGCCCTGACCGACGAGAAGCTGGTCGGCATCGAGACCGTCGGCGCCGCCAGCGAGCACAAGCCCTGCATGATCCGCCTGGAGTACCGGCCCAGCCGCGTCAGGAAGGGCGCCAAGCCCGCCGTCCTCGTCGGCAAGACCATCACCTACGACTCCGGCGGCCTCTCCATCAAGGTCGGCGGGGGCATGCGGGGCATGAAGCGCGACAAGGACGGCGGCTGTGCCGTCTTCGGCGCGATGCACACCATCGCCACTGTCGTCAAGCCCGATTTCCCCGTCGTCGCCCTCCTCGCCTGCGCCGAGAACGCCATCAGCGAGGTCGCCTACCGGCCCGACGACATCCTCACCTTCCGCAACGGCGTCACCGTCGAAGTCACAAACACCGACGCCGAGGGCCGCCTCGTCCTCGCCGACGCGCTCGTCTGGGCCTGCGAGAAGGAAAAGCCCGGCTACATCGTCGACATGGCCACCCTCACCGGCGGCGTCGTCGTCGCCCTGGGCAAGGTCTTTGCCGGCATGTGGTGCGACGACGACCAGCTCCGCGCCAAGATCGAGAAGGCCTCAGAGATCAGCGGCGAGCGGGTCTGGCGACTCCCCCACCACAACGACTACCGCGAGATGATGCGGTCGGTCGTGGCGGATGTGCACAACTCGGCACCGGTCCGCGAGGCCCACCCGATTCAGGGGGCCGCCTTCCTCTCGTACTTCGTCACCGAAGGCACGCCCTGGGCCCATATCGACATCGCGGGCGTCCACGCCACCGAGCGCGACGCGGGCTGCTACATCGCCGGCCCGACCGGCTACGGCGCACGCCTGCTCGCGTCGCTGATCGAGCAGGGTTGAGCCCGCTGGATGGGGTTCGTTGCCCGGCGGGGGCGTAGCATTGGGTTCGGCCGCGCTTTTGCGGAGCGGTATCTGTGCGGCCGGAAATCAGCGAGTCCCGCAGCATGACCCCACCAGCCACGATCGTCCCGGACGCGTCGCCAAGACCGGTGCTCGACCAGCACCGATCGGTCCTCGACCGTCCGGTCCGGTTTTTCTTCGTCACCGGGGCCAGGCGGAGCGGGACGAGCCTGCTGACGGCGATGCTGAACACCCACCCAGAGGCCTACTGCTGCAACGAAGGCTGGCTGGTCAACGGCTTCGGCTCGGGGGCGGAGTGCTGGATCGACCCCGAGCGGTTCGGCGCCTGGAGCTCCCTGGGCGGGGCTTCGGGGGGCTGGCTCCGGAACATCCCCGTCTCCGACGCGAGGATGATCGCCGCCAGAGGGGCGGTCGAGGCCCTGATGCGCGAAGCCGCGGCGAGAGAACCCTGGAAAAACCCCGCCCGCGTCCGCGTGATCGGGGACAAGTCCGTCGAGCACTACTGCCACGGGGCCGAAACGCTCTGGCGGCTCTTCCCCGAGGCGAAGTACATCCACATGCTGCGGGACGGGCGGGATGTGGCCGTCAGCGAGATGTTTTTGCGGTTCCGCCACGACGACTTTGAGGCGTTCGGGGCGGGGGCGGAGCAGGCGAGACGGGCGAAGGAAGCGTGGTTTGGGGGGAAGACTGGCGGGCAAGCCGCCAGTGCCACAGCGAACGAGCCGTTGTTTAACGAGGAGAGCTTGGGCGTGCTCGCCTCGTCGTGGGCATCTGCGGTGCGGTCGGCGAGGCAGGCGTCGGGGCTGTTCGGGGATCGGTACTGCGAGGTGAGGTACGAGGATCTTTTGCTGGGGGCGTCGCCTCTGGCGGGGGTTCTGGACTTTCTCGGGGTAGCAGGCGACGACGCGCAGGCCGGGGCGTGCGCCGACGAGGCCCGCTTTGAGCGCCACTCGGGCGGGCGCAAGCCCGGCGAGGAAGACCCGAGCTCGGACCTGCGGATGGGGGTGGCGGGGGACTGGAAGCGGTTCTTCACCGACCGGGACCGCGAGGTGTTCAGGGAAGCCGCGGGCGGGGTGCTCGCCGAGCTGGGCTACGAGACCGGCGGGGGCGGATAAGAGACCATGGCGTCGAGCGCGACATCCATCGCCGGGGACGGTCGGGTTCGTCGGCTGACGCCCGAGCCCACGGCGTGGTCGCACCTATTGAGCCCGCTGGTGATGTTTCTCTCGCTCTGGTCATACCGGAGCCTGATCCGGCAATTCACGGTGCGGGACATCCGGGGGCGGACGCGCGGGACGCGGATGGGCGTGTTCTGGTCGATCCTCGGCCCGATCCTGCAACTGGTTGTGTTCACGATCGTGTTCAGCACGGTGCTGGAGGGGCGACTGAGCGGTCGACCGGACGAGACCCGGATCGAGTTCGCCATCCTGCTCTTTGCCGGGCTGATGGTCTTCGGCATCTTCGCCGACCCCCTGGGCCAGGCGCCGAACCTCGTGGTCGGGCGGCGGAACATGGTCAAGAGGGTCGTCTTCCCGCTTGAGATCCTCTCGGTCTCTTCGGTGCTGGCGGCGTTGTTCTATTCGTCGCTGGGCCTGCTGGTGGCGTGGCTGATCTGGGTGATCCACCAGGGCGAGGTGCACGCGACGGTGCTGCTGACGCCCATCGTGTTGCTGCCGGGGATCCTGTGTGTCCTGGGGCTGAGCTGGATCCTGGCCGCCCTGGGCGTGTTCGTGCGCGACCTGAACCAGGTCGTCGCGATGTTTGTGCAGCGGCTGCTGTTCTTTGCGACGCCGATCTTCTACTCGCTGGAGATCGTGCCGGCGCAGTTCCGGATCGTCCTGTACTTCAACCCCATGACGCCCGTGGTCGACGGCGTGCGTTCGGTGGCGATGTTCGGCGAGCAACCGATGTGGTGGCTTCTGAACATCTGGCTGGTGGCCGGCGCCGTGCTGTGCATCGTTGGCTACGCCCTCTTCCAGCGCGCCCGCGGGGGGTTCGCCGATGTCATCTGAGGCGCAGCGCACCGATGCAGTCGGCGGGACGACGGGGATCGCCGCGGGTGTGGCGCGGGGTGTCGCGCCGTCGCCGCTCGGGCCCGCGCCCGAGCCGGTGACCGACAACGGCGCCGACGCACAGGACCGCGATGTCGTCCTCCGCGTGCGCGGGGTCGGCAAGTGCTACCAGATGTACGCCAAGCCGTCGGACCGCCTCCGCCAGAGCCTCCTGCGCTGGACGGGCAAGAAGTACCACAAGGATTTTTGGGCCCTGCAGGATGTCTCGTTCCGCCTTGAGAAGGGCGAGGCGCTGGGCATCATCGGGCGCAACGGCTCGGGCAAGAGCACGCTGCTGCAGATCATCGCCGGCGTCCTCCGCCCAACCTCCGGCGAGGTCGAGGTCCGCGGGCGCGTCGCGGCACTGCTCGAACTGGGCGCGGGGTTCAACCCCGAGTTCACCGGCCGCGAGAACGCGATGCTCTACGGCTCGATCCTCGGCATGCCCCGCAAGGAGGTCGAGAAGCGCTTCCCCGAGATCGAAGAGTTCGCGGGGATCGGTCACTTCATCGACCAGCCGGTCAAGACCTACTCCTCGGGCATGCTCGTGCGCCTGGCGTTCAGCGTGCAGGTGCAGCTCGAGCCCGAGGTGCTGATCATCGA
The DNA here is from genome assembly GCA_007694925.1 of Phycisphaerales bacterium. Taxonomy (GTDB): domain Bacteria; phylum Planctomycetota; class Phycisphaerae; order Phycisphaerales; family UBA1924; genus SLFH01. The sequence continues at coordinate 1,298 of REET01000243.1, read as the reverse complement.
CGAGGCGCTCTCGGTCGGCGATGCGGGCTTCAGGGCCAAGTGCCTCCGCCGGCTGGAACTGCTCAGGGAGAAGGGCGTCACCCTGCTGCTGGTCACCCACGACATGGGCGTCGTCCGCAAGTGGTGCGACAAGGCGATCCTGCTCGATGGCGGGCGCGTCGTCGACCGGGGCGACACCGCCAGCGTCGCGGCCGAGTACTACCGCATCGTGCAGGGGCTGGAGCTCAGCGAGGCGCCGAAGGCCGACACTCGCGGGCCGGCGGCCGAGACTTCCGGAGACGAGCTGGTGCCTGCCGTGGGGCTCGACCCGGGCAACCGCGCCGGCGACGGTCGCGCCAAGATCGTCGCGTTCAACATCTTCGACGCCGAGGGACGGCCCGCACGCGTGATCCGCTCGCGCGACGAGATCCGCGTCGATCTGCGGGTGCAGGTGCTCGACGACCTCGAAGACGCCCAGGTCGGCGTCGTTCTCTGTGACAACAAGGGCCGGATGATCGTCGGGGCGCACACGATGTACGGCGAGCACGAATCCGTCGGCTGCCTGGCCGGGGCGAGGGCGGGCTCGACGATCCGTGTGTCGTTCAGTTTCTCTGTTGCCGCCAACCCCGGCGAGTACCTGCTGATGGCGGGCGTCGCCGACCACACCGGGCCGCACCTCTGGTCTGACTGCGACATCGTGCACGATCTGTGCGAGGTCGAGGTGGTCGGCGAGCGGAGCTGGGGGGACGCCAATGTCGCTGCGAGGATCGATGCCCGCCCAGAGTGAACAATCACCGGTGCAGGACGACCCCCACCAGAGCCCCCACGAGGGCGCCCCGCAAAGCGCAGACGCCTGCCTGGAGCGGATCGACCCCGCCGAGGCCGACCCCCACCTGGCGACCCAGCACCTGGCCCGCTACGCCTGGGCCGCCTCGCTCATGCCCGCCCCGCGCGTGCTCGATTGCGGGTGCGGGCTGGGCTACGGCTCGGCGATGCTCGCCGACGCCGGCGCCGGCGAGGTGCTCGGCATCGACATCGCTGCCGACGCGGTCGAGGAAGCCGCACGCCTGTATCCCCGCCCGGGCGTGACCCACCGCTGCGTCGACGCGATGACCCTCGAAGAGGCGATGACGCTGAACGGGGCCTCGGTGGGCCGGTTCGATGTGATCGTCTGTCTGGAAGTGATCGAGCATGTCGCCGAGCCGCAGAAGCTGCTCGATGTGCTCAAGTCGCTCCTTTCGCCCGGGGGCGTGCTGGCGGTCTCTTGCCCCGACGACGAGGCGATCGGCGTTGACAACCCGTTCCACATCTGGGAGGCC
>REET01000119.1 GCA_007694925.1 Phycisphaerales bacterium | reverse complement strand
AGTACGGCATGCTCACAAAGATCATGGCCCCGGCGATGGGAGTGGCGTACCAAGCGGACCAACGCACCAGAGCCCGCATTGCCGAGGTCCGGGCAATGCTTGGTGAGCACGGCGCGGGCGGGAGATAAACAGACGAGCGTGACCCCCTCCCCGCAACAACTCCTCCGCCGCTTCCATCGCGGCGATCCGCAGGCCGCCGAGGCCCTCTGGTCGCTGCTCGCGCCGCGCATGCTCGGCGTCGCCTCGCGGATCGTCGATCGAGAGGCGGAGGACCTGGTGCAGCAGGCGTTTCTCAAGGCGCTCCAGACGCCGCGTCGTGAGATCAGAAAGGTCCGCGATGCAGAGGCGTGGCTCTTTGTCATCCTCCGCAACTCGTGCCTCTCGATCGTGCGCGAACGGCGGCGGGAGGCGCTCCGGCGCGCCAGGGTCGCCAACGGCTCGCCGGTCTCGCATCCGACATCGGCGCCGCAGCCGCGACTTAACGAGCCCCCGATCGCCCGCCTGCTGGAGCACCTGTCAGACGATCTGCGCGAGCCGGTGCTCCTCCGCCACGCGGGGGGCCTGACTTTTTCGCAGATCGCGCTTGTGCTCGAACTGCCCCGCTCGACCGTCGCCGACAGGTACACGCGCGCCCTCGACGCGATGCGGAAGTTGTCGGCCGACCAACGCTCCGCTCACCCGGACCGCCCCGCATCTCTCGTGGAGGCCAGACGATGAACGACCGACTCTCGCACGAACTCGATGCGGCGCTCCGCCCGACGGCGCACGCCCCCGGGCCGCCCGGCCCCCCCCTACCGGTGCTGCAAGCCGCGGCCCGCGCTCGTGCAGGCGAGAGGGCCCGCCGGTTCGGAGCGCTCGGCGTGCTGGCCCTCGTGCCGGTCGCGGGGTTGGTGCTGGTCTCGCTTGGCGTGCCGCTGTTTTCGGGCCCCGAATCGCCCGCGCCCGCGATCGCTTCGGGTGAGGGGCAAACCGGCCAAGAGGAGGCACCCGCCCAGGCGACCGTGCACGGGTCAAATCCCGAAGCTCCGTCGCCCGCCCCCGCGCGGCCCCACCCCGACTCGCTGCTCGCCCTCTCGCGGGGCGACGAGCGTCCGCCCGAGGCCGCCTCGCGCCGATCCGTGCCCGAGGCAGACCTCTCGATCCGTGCCGGCTCGCTCCGCCAGCTCCAGGAGAGCGGCCTGCTCGGCCCCGCCGACACCGATCCCAACGCCGACCGCTGATCCCATCTCCAGCGCCGGGCGGTCGCGGGCCGATATCGGTCCCATGCGAACCCCCGCGATCCTGGCGCTGGCGGCCTGCCTCGCCGCCATCCCCGCCCGGGCGCAGATCGACGCCCCCGAAGACGCCCCTGAAGTCGGCGTCAGCGAGCAGAGCTCGATCGCGCGGCCGTCCGCCGCGCAGCGCGTGGTCAGGGTCTTCGATTTCGAGGAACAAGACACCGCCGACACACCCCTGCCCCAGAACTGGTGGGCCGCCCAGGACAACCCGCCGCAGCGTTCCCGCCCGGGCTTTCCGATCTGGAACCGCCCGAGGCTGGACTTCCAGGTCGCCCACACCGGCGGGGGCTCGGCCCGTGTCCCGGCGCGAGGGGGGAGCACCTGCCTGCGCCTCGCGCCCGGCGTGATCCCCGTCTTCCCCGGGGGCGACTACCGGATCGAGGGGTTCGTCATGACCCGCGGGATGCGCCACGCCCGGGCCGGGCTGATCGCGCGATTCCTCGATCAGGGCGGCGAGCCCGTGCCCGGCGCCGAGTCGTATTCGGAGTTGGTGGTTTCTGAAGACGACTGGACGCCGATCGACGCGGAGCTGATCGGGCTCTTCCCCGAGGCGGTGTTTCTGCAGCTCGACCTCGTGGTGCTCCAGCCGCAGCACCGGCCGGGCGACCCGCCGGACATGTGGCGCGAGGACATCGAGGCGGTCGCGTACTTCGACGACATCGTGGTGACGCAGATCGCGCGGGTGGAGGTGACCTCGCCGGCGCCGATGGGCGTCTTTCTCGATCCCGAGATCCCCGAGGTCGGCGTGCTGGTGCGCGACCTGACGGGCGAGCGGCTGGTGGGCGACCTGCGCGTCTACGACATCGACGGGCGGATCGTCGATCGGGCGACCCTGCGGATCGGGCGCGGGGGCATCGAGTCCAATTGGCGACCGGACATCAAGCACTACGGGTGGTACCACGCCCGTCTGGATGTGTACGCCAACGACGAGCCGCTCGGGCGGGCGCAGACCTCGTTCCTCTTCCTGCCTCCGCGCAGCGGGGGCGGCGACGGTCGGGGCGCGACGCACCGGGCCCGGTTCGGGCTCGAACTGGCCGACCTCCCGCTCTCGGCGTGGGGCGCGGCCCCCTCGCTGATGGAGCGCCTCGGCGCGGGCGCCGTCACGCTCAACGCGATGATCGATCGCGAGGGTTTCGATAGCACCGACCGGATCGAAACGATCGCATCCGCCACCAGCGCGCTGCGCGACCGCTGGGCGGAGGTGACGCTCGGCGTTTTCCCAGAAGGCGCCTGGCCCCCGTCCGGCGAGCTCTCCCGCTACAACTCGTGGCGCGAGGCGATGCTGGACAGGCCGGATGTCTGGGCAGAGCGGATCGATCCGCTGCTGGACCGTTTCGGCCAGCGCGTCGACCGCTGGCAGGTCGACCAGCCCGCCTCGCCGCCCTCGATGGACGCGGGGTTTGTCGAGGCCAACGCCGAGTTCGTGTCGAGGCTGTCGCGTCTGGTGCCAGGGCCCATGTTGAGCGCCCCGGCAAGGGCCGACGCGCCCGCGGCCCGCGACCGCCTCCGCCACCTCGGACGCGTCGTGCTCATGGCCGACGCGAACCTGCGTCCCGAGGCGATCGTCGAAGCTCTGCGCCCTTACCGCGACGCCGCGGCTCGATCCCGCACCGAACTCGCCCTCGCGCTGGCGCCGATCGATGTCAAGGTCTTCGGCGGGCGTGCGCAGGCCGACGACATCGCGCGCAAGGCGGTGCTCGCCCGAGCCGCCACCGATATCCCGGCGGGCGACGATGCCCGGCCGCTGCGCCTGCTGCTGTCTGATCCTTTGGTGATCCATCGCGGGCGCCGGACGCGCTTCGAGCCGACGCCAGCCTCCGCCGCCTGGCGGACGCTCGCCGACCACCTCTCGACCCGGCGCGTCGCCCTCCGCCTGCCCAGCGACCAGGGCGTCTACGCCTACCTGCTCTCGCCGGTGTCGGGTGCGAGCGAGCAGGCCGGACCGGTGCTCGTCGCGTGGAGCGACAGAGCCGTGCGCACGCCCGACACGCTGCAGATGCGCCTCGGCGACGGCACGCTCCGCGTCGTCGACCTCTTCGGCAACGAGAGCCGCATCACGCCCGGCCCCGCGAGCGCAGGCGCCGAGCACACGCTCACGCTCGGCTCCTCGCCCGTGTTTGTCCACGGCATCGACGAAGAGCTGGTGCGCTTCCAGGCGTCGTTCGCCATCGACCCGCCGACGCTGCCCACCGAGAACCGCGTGCTCGATCGGTTCGTCGTGCTCAAGAACCCCTGGCCGGTCTCGGTCGCCGGCAGGTACGCGATCTACCCGCCCGACTTCGAGGCGATCGGGAGGACCGACAGCCGCTGGACCTTCGCCCCAGCCGCAGGGAACTTCGAGATCCCCGCGCACGGCGAGTTGCGTCTGCCGATCACCGCCGCCCTCAGCCCGCTCGAGCAGGCGGGCGAGCGCGAGATTGTGATGGATGTCCGGCTCACGGCCGACCGCCAGCGAGGGATCGTGCGCCTGCGCACGACGATGGGCGTCGGGACCGAGGGTGTTGATGTGCGCCTGGTCGCCCGCAGAGCCCCGAACCTCGCCGGGCGCGACATCCACATCGAGGCGAGCGTAACAAACACTTCAGAGGACGCCCGCGCCTTCGACATCACCGTCGTCGCCGGCGCCGAATACCCCCGCCAGCAGGGCTCGATCGGCGAGCTGGAGCCCGGCGCCTCGGCGATGCGCCGCTTTGTCTTCGCCGACGCAAGAGACAGGATCCCGGGGCGGCGTGTCTTCGTCAGTATCCGCGATGTCGACACCGGTGCGAGGGTGAACAAGTCCGTCGAGATCGACTGAACGGCTCACTCAGGCGAGAGCACAAAGATCCCGTACCCCGGCGCCGTCAGCTTCACATCGTCCCCCTCCTCGTCGATCACGCCGAGCACGCTCCATCCCGCACGCTTGAGCAGCTTCGTCCACTGCCCCTCGTCGTAGGTGCGCAGCGTGTAGGTCGAGTCGCGGTCTTCCTCGCCCGAGGGCTTGCGGATTGTCAGGTGGCTGAAAACGCGTTCGGTCCGGCGCGCCCGCCCCGCGTTGGCGACGGGCGGCACGAAGTTAACGACCTGCCGCACCGTCGTCCTGCCCCGGCGTCCCTCCCAGACATCCTCGCTGGGCGGCTCCAGCCCGTACACCGTGAGACTGATCCCCACGAGGTAAACGCCCCCGGGCGCGAGCGCCGTCCGCATCTGCTCGAAGTGTCCGAGCATCGCGTCATCGCTCTCCAGGTGCCGGATGGTGTTGATGAGGTTGTACGCCAGCCGCACAGAGCCGGGGCGCACCAGCCCGTCGCCCACGAACGACTCCATCGAGGCGACGCCGAAGCGGGGCCGGGGCGAGAGCTTCAGGCGTTTGGCGCGTGCCGTGGCGTACTCGACCATGCCCGGGTCGATGTCGAAGCCGACGCCCCGCTTGCCCTTCTTCGCAAGGCGGATGAGGTAGCGTCCGGTCCCGCACGCGGGTTCGAGCCAGAGCTTCGCCGAGGCCTTGGCGGTCACGAACCGGTCGTGCATGCGCAGCAAGCCTTCGGCCTCCTCGCGCGTCCCCGGCGCGTGGAGGATGTCGTAGACCGACGCGTCGTTGTACAGCCCGATCGAACCCGGCTCCATGGGGCGAGCCTATGCGGTTCGGCAGGGGGTTGTTTTCTTGACGCCGTGCGAGCCCGCCGTTAGCTTGCCGCCATGCCCGACCCCTTCCACCTCGCTTTCCCCGTCACCGACCTCGACGCCGCCCGGCGCTTCTACGCCGACCTGCTCGGCTGCGGCGTCGGCCGATCGAGCGACCGCTGGATCGACTTCGACTTCTTCGGGCACCAGCTCGTGGCTCAGCTCGTCGAGCCGAAGCCGGGCGTCGACGCCGCCAAGCCCTTCCAGGTCGGTGCGAACACGGTCGACGGGCACGAGGTCCCTGTGCCGCACTTCGGCGTGGTGCTGTCGATGGACGACTGGAAGGCGCTGGCCGAGCGTGTGACGGCCGCGGGCGTCGAGTTCATTCTCGAGCCCTACATCCGCTTCAAAGGCGAGCCGGGCGAGCAGGGGACGATGTTCTTCCGCGATCCCAGCGGCAACGCCCTGGAGTTCAAGGCCTTCGCCGACCCCTGCCGCCTGTTCGCCACCTGAGGCCGGGGCGTCCCCCTGTCTGCGGGAGGCGTCTGCGCCCTCCTAGACTTGCCGGTCGCACGGGGCGCTCGCCGGATACGGAACGGCGGGCTGAGACGCACCCGTTGAACCTGATCCGGTTCGTACCGGCGGAGGGATTGCGATCGGCGGCGCCCCGCGCCCCCATCCTCCATGCCGGGCGAGCCTCCGCTCGCGTCTGATCGACGCGGAGGAGCACACGCCCATGTCCGCTCTCAACAACAACAAAGACCACAAGGTCTACGAACTCGCCGCCAACCCCGGTGAGGACCGCCCGACGCGCCGCTTCGCCGTCCCGCTCCAAGGCGCGCACAACCCCGGCTCCGGCGATGCGACCACGCCGGGCAGCTTCGCCCGCCGCGCCGACATCGGCGGGCCCCTGAGCTTCTCCTCGCCCGACTCGGCGGGCATGCCCGAGCCCTCGCCCTACACCGCCTGGGACTTTCTGCCAGACGGCTGGGCCTGCGCTGCGTTCGAGACCGACGAGCCGTTGGAGCGCGAAGAAATCACGCTCTCGACGCTGCCGGACATCCGCCAGGTCGTCTTCACCGACGCTCTGGGCGTGACGCGCCGCGTGACCTACCCCAAGGGCTTCGAGCCGGTGACGCAGCTGGAGCACGCGCGGCTCGGCATCGTCACCGACCAGATGCGCCGCGTCGCCGAGCGTGAGGGCCACCTGACGCCCGAGCAGGTCCGCGACGAGGTCGCCGCCGGCCGGATGGTCATCCCCGCCAACAAGACCCACCTCACCTACAACCTCGACCCGATGGCGATCGGCCGGGCCAGCAAGACCAAGGTCAACGCCAACATGGGCGCCTCGCCCGTCTCCAGCGGCACAGACGAAGAGCTCGAAAAGCTCCGCTGGGCGGAGAAGTGGGGGGCCGACACGGTCATGGACCTCTCGACCGGGGGCGACCTCGACGCCTGCCGCGAGGCGATCATCCGGAACTCGACCGTCCCCATCGGCACCGTCCCGATCTACTCGATGATCATCGGGCGCAGGCTCGAAGACCTCGACCGCGCCGCGGTGCTGGAGACGATCGAGCACCAGGCCCGCCAGGGCGTGGACTACTTCACCATCCACGCCGGCCTGCGAAAGGGCCACCTCAAGTTCGTCAAAGACCGCCTGATCGGCATCGTCTCTCGCGGCGGCAGCCTGCTGGCCAAGTGGATGCTGGTGCACAACCAGGAAAACCTGATGTACCAGCTCTGGGACGACATCTGCCGCGTCATGCGCGAGCACGATGTCACCTTCTCCATCGGCGACGGGCTCCGCCCCGGCGGCCTCGCCGACGCCACCGACGACGCCCAGCTCGCAGAACTCGAAGCCATCGGCGAGCTCACCGAACGCGCCTGGCGCCACGGCGTGCAGGTGATGGTCGAGGGGCCGGGCCATGTCCCCCTCGACCAGATCGAGTTCAACATGAAGCTCCAGCGCCGCCTCTGCCACGGCGCCCCGTTCTATGTGCTCGGCCCGCTCGTCACCGACATCTTCCCGGGCTACGACCACATCACAAGCTGCATCGGCGCGACCAACGCCGCGTGGCACGGCGCCAGCATGCTCTGCTATGTCACGCCCAAGGAGCATCTGGGCCTGCCCAAGAAGGACGATGTCAAGCAGG
>REET01000135.1 GCA_007694925.1 Phycisphaerales bacterium | reverse complement strand
AACACCCCCAACAGCCCCAGCAAGACCAACCCCCCCTCAGCGGCATCCTCGTCATCGACAAGCCCTACGCCATGACCTCGATGACCGTCTGCTCCAGCGTCCGCGCACGCCTCCGCCGAGGCGGCGCCCCAAAGCGCGTCAAAGTCGGCCACGGCGGCACACTCGACCCCCTCGCCACCGGCGTCCTCGTCGTCCTCGTCGGCAAGGCCACACCCCTCTGCAACGCGATCATGGAGGGCCAGAAGGAATACCTCGCCGGCATCGACCTCTCCGCCACCTCGCCCACCGACGACCTCGAAAGCGAGCCGGTCCCCGTTCCCGGCGCCGCGCCCCCAAACACAGACACCCTCAATGAAGTCTGCGCCCGCTTCATCGGCACGATCCAGCAGCGCCCGCCCGCCCACTCTGCCGTCAAAATCGGGGGCGAACGCTCCTACGCCCGCGCCCGCCGGGGAGAGACCATCGAGCCAGAGCCCCGCCCCGTCCGCATCGACGCCATCGACATCGTCTCGCTGGACTGGCCCGTGCTCACGCTCCGCGTCGTCAGCGGCAAGGGCGTCTACATCCGCAGCCTCGCCCGCGATATGGGGCGCGAGCTCACCGGCGGGGGCGTGCTCGTCTCGTTACGGCGCACCCGTGTCGGCGCATTCGATGAATCGATGGCCGTCGGGCTCGACGACCTGCCCCGCGTCATGACGAGCGACGATCTTCTTCCCGTTCCCGCTCATCTTGCTCGTCCCCGTCCTGCTGACGACCGCTGAGGCGTTCGCCGCTGCGCTCCGCCTCGGCCAGCACCGTGTCGCTGACGCCCTCGAACCAGATCTCCGAGTAGTGCTGCCCGTCGCACTGCTGGCGCATCGCCAGGTAGAGCAGCGTTGAGGCGCACGCGTAGTAGCTCACCGCGACCGCCGCCGCCAGCACGCCGGGGATCTTCGACCAGAACGCGATGATCGCCTCCGGCCCGCGCAGCAAGGCGCTGTCGTCGAACAGTTTCGCCCCGGCGGGCTCCGGACGCAGCGCATCGGCGAGCGCCGGCACCGCCCAAGCAAGCCAGAACACGATCCCCAAGAGCACAGCCCCGACCAGCCCGAGCACGACCAGGTACAGCGCCAGCCGCAGCGGTCGGTGCAGCACATAGTGCCCCCCGCGCTGCAGCGCATCGATCCCGTCCGTCCCCTCGCACGCGACCGACGGCACCAGCATGTGCCCGCCGAACACATACAGCAGCAAGGTCAGCACCGCCGCAAACACAAACAGCAGCGACACCGGGTACACCACCGCCCCCAGATACTCGATCACCGGCAGGTCGGTCAGCAGGCCGACAGCCCACGCGACCAGCAGCGACAGCCCGGCAAGCACCGGAGGCAGCACCAGCGCCGAAACCATCATCACACCGCGACGGATCGAGAACGCCACCGTCTCAGGCCACGGACGGAAGACCCCGGCGCTGAACTCGCACGCCGCCGAGCGGCAGATCGCCCCAAGCCCGATCGCCCACACCACCACGATCGGGATCCCCAAAAGCCACACGCTCACGGGAAACTCCGACGCGATCTGTCGCGGCACGCCAACGCCCAGGCCCAGCACCGCGTCGCCCGCACGCGGGATGTCCAGCATCACCAGCGCCAGCAGCAACTCCCCGATCGCCTCGAACTTGATCGCCAGCACCCCGCCGATGAACGACCGGTCGCCGAAGAGCGTGTTCAGGCTCCCGATCACCCCGATCAGCAGCACCGTCAGCAGGGCGATCGCGAGGCGGTCGGCCTTGAACGCCAGCTTTCCAGCTCGCAGCAGCCTCGGCCAGAGCAGGTCGCTCGTCAGGTCCGCCAAGGTCACCGGCGCGGGCCGGAGGATCGCGGTCGGTTCGGTTCGGCGGCTGTCGGGTCTGTCGGTCTCGGTCATGACGCGATGGTAACGACCGGCGGACGCTCAGGAACCGTGATTCTCCCCATGCTGGTATGATGCTCCCGCCGGACCCGGCCCGTGGGGTCGAAATCCGGCCGGCCCGACGCGGAACAAGCGCCCGTCAGGACCGGATCCGCCGCACGGCGGACGACAGAGCAACACCCCGCCGGCAGCGGGGTCAGCAGCAAGGGGAGGGCCGTCATGCCGACCGGCACCGTCATCGCAATCATCGTGCTCGTGCTTGTCGTCGTGATCGTCCTCTGGGCGATCATGACCTACAACCGTCTGATCGGCAAACGGGTCGACTGCGACAACGCATGGTCGCAGATCGATGTCCAGCTCAAGCGCCGCTACGACCTCATCCCGAACCTTGTCGAGACCGTCAAGGGCTACGCGACCCACGAGCGAGAGACGCTCGAAGCGGTCATCCAGGCCCGCCAGCAGGCGATCAACATCACCAGCGACGCGATGCACGCCGCGGAGAAGGCCAACGCCGAAAACCAGCTCACCGGCGCACTCAGCCGCCTCTTCGCCGTCGCCGAGCAGTACCCCGACCTGAAGGCCAACGACAACTTCGCCCGCCTGCAGGAAGAGCTCGCCTCGACGGAGAACCGCATCGGCTTCGCACGCCAGCACTTCAACGACTCGGTCGGGCGGTACGAGCAGTCGCGCATGGTCTTCCCCGCGTCGATCATCGCCGGCATGTTCAACTTCGGACAGCGCGAGTACTTCACGCTCGAAGAGACCGCCCAGCGCGAGGCCCCGAAGGTCTCATTCAGCTAAACGGGTGCACCCCGCCCGAATCAACACGCTCTCGCGGAAGGCTACAAGGCCGTGAGCAACACCGGCTCCAACGATCCCCTCGGCCCGATCCGAGGGCCCAAGGGTGAGCAGGGCCCGATCCCCGTGCCGGGAGAGGGCAAGCCCCTGCCGATCCCGGGCATCCCCGGCATGCCCGGATCCCAGGGCGACAAGCCCCAGAAGCCAAGCGCCCAGCCCCGACCGACGCAAAGACCCGCCCGCAAACCCGGCCCCGGCGAGAGCGACTCCGCCTTCGACCAGCGCGTCCGCGAGCGCATCAAGGCCTACCCGGGCACCATCACCTACAACGACCTCATCCGCAAGAGCAAGCGTGACAGCGCGATCCTCATCGTGCTCATGGTCCTGCTCGCCGCCGTCTTCGGCGCCTCCATCGGTGTGATCGTCAGCGTCATCTTCGGCCACGCAGGCGATTACGCGCACAGCTACATGACCGGCACGACCCACAGGCCGGCCGACCCCAAGTTCGACACCGCAACCGGCGGCCCGAGCTTCTTCGGCTCGATCGCGCCCATCCTCCCCGCGATCCTCATCGGCGGGCTCGTCGGGCTCCTCGTCGGGGGCGGGGCCTCCGTCTGGAGTTTCTACGGCGGCGCCAACGCCATCCTCCGCATGACGCACGCCCGGCGCATCACCAAGGACGACGACCCCGTCCTCTTCAATGTCTGCGAAGAGATGGCCATCGCAGGCGGGCTCCCCATGCCCAAGATCTACATCATCGACGACGACTCCCTCAACGCCTTCGCGACAGGACGCGACCCCGAGCACGGCGTCGTCGCCATCACACGGGGCCTCCGCGCAAAGCTCACGCGCGACGAACTCCAGGGCGTCATGGCCCACGAGCTCGCCCACATCCGACACTACGACATCCGCTTCAGCATGCTCATGGCCACCATGGTCGGCCTCATCGTCATCGTCTCCGACGGCTTCCTCCGCGCCATGTTCTACAGCGGGGCCGGCCACCGCGGCGGCGCACGCGTCTCGACGCGCGGCGGCGGCGGGGGCGGCGGACGAGGGGGCGGCGCAGCCATCGCCGTCATCTTTGTCATCGCCATCATCCTCGCCGTCCTCTCCCCGATCATCGCCCGCCTGCTCCAGATGGCCTACAGCCGCCAGCGTGAATACCTCGCCGACGCCGGCGCCGTCGAGCTCACCAGAAACCCCCAGGGACTCGCCTCGGCCCTCTCCACACTCGCCTGCGACACCGCCCCGCAGAAAGAGACCGCCAACCGGGGCACCGCCCACATGTACATCGTCAACCCGCTCAAGAAGATGCGCAGTTCCGGCCAGCGCAAGAGCTCCGCATTCTGCTCCCACCCGCCCATCGACGACCGCATCGCACGCCTGCTGGCGCTCCTACGCTGACCTCCCGTGCGGAGCTGCCGCACGCCGATCGTCCCGGACGCAGCCGCATGGCAGACCCCCAACCCACACACCTCCGAAACATCGCCCGATGGTCGTGGCTCGCGATCGCGATCCTCATCATCGGGCCCGCAGCCGGCGTGCTCACCGCCTCGCTCACCCGCGCCGACGGCGGCGCAGACGCGACTTTCCTCGTCACCGGATCGATCCCCGCCGGACTCCTCGCGGCCATCGGCTGCGCCGTGCTCGCGCTCGTCGCCGGCGTCCCCGCAGCGAGGCTCTTCGGGCCCCGCACCGGCCTGAGCTCGGCCGGCTTCGTGCTCGCGTGGGCCGCGTGGCGGTCCGGACGCGTCGACCACCTGCTCCGCGCCAGCGACTCCCCGGCGCCCATGACCACCCTCGCGATCGAAGGCGCCGTCTTCGGCCTGCTGGCGATCCTGACCGCAGGCGTCATCGTGGCTCTGGCGCTCCCCAGAAACCAGCACGAACGCGAGCAATACCTCTTCGAGGACGGGCGGTTCCCGCTCCTGAAGCTCGTCTCGCCCCCCGCGCTCCTCGCGACGATCGTCACCGCGGTCATCGCCCTCGTCGTCGCCTGGACCATCGCCGTCAACGCCATGAAGGGGCAGACGGTCATGGCCGCCATCTTCGCGGGAATCTTCGGCGCAGCCGCAGGAAGGCTCGCCGGGGCGATGATCAAGGACGAGATCCCGCCACTGAGCTACTTCTTCGGCTTCCTGATCGCCGCCGTCGCGGCCCCCCTCATCGCGACCGCCTCGCACGGCCCCGAGCTGCTCGCCGCCGCCGATGCGAGCACGCTTTTCGCCGCAGCACGCCTGACCCCCGCCGACTGGTTCGCCGGCGCCTTTCTGGGCGTGCCGATCGGGATGGCCTGGGTCCACTCGATGATGGACCGCCAGGGCGCGATCCCGGAAGAACGGCGAGCCAAAGCCACCTAATATTCTCCCGAATCCGAGGGGGGTGATGCGTCGAAGGCGCACCCGGCCCACGCGTTGTGCCGCAGGCCGACCCAAACACGCTACGCCCCGGAGCTGAACTATTTTGAGCGAGACCAAGCCCAACAGCAAGGCGGCCAAGGCCGTCATGCCCGATGTCCAGGCCACCGAAGACGATCGCCGCGTCGCGATCGACAAGGTCGGCGTCAAAGATGTCACCTACCCGATGCGTCTGCGCACCCCCGAAGGCGGCGAGCAGACCACCGTCGCCAAAATCAACATGTATGTCGCGCTCCCGCACTACCAGAAGGGGACGCACATGTCCCGCTTCCTGGAGATCCTCAACGACCACTCCGAGCCCCTCACGCCCGAGCGCATCCCCGAGATCACCCGAGCCATCTGCCGCAAGCTCGAAGCCGAAGAGGCCCACTTCGAGGCCGACTTCATCTACTTCATCAACAAGCCCGCCCCGGTCTCGGGCAAGCTCGGCCTGATGGACTTCGAGGTCGGCTTCGAGTGCACCAGCAACGGCGCCGACGACATGATCCTCCGCGTCGCGGCATGGGCCACAAGCCTCTGCCCCTGCTCGAAGGAGATCTCAGAGTACGGCGCCCACAACCAGCGCTGCCGCATCGAGGCCCGCGTCCGCTTCGAGGGCGCCCTCTGGATCGAGGAGCTCGCCGCCCTGCTCGAACAGGCCGCCTCCACCCAGGTCTTCAGCGTCCTGAAGCGCCCCGACGAGAAGTGGGTCACCGAGCGGGCCTTCGAAAATCCCAAGTTCGTCGAGGACATCGTCCGCGACCTGGCCGTCGCCCTCGACAACGAGGACCGCATCACCTGGTTCGAGATCAACTCGGAAAACTACGAGTCGATCCACAGCCACAACGCCTACGCCATGCTCACACGCGACAAGCGTGCGGACTCGGGCGCAGACTGACTTTTCCGCCCCCGCGCACCGGCACAAGCCGTACGATGGCGAAGATGCCGCCGGTCCACTCCCGGGGCCGGCCCATCCTCCTCTGAAGGCGAAGGCGGCGGCATGCTCGGGCGGATGCTTCCCAAGCTGTTCCACAGGCGGCTCGTGCTGCTGAGCGTCCTCTGCGCCGGCGCCTTCGGGGTCATGCTCCTCCAGACCGCACGCCTCGCCCTCCTCGAGAACGAGCGCCACGCCGCCGACGCCGAGGCCTGGCTCGTCAGAGAGTCCTGGTCGCCCACCGTCCGGGGCCAGATCCTCGACCGACGGGGCCGCGTCCTGGCCACCGCCGTCCCCGGCTACAGCGTCGAGATCGAGTTCCCCGTCCTCAGCGGCGACTGGGCCAAGGACCGGGCCGAACGCTACGCCAAACGCCTCTACGCCGCCGAATGGGGCCCCCTGCCCGCAGAACGCAAGGCGACGGTGCTGGCCCGCTTCGAGCGCGTCTACGCCGAGCACGCCCGCGCCTCCTGGGCCCAGATCGCCGCCCTGACCGGCGCCACCGAAGAAGAGATCCACGACAGGGCCGAGCGGACCGTCGCCCGCGTCAGCGCCATGCACGCCCGCCTCGTCGAGGTCCGCGAGACCAGAGCGCTGGCCGAGCTGGAGGAGCAGGGCCGCCCGATCACCGACGACCAACGCCGCAGAATCCGGGCCAGGGCCGAGCAGCCGATCCGGGAACAGGCGATCGGCCACCCCGTGGTCCCCAGAGTCTCCGACGGGGTCGCCTTCGAGCTCATCCGCCTCGCAGAGCGGACCACACGCTTAGAGCCCGCCGGTCCCCAGGGCCCGCCCGACGAGGTGCCCACCGTCCCCGGCCTGTCCGTCCGAGACGCCGGCGACCGCACCTACCCCCACGAGGTCATGCCCGTCGACATCGACCTGCGGACCCTCCCCGGCCCCCTGCGGGGCGAGGGCCGGGCGACCATGACCGTCCGCGGGGTCTGCACCCACCTCCTGGGGTGGATGCGGCCCAGGGTGTTTGCGGAGGATCAGGCGGCGCGGCGGGCGTTCCTTGAGGAACACCCTGGAAATGGGGGGTTGTTGACGCCGACGGGTGCGGATC
>REET01000267.1 GCA_007694925.1 Phycisphaerales bacterium | reverse complement strand
TTTCTGTGCGGACGCGGGTTGCATGGTTGTCTGCTGGGGCGTTTGCTGTGTTGATTGGTGGGGGGCTTTGGGGTCGGGGCGGTGTTCGGCGGGGAGGAGGAGGATGGCGTTGTCTGGCGCGGGGCAGACGAACTGGCAGACGCCGCAGCCGGTGCAGGCGTCTGCGTTGATCGTGGGTTTGCCCATCGTGACTTCGATGGCGTTTTCGACGGGGCAGTGTTCCGAGCAGACGGTGCAGAAGCTGCCGTTGTGCGCCAGGCATGAGACGGTGCTGACGCTGGCTGCGCCCATTTTGATGGGGAGGTCGGGGCTGAGGACGCCGGGGTCGCAGGCCGCGACGCAGGGTGTGTCGGGGCACATGGTGCAGGGCTGGCGCATCGGGTCGATCATGGGCGTGCCGGCGGCTTTGCGGAAGCGGCCCGGGGCGTGGATGATCGCGCCGGGCGGGCAGGCTTTCAGGCAGGCGTCGCAGCGCGTGCAGTCGCGGAGGAAGCGTTCTTCCTCGACGGCGCCGGGTGGGCGGAGGATCGGGAAGGAGGCGCGGCGTTGGTCGGGGGTGTCTGCGTCGGAGCGGGCGTGATCTTCTTCGGAGGTATCGGAGATGACCTCGTCGATGCCGTTGAGCATGCGGCCGAGCATGTGGCCCCGGAGGAACTTTCTACGGCTGATGTCGGGCTGGTCGGCCATCGGTTCAGCCGGGGTCTGGAGTTGGGTCGGGGGTGGGGTCGGTGTGGGATTCCTGGAGAAAGACGGGCACGCCGGGGAGGAACGAGGGCAGGTCGTCGTGCACGCCCTGATCGAGCACGGCCGAGGGGGCGTGGCACTGCATGCAGCTGGTCTGCCACGGGTGGGAGGTGCGGATGGGCTCGGGGCCCTTGGGCCCGTGGCAGGCCATGCAGTCCTCGCGCATGAAGGTCGAGTGGGGGATGGTCGGCGGGGCGCCTTCCCACGCGCGGCTGCCCTGGCCGGAGGAGAAGAGCCCTTCGAAGAGGTTCTGGAACTCGCGCGTGGCGAGGATGTCGCTCGCCTGCTGCTCGACATGGCACTGCGTGCAGCTGGGCATGTAGGCGTGGGACATGCGCGGGGCGTAGACCTCGTTGATGGTGAGGCCGTCTCCGTGGCAGGCCATGCAGCTCGCCGAGGTCATCTGGTCGGAGGGGTGGGGGATGGTCGGCGGAGCGCCGTCGAAGGCGCGGCGTGAGGCGCGGGCTTCGAGCAGGGCCTGGCGCTCGGCCTCGTCGAACTCGACGGGGGCGAAGAGGTCGATGTCAGGTTGCTGGAGGTCGGCGAGGTTGCTCTGCCAGTCGCGGTTGGGGCCGTGCTTGCGCCGGTCGAACTCGGCGTAGGTCATGGCGGGGATGGAGGCCTGGCCCCGGGGCGCGGGCGTGCGTTCGAACTCGGGCGGGTCGTGCGTCGGGACGCCCTGGCGCATGCCGACGACGAGGCCGACGAACGAGACACCGATCACGCCGGCGAGGAAGAGCTGCGTTGCGCGGCGGGTCGCCTGGCTCGGCGCGGGGTCGGCCTGCGTGTCGGTGTCGGGCTTCATGTCTTCGGGCTGGGCCAAGGCTTACTCCCCCCGCCTTGGCTCGGGGCGTCGCGTCGTTCCCTGCGCGACGGGCGTCACGCGGACGGCGCACTTCTTGTAGTCGGGCTGGCGTGAGAAGGGGTCGAATTCGTGGAGGGTGACCTCGTTGATGAGCTTTGTTTCGTCGAAGAAGGGGACGAAGACCTGCCCGCGCGGGGGCTTGCCCCGGCCGTTGATCCAGACGGGCAGCTCGATCTTGCCTCGGCGAGATTCGACGAGGACCATGTCGCCCCGCTGGACGCCGAGCTCTCGCGCGTCTTCGGCGTGCAGTTCGGCGTAGGCGCGGGGGACGGCGCGGTGCAGCTCGGGGATCCGTCGCGTCATCGTGCCCGAGTGCCAGTGTTCGATCACACGCCCGGTGTTGAGCCAGAAGGGGTATTCCTCGTCGGGGATCTCGGGCGGCGGCTCCCATGGGCGGAACCAGATCAGGGCGCGGCTGTCTTTGGTGACCGAGTGGTAGAAGTCGAACTCCTCGCCCTCGGCGACATAGGGGTCGTCGAAGCCTGAGAAGCGGAAGCGGGTTTCGCGCCAGGACCCGTCGGGCTGTTCGACGACGGGCCAGCGCAGGCCTCGGGCCTTGACGTACTCCTCGTACGGCGCCAAGTCTTTCTGCTTGATGCGGGAGAAGGGGCGGTACTCCTCGAACAGGCGCTCGTCGACATTGGTGTCGTAGTAGTGCGCCCATTCCCAGATGGGGACCTCGTCGCCGTTCTCGTCGCGGGTCTCGAAGAGCCACTTGCCGTCCTTGTCGCGCATGCCGGGGTGGCCCATGTCGAGGAGCTTGCGTGCGACGGCGATGAGTTGCCAGCAGTCGTCGCGTGCGCCCTCGGGCGGCTCGACCATTTTGAACCATTGCTGGGTGCGGCGCTCGGAGTTGCCGTACATCCCGTTCTTCTCGACCCACATGGCCGAGGGGAGGATGAGGTCGGCGAGCTTTGTGGTTGCGGTGGGGTAGACGTCCGAGACGATGAGGAACTTTTCTTCCAGGTCCTTCTTGCGGTTGAAGAGCTTGTGGAGGTTGGGCAGCGTCTGCCCCGGGTTGGTGACCTGCACCCAGAGGGTGTCGATGTCGCCGCCCTCGGCCTTGGGCGTGCAGAAGCTGTCGAACATCGCGACGGTGTGGTGGCCGGGGGTGGGGTGGATGCGTCCGGCGGGGACATTCCAGAGCTCTTCGGCCTTGGCTCTGTCGGCGGCGTTTGCGACGAGCATCCCGCCGGGGAGGAGGTGGCAGAGGGTGCCGACCTCGCGGACGGTGCCGCAGGCTGAGGGCTGGCCGGTGAGGCTTGTCGGCGCGTCGCCGGGCTTTCCGAAGTGGCCGCTGAGCAGGTGGATGCCGTGGACGAGGCAGTTGATGGCGGTGCCCCGGGTGTGCTGGTTCATCCCCATGCACCAGAGGCTGGTGATGCGGATGTCGCGCCGCCCGAACAGCTCGCCGAGCATGCGGATCTTGTCGGCGGGGATGCCCGAGAGCTCCGCGACGCGCTCGGGCGTGTACTCCTCGAGCGACGCGGCGTACTCCTCGAACGACATCGCCTTGCCGGTCATCAGGCCCGGGTTGTCAGGGTCGAGCTGGCGGAAGTTGCAGTGTTTCTCGACGAAGTCGCGGTCGTAGGTGTTGTTCTTGATCAGGAGGTGCGCGATGCCGTTGGCGATCGCCAGGTCCGAGTGGGGCTTCATCTCGAGGTAGTGCTGGCAGAGGTCGGTCGTGCGCGTGCGCCGGGTGCTGATGTCGATCAGCGTGACCTCCTCGCCCTTGGCCCGGCGGTCGACGACGCGGGAGAAGAGGACGGGGTGCATCTCCGCGGGGTTGTTGCCCCACATGATGAGCACATCGCACTCGTCGAGGTCGTCGTAGCAGCCCGCCGGCTCGTCGACGCCGTAGGTCGAGATGAACCCTGTGACGGCCGAGGACATGCACAGGCGGGGGTTGCCGTCGATCTGGTTGCTGCCGAGGCCGGCCTTCATCATTTTGTTGGCGACGAAGCCCTCGCCGATGGTCCACTGCCCGCTGCCGTAGATCCCGAAGCGGTCGGGCGCCTCCATGATCTTCTCGGCGATGATCTCGATGGCCCTGTCCCACGAGATCTCTTCGTAGCGGTCGCCTTGGCGGAGGAGGGGCTTGGTGAGGCGGTCGTTGCCGTAGAGGATCTTGCCGACGTGGTATCCCTTGACGCAGAGGAGCCCGCGGTTGACATCGGCCTTGACATCGCCGGCGATGGCGACGACGCGTCCGTCCTTGACGCCCACGCGGACATGGCAGCCGGTCCCGCAGAAGCGGCAGACGCCTTTGTTCCACTTCACGCCGGTGTTGGGGTCGCGCTCGCCGTCGAGCACGGGGAGGCTGATCGCCTTGGAGCGTGCGGCGCCGGCGGCGACCGCTGTCGCGGCGGCCATCGCCGAGGCCTTGAGGAACGACCGGCGGTCAGTGCTTGGCGTGGTGGTCATGGTCGTCCGGTCCTGGTGAGTGGGTGGTCGGTCTGTGTTTCGTTGGAGGATTGCGGCGCATCGTCGGAGGCGTCGGTGCAGACGAGGTCGACAAAGAGCACGCCGGGGAGTTCGTGCAGCCACTGCCAGACCTCGCGGTCGGCGTCGCTGTCTGCAGTGTCGACGACGATGGGCAGGCGGAGGCCCTGCATCTCGCCGAGCGAAACGGCGTTGTGTTGATTGATCGCTTCAAGTGCGCCGTCGCGGAGGCGTCGGTCGTCGCTGAGACTCAGGATCAATCCGCTGACGGGCATCGAGGCCGCGCTCCTGACCGGCGTTCTGCAAATCGAACGCCGCGGGTGATGAAGGATATGCAGAGCCTAATAGACTTTGCTAGGATCCGTCAACTTGTTGCGACCGCTCGACCCAGCTCCGGCCCGCTTCGTTCAGCAGCAAAGAAACGCTGTTGGGCCAAGGGCCTGAAAGAGACGACGCGATGATGCGTGGGCGTGTTCTGATTCCGATCGTCGTGTTCGCGGCGCTCCTGATGAGCATCGGTTTGGTGCGGATCATGACGATCGCCGGCGCGTCGCCCAGGAGCGAGTTTCTGGCCGCGACAATGAGCACCGAAACGGTGCCCGACGAAACGCCGCAGTGGCTTGTAGAAATTAGTTTGCCGGATGGCCCACCGCGCGTCGTCACGGATCGGGTGGATTCCCTAGGGCGCGCCGTGACCGTCTCGTGCGCGAGCTGCCACTCGAACTTTGATGCGAACAGCGCGCGTCGCAGCGCCGACGAGCCGCCGATGTCGTTCCACCAGGGGCTGACCTTTCAGCACGGCAACCTCTCCTGCGTGACCTGCCACAACCCCGACGACTACAACGCCCTCCGCCTCGCCGACGGGACGCGGATCGAGTACAGGCAGGTGATGAAGTCGTGCGCCCAGTGCCACGCGCCGCAGGCCCGCGATTACGAGCGGGGGCTTCACGGGGGGATGACCGGCTTCTGGGACCGGACCAAAGGGCCCCAGAAGCGCAAGAGCTGCATCGACTGCCACGACCCCCACGCCCCGAAGTTCCCTTCGATGACCCCGACCTTCAAGCCGATCGACCGCTTTCTTGAGCCGACCCGCCCGGGCGACTGAGGGCCCGACGACTGATCCCCCACCGGCCGGCGCCGCCGACCCGGGAGTTGAATCCATGAGTGACAGCGACAAACGCACCATTTCCCTGCCCGTGCTCGGGGAGGTATCGCGCCGGACGGCGCTGAAGGCGGGTGGGGCGACGCTGGGGCTCGCCGCGTTCGCCGCCGCCGTCTCGCCGCTCGCCGGGCTCAGGGGCCGGCTCTCGGCGCAGGAGCTGATGCAGCGCCACTACAAGGAACTCTCCGCCGACGACAAGGCCAGGATCTTCGAGCGCCTCGAGAACGAGGCCAAGGAACGCTACGGGGCCGATGTCAAGATCAAGGACCCCAAGGCCATCCCCGGCGTCCGCTACGGCTACGCGATCAACCTCAGCGTCTGCAACGGCAACGGCGCCTGCATGGAGGCCTGCCACCGCGAGAACAACCACGACCGGTCCACCAACCAGTCCTACATCCGCGTCTTCGAGATGCCGATCGGCACCACCGACTTCAAGCACGGGGACTCGACCTACACCCACGATGTCCCGCGCGAGGGCAAGTACTACCTCCCCGTGCAGTGCTTCCAGTGCGAGAACCCGCCCTGCGTCGATGTCTGCCCCGTGGAGGCGACCTGGCAGGAAGACGACGGGATCGTGGTGGTGGATTACAACTGGTGCATCGGCTGCCGTTACTGCCAGGCGGCCTGCCCTTACCACGCGCGCCGCTTCAACTGGAAAGAGCCGCAGATCCCTGCTGAAGAGGTCAACCCCGACCAGGGCTACCTCTCGAACCGGATCCGCCCCGCGGGCGTGGTGGAGAAGTGCCACTTCTGCCTGCACCGGACGCGCGAGGGGCGCCAGCCGGCCTGCCTTGAGGCCTGCCCGACGGGGGCGCGCATCTTCGGCAACCTGCTCGACCCCGAGTCGGAGATCCGCACCGTCCTGCGCACCAAGCGCGTGTTCGTCCTGAAAGAGGAACTCGGCGCCCGCCCGACCCTCTTCTACTTCTTCGATTGACCGCCAAGCCCACGCCGCCCGAGCACACCCATGGCCACACAAGCCCAGCAAGCCCGACCAGGCCACCTCGTCAGCTACCCGCGGTTCCTCTGGCGGTCCCTCGTCATGGCGACCGACGGCAGCCTGGCGTTCTACGCGTGGATGACGATGCTCACCGCCGTCGCCCTCGTCGGCGCCAACGCATGGGCCAACCAGGTCGCCAGCGGCATGATCGTCACCAACATGACCGACCATGTCAGCTGGGGGCTCTACATCGCCAACTTCACCTTCATGGTCGGCGTCGCGGCCGGCGGGGTGATGATGGTCATCCCCGGCTACCTCTACCGCAACAAGGAGATGCACGATGTCGTGATCATCGGCGAGCTGCTGGCGATCGCGGCGATCGTGATGTGCCTGCTGTTCGTGACGGTCGACCTCGGGCGCCCCGACCGGTTCTGGCACCTCATCCCCGGCCTCGGGCGGTTCAACTTCCCGATCTCGATGCTCACCTGGGACGTGATCGTCCTGAACGGGTACCTGCTGCTGAATTTGCACATCTGCGGGTACCTGCTCTACATCCGCTACCTCGGCAAGAAGCCCGAGCCGCGCTGGTATGTCCCCTTCGTGATGATCTCGATCGTCTGGGCGGTCTCGATCCACACGGTCACGGCGTTCCTGTTCAGCGGCCTCGGCGGGCGTCCGTTCTGGAAGAGCGCCCTGCTGGCGCCGCAGTTCCTGGCCTCGGCGTTCGTCGCGGGGCCGGCGTTCCTGATCCTGACGATGTTCATCCTCCGGCGCGTCGGCGTCGCGATCTCCGACCGGCCGATCCAGCTCCTCGTCCAGATCATCCGCGTTACGGTGCTGATCAACCTGCTGATGCTCGGCTCGAAGCTCTTCACGGAGTTCTACGCGGGCGGCTCTTACACCAAGCACACGACCTACCTCTTCTTCGGGTGGGACGGGCACAACGCGCTG
>REET01000269.1 GCA_007694925.1 Phycisphaerales bacterium | reverse complement strand
CAGGCCGAGGGCTTGATCCGCGCGCCGTTCTGCGGCGCCGGCGACGAAAGTCTGGATGGGCCCTGGCCGCTCTTCTGCGGGCCGGGGCGGATGGTCTGGGTGAGTACTCCGATGTCATCGCCGCGGACCTTCGCGGCTTGTTCGTTCTCTCGGCGGATCGCCTCGTACACCTCTTTGCGGTGCACGGCGATCCGGGTCGGGGCGTTGATGCCGAGTCGCACCTTGTCGCCCCGGATGTCGACGACAGTGATCTCGATGTCGTCGCCGATCATGATGGTCTCGTCTCGCTGACGGGACAGCACCAGCATGGTGTCGGCTCCTTTGAACCCTGCCCCCCGCGCCGGCGTCGGCGCGGGAAGATGACTGGTGACCGGGAACGCGCGGAGCGCACCCGTGACCGCCCCGGCGCTTCCCGCCGGGACACAAGGGGTAAGTACGGGCCGTCCCGTAGATTCAGGCCGACGCGGCGCGGCGCTCCGGCTCTTCGACCGCCGCCACCTTCACGAGCTTGTGACGCGTCGTCCAACGCTTCTCCGCCAGCACGACCTGTTCGCCGACGCGGCTGAGCGTGTTGACCACAAGGGGCCCCTGCAGGTTCCCCGTCAGGTGGTCCTCGACGCGGTTGACGATCACGAAGACCTGCGCGTCCTCAAGACGCGAGAGCTCCAGTTCGCCCATCTGCTCCTTGCGGATCGGCACCGAGTAATCCGGCACAAACAGCGCCGGGTCGGTCACCACGAACGCGAGGCTCGGCTCGTCCAGGGACTGGAGCCAGAAAAAGCACGCGTCGTCGCCGGGCTCGAGAAGACAGAACCGCGTCCTCTCGGGGAATCCCAGCAGACCTTTGGGGAAGGTGATCACGCGGTCCTCCGCGATCTCGATCACCCCGAAGCGAGTCGTCCGCACTTCCATCGGTGCGCTCCCGTCTTTCCGGCCTTGCATGCCCAGGCGCGACGCTCCGAGCGTCCCGCTTCCAGCGTGCCCGTCCCGCGGCCGTCGTTCGGGAGGGCGTGCCTGACTGTGTCAAACGGCTCGCGCGGGCCTTCCGGTCCGCCGGCCGATCACTCTCTCAACCAAGGAAATCCAGCAGCGAAAGGTTCTGCATGCTCGCTGTGCTCTGGTACCCCGCCTGGAGCTGCGTCTGCAGCATGGCCATGCGGGTCGCCGCCTTCGTGAAGTCCGTGTCCCGGATGTCGCTCCGGAGCGTTTCATCAACCACCCTGCGGTCCTCCAGGTGCCAGAGCTCCGAGTCCACCCGTCTGGCGTGCGCCCCGGCGACGCCCCGTGCGTCGGCCACATCCGAGAGTGCTCGCTCTAGACGCTCTCCCGCAAAGGTGATGCCAGCCGTGTCGTTGGCCATCAGGGCCTCGCGCAGGTCCATCAGGGCCGTCAGCGCGTTCTCCGGTCTGACCTTCGAAACATCCGCCCCGCGCAGCACGCCAGCGCCCGGGTCGTACTCGCCCCCGAGCAGGCCGAGGTCGAACGCGGCGCTGCTGTTGTTCTTCGCCTCCACCCGGATCGCCCCGTCGAACCCCGGGATCGTCGTGTCCTGCACGATCCGCAGGCCGTTGGGGCCCGTCCCCAGCTCGACGCGGGCTGCAGCCGGGTCCAGCCCCGCCTCGATCAGCCCCTGCTCCAGCTGCGCCTGGATCGCAGAGGCGATCGAACCGACGGTCGCGGTGTCGGAGGGCGAGAGGTTGATGGCGATGGGCGTGCCGTCGCCCAGGTGGATCAGAAAATCGATGTCGCGCGAGGGGTCGGCGGCGCCCGTATCCGGGTGCGTCGCCCCGCTGACGACCGAGACCCCGCGCCCGAAGTTCAGGTCGGACGCCTTGGTCTCGTGGTCGAACGACCGGATGCCCAGCAGGCCGGCGGTCTGAGAATCGTCGGCGTCCTCGATCGACAGGGCCTGCCCCCTGGAAGCCGAAACCTCGCTGACGACCATCAACCGATCGGTCTCGGGGTCGATCCGGACGCGCAGGCCCAGGCCCGTTCCCTCGATCGCCTTGGCGACATCCTGCAGGCTTTGCGCGTTGGAGAGGTCCACGAGCGCGGTTCTGCCGAGAGAGCGCAATCTGATCGTGCCCAGGGGCAGATCGTCCTCGAGCGCGCCCAGCGCCGCCAGGGGCGTGGTCATCGTTAGGCGGGGCGAGGTGGCAAGCCCGAGCGCCGAAGAGGCGTCGAAGACCACCGGCCCGGACTCGCCCTCCAGCCCGAGGTCGGCCGCGGCTTTGGCGCCGCCCACCCCGCTGAACGCCAGCTCATACGCCGGCTCGCCCGCGGGGGCGGGGAGGACATCGATGCGGATCGAGCGCCCGTCGAGGGAGACCCCGCCGGGACCGAGCAGATCGATCTCGTTGTCGGTCTCGTAGCGCTTGATCGCCGCTTCGATCCGCTTGAGCACATCGCCGATGGTGTCGGCGTTGGCCAGATCGATCGTCACCGGGTCGGCGCCGTTGATCTTCAGGGCGATCGGCCCGTCGCCGACGCCGAGCCCCCGGGCGCCGTGCATGTCCGCCAGGCGGGTGTCGGGTGTCAGGCCCGGCTCGAGGTCGCGCGTGCCGTTGACGCGGGCCGAGACCGAGCCCAGCGCGTTCTCCGGCCCGAGTGTGATGGGGATGCTCGATCCGACACCAAGGTCGGTCACCAGCCCCTGCCCCTCGCCTTTGAAGCGGAAGCCGGTCAGAAACTGCTCGATCGGAGGCGTGGTCGGGTTCGAGCCCCCGAAGATGTGCCCAGCGACGCCCCGCCGGTTGCCGACATGCACCAGCCCGGTGATGATCGAATCGATGATCCTGGCCTGGGCGGCACGCTCATCGGCGGTGCTTGGGAAGTTGATCTGATCGCCCGCGATGCTCTTGGCCTGGAGGAGGAGCTCATACGCCTCGTTCAGGGCGGAGTCGGCCTCGGCCAGCGCCGAGTCGGCGTGCTGGAGGTTTCTCTTGGTCTGCTCGGCCCGGCCCAGACGCGCGTTCAGCTCGGCGATGATCGCAGCGCCGACCGCGTCGTCGCTGGGGCGGTTGACCCGCAGCCCCGTCGCCAATTGCTCCTGCACACGCGCCATCTCGACGCCGGTACGCCCCAGACGCCCCATGGCGAGCTGAGAGAGCATCAGATTTGGCACGCGGGTGATCCCCGCCGGGAAGGAGCTCATCGCCGTTCCGTTCCTTTACACCAGCGACATCAGGGTCCGCATCAGCTCGTCGGCGACGGAAATCAGCCGTGCTGCCCCCTGGTACTGACGCTGGAAGTTCAGAAGATTGATCGATTCCTCGTCGATGCTCACGCCGCTGACCGAATCACGCTGAGCCTGCAGGCTCTCGCGGACGGTCACCGACGCCTGGAAGTTGGACCTCGCGGCCTGCGTCGCCACGCCGATGCTCTGGGCCCCGTCCTGCCAGTAGCCCCGCAGCGAGGCGCCGCCGAGCGCATCGAGCGGCTTCTCCCGAAGCCCGGCGATCTCCATCGCCGTCCCGTTGGCGACAAACTCGCCCCGCATCGACCGCCCGATGCTCAGCTGCCCCGGGTTGCGCGAGAGGTCGGCACGCACATCCATGTTCGACGCGTTGGTCCCCGTGAAGTACGCGTTGAACCCCAGCGCCCCGACCACGCCCGAGGTATCGTCGGCGAAGCCGAAGGTGAACCCGTTGTCGGCGTTGATCCGCAGCTTGCCGTCCGGCCCGAACGAGGCGCTGACGCCATCGACCGCATTAATCGACGCGATCAGCCCCTCCAGCGTCGTGTCGTCGCCGACGCCAGAGCCCCCGGCGCCGGTGATCCCGTCGAGGTCGACACTGATCCGCGTCCTGGTCGTCTGGCCCGACGAGTCTTTCACCTCGATGTAGAACCCGCCGTTGGTCGGCTTGATCGGCAGGCCCGCGATCGACGCGTTCTCGGGGCTGTTCAGGGGCAGTGACCGATCGCCGATCGGGAACGCCAGCAGCGAGGTCGCCTGCGTCAGCCCGGCCTTGGACGAGCCCGTCGCGTGCAGCGTGTTGACCTCGTGGATCAGCCTCGCCGCCAGCGTGTCGATCCGCTCCAGAGCCCCGTCGATCTCCCCGTTGCGGGCGTCCATCATCGACCCGATGCGCCCCGAGCGGACGGGGATCTCCCGCCCGTCTGCGCCCGCGGCGATGTACGCCCTCGTCACGCCGCCCACCGTTTCGGTCTCCAGGGTCAGCCTCCTGGCCGACGCCCCGAGCACGATCGGAGTCGAGCCGACGAGCACATCCATCGCCCCGTCGCCGAGTTCGACCACCGAGACATCCATCAGCTGCGACAGCTCGCTGAGCACCTGGTCGCGCTGATCCCGCAGCCCGTTCGCCTTGGCCGAGCCGACCTCCGACGCCACGATCTGGCGGTTCAGGTCGGCGATGCTCTGGGCAAGCTCGTGCGCCTTGGTCACCGAGACGCCCAGCTCCCGGTCCACCTGCGCCCGCAGCGTCTTCAGATCGCCGGATATCCGGTGAAAAACACCCGCGAGCTCGCGCCCGCTGGCGATCACCGCCGCACCCGATTCAGTCAGGTTCGCAAGCTCCGACCACGCGCCGAAGAACCGATCCATCGCCGAAGAGAGGTCGCTGCCCGAGAGCTCGCCCAGCACGCTTTCGAGCTGGCTGAGCACATCGAGCTGGCCTCGGGCGGCGGATTCGTCAGAGACGCCAGTCCGCAGCCGCGCGTTCAATGATTCAGAGATCTGCCTCGTCACGCCCGTGACGCCCACGCCCCGCCCGAGGATGTACGGCGCCCCGAAGTTCTGCCCCTGGATCGGCGCAAGGCCGACCACCTGGCGCGAGTACCCGGGCGTGGAGACATTGGCCAGGTTGTTGCCCGTGACTTGCAGCCCGACCTGGCTGGCCCGCAGCGCCGAAGCGCCGATGTGCATGGCGCTGTTCAGGCTCATCGCGTCACATCCACCCCGGCGGGCATCGGGCGTGCGGAGGCCAGCTCACCCCGCGGCGAGTAGGTCCCCACCCCCGAGAGCTTTCTACCGATCTGCTGCATCAGCCCGCGCATGTGGTTCGCCAGTGATTCCGCCGCCGTGCGCACGCTCGACTGTTCGCGCCGCACGACGTCAACCGTCTCTCGCAAACGCCCTGCCAGTGCTTCGACACGCTCGCGACGCTCCTCATCCATCAGGGGCAGCAGGCGTTCGATCCGCGGCGGGGGCGAACCCGCCCGGTCTTCACGCCGAAGCTCCGCGTCCGACTCGATCGCCAGACGCACCGCCTCGCGCCGCCGGTGCTCGGCCTCGGCGATCTCCCGGAGCAGCGCGGCTTGACGATCGAGGATCGGGCGCATCGACCGCGGATCGGCTTGCGAGATCGCCCGGCGCTGCGCACGGGTGATCTCGAGCATCGCCTCGTGCAGCATCAGCAGGTCCCCGAGCGAGCCCTCGATCGCGTCCGCCCAATCTGTGCTCAGTGTTCCCGGCGCGTTCATGAGCGGAACCCCTTCTTCTCGGGCATCTGCGGCCCCAGGTTGTTCAGCAACTCCGAACGGTTCAGGTCACGCGACAGCCGCTCGACGATCGGCAGGCGGGCCGCCTTGATCAGTTGGTCCGCCAGCTTCGCGTCGAGCATCGGGCCGAACTGCTTCTCCGCCTGCGTCGGGCCCCACGGGGGCGGCGCGTCGTTCATCTCGCGAACCTGCTTGAGCACCGGCTGGATGAACGAAACGCTCAGAAGCTGCTCGGCCGCCTCGCGGGCCTGCTCTTCGGGCTTGCGCGTGTCGGCCCGTGTCGGGCCCTGGCCCATGAGCTCTCTGAACCGGCGCCCGTCGTCGGCGTCGGGGCGGGGGCGTGCGCCAGAGAGCGACGCCGTGGGGTCGTTCATCAGGGGGTTGGCGCCGCTTGTTCCGATGCCGAGCATGGTCTGTGACCTCCGGGCTTTTAGTCAGCCACCAGGTCAGCGTGCAGACGCCCGACCTTGTGCAGCATCTCGACGATCGTGATCTGGTCGTCCACCGGCACGTCCAGGGCCTTGAACGCTTCGAGCAGGTCGTCGAGCTTCGCCCGCTCGCTCGCCCTCGCCCGCGTGCCGATCCCCACCACACGCTCGTTGGTGATCAGCGGGTTCATCTCGTTGGGCGCCGGCGGCGGCTCGACACGACGGATCACAAGGTTCCGGTGCGAGATCGCCACAAGGCTGATCTCCACATCCCCCGTCACCACGATCGACCCCGCAGAGCGGCTGACCATCACCCGCGCCGGCAAGCGCATCTGCGCCGGGTCGACCTCAGTGGTCATCACATCCGCGATAAACCCCGCGATGCTGTCGGCGAGGTCGTCGGGCACACGCACACGCACCGTCCGGTCGTCGATCGCCTCGGCGATCGGGCGCGACTCGCGGTCGAACGCGCCCTCCGGGCTCAGGCGGTACTCGTCCTCGATCCGCTGGGCCACATGGCGGGCCGTCTGCTGCCCCGCATAGCGAGGCTCGATGATCAGGTTGAACTCGCCCCGGATGTCGGGAGGCAGGATCGACTGGCGCAGCCTCGCACCCCGCCGAACCTTCCCCCGCGTCGGCGTCCGGAGCGATTCGAGCTCCACATCTCCCTCGGCGATCGCAAAGACCGGGCTGCCCGGGTAGGGGCCGGTCAGGGGAGACAGGTACAGCCGCCCGCCCTCAAGGCTCGACGCGCTGTTGAGCACCGTCACCGTGATGTCGAAACGGTCGTCGACCCTCGCGCCCTCACGCGGGATCACGCACGAGACCAGCACCAGCGCCACGGACTTGCTGTTGCCCAGCTCCTCGAGCGAGCCGACCGGCAGCCCGTTGTTCTCAAGCACCCGCGCCAGAGGACGAGCCACGATCAGGTCCTCGCCCGAGTCGCCCGTCCCGCGCAGGCCGGTGACCAGCCCCAGCCCCTGCAAAATCGATTCGCCCTGCCCCTCGATGCGGCAGACATCCCGCACCGTCACGCCAGAAGCCGCGGCGCACAGAGCGCAAAGCAGCGCAAGCGTCGTGATGCTGATCCATCGATTCATCGGCCCGACCTCCGCGCAGCCGTTTCGTTCGCGTCGACAACGGATCAGTCGCAACCGGCGTGCCAAGGGGGGGAGTAGGGCGTGGGGCGTGGGGGGGTGGCGTGTCAGAAGACCTGTGGCACTTGCGGGTTGCCCGGCAGTGTGCTCGCACCAACG
>REET01000268.1 GCA_007694925.1 Phycisphaerales bacterium | reverse complement strand
GTCAACCCTCGGGCACGAAGGGCGTGCCGCTGCGGAGCGCGTCGGCGAGCCTGCCGTAGACACGGCGAAGGGCGTCGCGGTCGGGCTCGCACCCCAGCGATCGGACGAGGCGGGTTGCGAGCGTGCCGTGGGTGAAGATGGCTTGCAGGGGCTGCGGATCGACGCCGGGCGTCTTTGGCAGTTCGGCGTCGAGGCGTCGCCAGAGTTCGCCCGCCGTGACGCCCCCGCTGCTGCCAGAGTCGATCCCGAAGACCCTCAGGAATGCGGCGTCGGCGATCGTCGCGTGCTCGGCGTGTTTGATGCAGTCCTGCAGGATCGCGTGCAGCGGCTCGACGCCGAAGGATCGCAGCTCTTGCACTCCCGCCCAACGCTCCTCGGCAAGGGCCCGCACGGCCCGGATCACCATGTTGCAGACCGCGATGTCTGAGGCGGGGCATTCCTGGATATCCAGCAGCCGGATCTCGATCGCGCCGCGGTCGAAGCGGGCGATGCACCCGCGCGCGTTGACCCACTCGTGGCGGAGGGTTCCGTCGGGGTCGTGCGGCTCGAGGTCTTTGTAGATCCCAGCCAGCAGCACGCCCTCGTAGTCGCGCCTCGAAAAGACCGGCTCGGGGATCACCCGCCCGCTGACCGAGGGCACGGCACGCGCGTTGGAGCGATACACCTCCAGCCTCGCGTCGGCGAAGGCGGTCGGCTTGGCGTCCATGACGGGGGAAGCCGCGGCGAGCGCGGGCAGGATGGGCAGGACCAGACGGATCGCCGCGTGCAGGCGGGCGAACTCGGCGTCGCTACCGAAGGGGAGGTTGATGTGCGTGGACTGCAGGTTGGCCCACCCGTGCCCACGGCAGTCGAAGATGCGGTTGAACGCTTCGTACACCGGCGAGTACTCGTGGGGCCACAGGCGCATCTCGGCGAGCGGGTCCATCCACGGGTGCGTCGCCCCGGGCAGCAGGCGGCAGCCCATCGGCGCCAGCACCTGTTCGACCCTGGCGACATGCGACTGAAAGAGGTCCGCCAGCCCCTCCAGCGAGGCGACGGGACGGATGGTTTTCAGCTCAACGACATGCAGGGCGAGTTCGTTGGACCAGCCGATGACGCCCCCATCCCCGTCGGGCTCGACATCGGTGGCGTACTCGCCGGCGATCGCCTTCATCACCTCGTCGGCGACGGGGCGGACATCGAGCGTGCGCTCGTCGACGATCATGTACTCCAGCTCGATGCCCACGCCCTGAAAGAGGCCGAGGGGGTAGCTGTAGTCGGCCGGGGTCGGCGCTGTGTCTGTCATCGGCGGCTCGATTCGATTTTGGCGAGCAGGTGGTCGACGATGCGCCGGTAGAGCCAGTCGCCGAGAATTTTGTCTTCCACGCCCGAGTCGATGCTCGGGTTGTCGTTGACTTCGATGATTTTGGGCTTGCCGTCCAGGACTTTGATGTCGACGCCGTAGAGCCCGTCGCCGATGAGCTTTGCCGCCTTGACGGCCAGCGAGACGACGGCGCGTGGCGCATCGTCGAGCGAGAAGCTCTCGAAGCCGCCCTCGTGCACGCCCTTGTCGTGGTGCTGGAGGATCTGCCAGTGCTTGCGGGCCATGAAGTACTTGCAGGCGAAGATCGCCTCGCCGCCGAGCACGCCGATGCGCCAGTCGAACTCGGTGGGCGCGAACTCCTGTGCGATCAGGAGTTCAGAGCCGTCGAAGAGCTCGTCGATGCGTTCGTGGAACTCGTCCTCGGTATCGACCTTGATGACGCCGCGGGAGAAGGCTTCGTCTGGGCGTTTGATCACGCAGGGGAAGCCGATCTTCTCGGCGACGAGATGGATGCGGTCCTTGGAGAGGATGATGGTCTCGGGTGTCGCCAGCCCGTGGCGGGTCATCAGCTCGGCGAGGAAGACCTTGTTTGCGCAGCGGAGGATCGAATGCGGGTCGTCGATGACCGCCAGACCCTCGGCCTCGGCGCGCCGGGAGATCCTGTACGTGTGGTGATCCACGGCGGTCGTCTCGCGGATCAGGAGCGCGTCGAACTCGGCGATCCGGCCCGCGTCGTCGGCGTGGATGAGCTCGGCCCTGAACCCCGCGGCCTCGGCCGCCTTGAGGAACTTCTTGATCGCCGGCGGGTCGGAGGGGGGGATCTCCTCGTGCTCGTTGACGAGGATCGCAAGGTCGTAGCGTGCCTGGGTCTTCTTGGCGCCCCGGCGTGTGGGCCTGTGGAGGAACCGCTCGGCCTGCTCGATGGCGAACGGGCGGTGGTCCTCGGGGATCTCGCCGGCGCCGATGATCCGGACGCTCTCGATGTTCCACTTGTCTTCCTTGACGAAGACCGCCCGGAGGAAGGGGGCGGGGAACTGGTTGAAGAGCGCCAGCGAGAGCCGGTCGTACCGGTGGGCCATGTTGCGCCCGAAGTAGATGCTCAGCTCGAACTCGTCGGACTTCAGCGGGGCGAGGCTCTTGCGGACGAGGTCGTCCAGCTCATGCCCGACGATCCGGATGATCGGCGAGAGGCGGAAGTCGAGGATGGTGCCGACCGAAGGCCAGGGCGTGTGCCCCCGGGCCGCGGCCAGAAGCGAGACGTAGTAACCGGCGGACTGGTAGCGGTACGAGCGGCAGAGGTTGAAGACCTTCGCCCGCCGGATCGCCGCGAAGCGCGGGTCGGTCAGGTAGTCGCGCGAGGCGACGACCTCCGTCCCCGGGACATGCAGCGGCCAGCGTTCGGGCCGATCGACAACGACGAGGGCGTTCATCGGGCCGGCTTCCTTTTCGTGCGGCGTTTCTTCCGGCGCTTGCCGGGGGCGGTCTGGCGTTCGCCCTCGGGCTCGATCACCAGCAGGTTGGCGTCGTGGGTCAGGACACCGAGCATGATCGCCGCGACGACGCGCGACATCGGCGCCTCGTACACACGGGCTGGATCGCCCGGGCGTTCGGTCAACGGGTCGGCGATGGTCAGGCGCCGGGACTTGCCATGGTGCCCGCAGAGCACGACAAAGTGCCCCGCCGGCTCGCCCCGGATGTCGTCGGGATCGTCGTTGGGGCCGTACTCGCGCGGCACGCGGTAGAGGAAGGTCGAGCTCAGGCCGGTGATGAGCGGGCGCCCGTCTCGCAGGTGGGCGCTGATGAGGGCCGAGCTGACATCCTCCATGAGGATCTCGCCCCCCGCGTCGAGGAAGGCGAGGTAACCCTCCGTCGCCGCGGCGAAGCGTTCGTCGCGACCCTCGCCCTTGGCCTCCGCCTGGCGTGCGAGGCGGTCGCGGAGGAGCGCCGGGTCGGCGGCGCCCCCGTCGGGCGACGGGAACCAGCTCGGGTCGAACATGTGCAGGTTGAAGGTGTACAGCCTGGCGCGATACCCCCGCCCCAGCGCATGAACCCCCAACAGGACCGCCAGCGTCCCCCCGTGCTCCAGACGCGGAACGGTCTCGATCACCTCGGGGAGATCGGCCCTGTCGCCGAAGTAGCGGTAGACAGCGTGAAGGCAGGTCGGCCCGCAAGCGACATCCGTCGGCTGGGGCTGCATCTCCAGGGGGAGTCGTGTCTGTTGGACCAAAGCGGGGACGCCCCTTGGAGAATCTGCCGTCGGGCTTGCGGCAGGCGACGCCGCGGATAATGTTAGATGTCGCGTGGGGATGTCAAGCCCGGTGTGCCCGGGAACCGAAGGCGAAGGTCGATGACCAAAACAGCAAGCGTTTCGTTGCCGGGCGATTCCGAACGCGAAACGGGGGGACCGGTGAGGGTCGGGGGCGTCTGCCACGCCCTGTTCGCCTTCGATGTCGGGATCGGCATCGACCTGGCCCGTGCCGAGGCCCTCGTCCGCGACGGGGTGCGGGGGAGCGCCGTTCGGATCCGCCGCCCCTCGCCCGCGTGGTTCGAGTACAAGCCCACGCCCCTGCGCGTCTCGGCCGAGGTCGCCCCGATCAAGGTCGCGCAGATGGCGTGCGAGACCGCCGTCGAGTGCACCCTGTACGACTTCGGCGCGATCGGGGTGAACTTTCGAATCCCCTTCGACTCCGACATCGCCGACCTCGCCGAGCTGACCCGGGCGCTCTACGACAATCAGGAGTTGATCAACGCGGCCCGGTCCTGCGCCGAGTCGCTGGCCGGGTCGATCAAAGAGGCGATCAGCAGATACGAGCTGTCGGCCATGGTCGAGGACTACGCCGCGATCTCGGTCCAGCGATGGCCCGAGGGCGTGACCCCCAAGGGGCTGCTCCAGTCGCACCGCACACTTCTCGCCCGGACCCTCCAGGCCGAGACCGGGGAGCTTTCAGAGCAGCAGATCGAGCACACGCTGGCGGCCCGGATGGGCTACGGCTCTGGCGACCTGACCGTCGTTGACTGGAACGCGGCGCTGATCTTCGACCCGGAACCCTCCGATGTCGTCAGCCTGCTCCAGCACGCCAATGTCGAGCTCCTGGAGATGCGTCTGCTCGACGAGCAGCTCGACGACATGCTCGACCGATCTCGGGAGCTGATGGAGAAGGTCCTCAAAGCCAGGATCTGGCCCCTGAGCAAGGGCGCCAAGGCGATCCGCGAGTTCGCCGAACTCGCGACCGACAAGGCCCTGCTCTTCGAGGGGGTCAACAACGGGATCAAGCTGCTGGGCGAGCAGTACATGGCCCGCCTGTACCGCCTGATCTCCGACCGCATGAACCTGCCCCAGTGGGACGCGGCGGTGCTCCACAAGCTCGAAACCGTAGAGAGCGTCTACGACAAGCTCGGCACGATCGAGTCGACCAAGAGACTCGAGGTGCTGGAGATCGTGATCATTCTGCTGATCGCGTTCTCGATCGTGATGCCCTTCATTCCCGGGCTGTCGGGCAAGTAGCCGGCTCTATCGCAACTCGACCATGAGCAGCAGGCCCATGTAGACGGCAAAGCCGGCCAGCAGCAGCCCGCCCTCCCGACGCGAGATCCGTCCTCCGCTCTTCATGATCGGCACGAGCGCGACGCTCAGGATAAAAAGCGCCGGGACATCCAGCCAGAGCGACCGGGCCTGTACCGTCTGGGGGCCGATGGTCGCGGCGATCCCCAGGATCCCGAACGCGTTGAAGATGTTCGAGCCGAGGATGTTGCCCACCGCGATGTCGGCCTGACCTCGGACCGCCGCCAGCACGCTGGTGACCAGTTCGGGCATCGAGGTGCCCGCGGCGATGATCGTTAGGCCGATCATCAGCTCGCTGACGCCCAGCGCCCGCCCGAGTTCGACCGCCTGCCAGACCAAGAGACGCGAGCCGCCGATCAGGATCGTGAGCCCCGCCATGACCAGCAGCACGAGCGCCCACGCGGGCGGACGGCTGGCGGGCGCGGGGACCGGCAGATCATCGGCCTCGACCTCGGGCACGCCCGGCCCGGTTCTGGAGGCCGCCCGGATCGCGCCGGCGAGAAAAAAGATCAGCACAACCACCAGCAACGGCCCGCACCAGCGTGGGATCGCGCCCGCCCCGGCGAGGGCCAGCAGAGGCACGAGCGCAGCCCCCACGCCCAGCACCGCCTCGCGCCGGACCTCCGCGTATCGCACCACCATCGGGCGCACGATCGCCGTGATCGCGAGGATCACCCCGATGTTGAAGGCGTTGGATCCGATGACATTGCCGACAGAAAGATCCGTCACGCCCCCAAGTGTCGCGGCCACGCTCGCACCGAGCTCGGGCGTTGAAGTCCCGAACCCCACCACCGTCATCCCGACGAACAAGGGCGAGAGCCCCGCCCGCAGCGCCAGCCCCGAGGCCCCGCGCACGAGCAGCTCGGCCCCCAGCGTCAGGAGCACAAGGCTGGCGATGATCGCCCCGATGGTCAGCAGGATCGTCATGCGCGAGCTTGCCCCTTCC
The DNA here is from genome assembly GCA_007694925.1 of Phycisphaerales bacterium. Lineage (GTDB taxonomy): Bacteria > Planctomycetota > Phycisphaerae > Phycisphaerales > UBA1924 > SLFH01. The sequence continues at coordinate 1,403 of REET01000268.1, read as the reverse complement.
GCGCCTCCGCTTCGATCGGAAGCCCGCTACTTCCGAACGCCCCCGAACTTACCAAAGCTGGAAACGGCGATCCGCCCCGAGGGCGTTTCGGCGGCCGCCGCCGCTCGGTCGGCCCGCTCCACCGACACGAACGCCTCGGGCGCCACGCCCCGGACCATCTCCAGCGTCTTCTGGAGCTTCCGGCGCGGGATCGCCAAGAACGCGACCTCGACGGGGCCCTTCATGCCCGAGCCCTCGATCCGAGTGACCTTGTACCCCGCGCCGCGCATCACGGTGCTGACATCGATCTCGGGGCGGGAGTTGATCACGCGGACCACCCGGTAGCCCAGCGCGATGCGGCTCTCGACGGTCATCCCGATCAGCGTGCCCACCGCGAACCCCGCGCCGTACGCCACCAGCGCGAACGGGTTGGTCAAAAAGCTGATCACACCCCCCACCGCCAACGCCCAGATGATGACCTCAAAGAAGCCGAGCAGCGCGGCGAGAAACTTCTGGCCGTTGATCACCACGATCATCCGGATCGTGCCGATCGGCACATCCAAAATGCGGGCGAAGAAGATCAACAGCGGGATGTACCAGGCCATCTCCATCGGGCAGCCTCGCGCGGAAAAACACGGCGGCGGAAAGGGCGGAAAACGCTCGCCCCGATCAAGCCGCAAGTATTGGCGCACGCCGGCCCGGCCGCCCGCCCCCGAGCCCCGCGAACGGCCGCTATCTGCTCGATTTTTCAGCAGCGGAGGGTTCGGGCCGGGGCCTTGCGACCGCCGGATCGGCGTTCAGGGCCTTGGCGAGTCCGAACGCCCCGACCAAGAGCACGATGCAGAAGGGCAGGGCTGTCGCGATCGCCCCCGCCTGGAGCGCCGCCAGCCCCCCCGCCAAGAGCAGGACCGCCGCGACCGCCCCCTCGGCGACCGCCCAGAACACGCGCAACCAGGGCGCTGGGTGGGGTTTGCCCCCAGACGCGATCGTGTCGATCACCAGCGAGGCCGAATCCGAGGAGGTCACAAAGAAGAGCGTGATGCACAGCACCGCCGCCATCGCCGTGATCGCGGCCAGGGGCAGCCCGTCGAACATCACGAAGAGCGCGACCGGGACATTGCCCCAGTTGACCTGGTGGATAAGCGGCGCGACCGCCCCCACGGTCGCCTCGCCCGCGCCCGGATTCTCCGTCGCGACCGGCCCGGCCCCCTCCGCCGGGACGCTCTCGTGCAGGAAGTCAGCGAGGCTCCCCTCGCGGATCGGGGCGTCGCGCTCGGGCGGAGTCAGCACGCCCGTTTCCGGGTTGTAGAGCTGCTGGTGCAGGGCGGTGTTGCCGAAGACGCTCAGCCACACGAAGGTCGTCAGGGGCGCGATGATCATCACGCCGCAGACAAACTCGCGGACGGTCCTGCCCTTGGAAATCC
>REET01000156.1 GCA_007694925.1 Phycisphaerales bacterium | reverse complement strand
TCAGCATCTCTGAGCGCCCCATCCTGAATCACGAGTCCATCAGCACGAATCACCGACAAGAGAAGACACTGGTGGACAAGCCGACGACGCCTCTTTCGAGAAACCCCGTCGACTCGTGCATCTCTCCCTCGCTCCGAAGGAGCGAGGGGTTGTAGCCACGGGTGGAGCGCAGACCGACGCGCATCGTCGGTCGGAGCGCAACCCGTGGAATGCGGCACAAGATTCTCTTCGCCCTGAAGGGGCGAAGGAACTGCAGCACACCTTGTGTCGAACACTTCCTCCGCCCCTTCAGGGCGGATTCACTTCGACGAGCTGTCCACGGGTTCCGGCGTGCTGCGCACACCTCCACCCGTGGCTACAACCCCGCGCCCCTTCGGGGCTTCGATGAACTGCGCGGCGCGATCGTGCCGCCGACCTCTGCAGGGGGTCGGTGCCGTTTCGTCTCCGCAGCGATGCCGTGCATCCAACACATCGATGCCGAAGAGCACAGTCGGCTGCATGGAAGGCCGATCTCCCCTCATCGTCAAAAAAAACACTGACGGGCAAGCCGCCAGTGCCACAGAACTTTCATCCGGCCTTCGAGTTACCGCTGACGACGCCTGCGCTCGCGTCTCTCCTCGCGCGGCCAGACATCGTTGCCCGGATCGACGTCGGCCAGGAGCCCCCGCGGGTCCAGACGCACGCCCACGACACGCCGCCCCTCGGTGCGGACTCGCGCCGTCGCGGCGTCGGCGTTCCGCCAGATATAAACCGGCACGCGATGGATCATCGACGAGCCGTCCTCGAACGAGAGCTCCATCTCGACGGGCATCACGAGCTCGCCCCGGTTCTCCAGCTTGATGTTGGCCGCGAGAATCCGGCCGTTCTCGTTGTCGCCCTCGTACTCGTGCTCGATACCGACGACCGCCTGATCGAGCACGCCGTTCTCGTAGAACCACCCGCGCCAGAACCACGACAGGTCCTCGCCGGCGCCGTCCTCCATCATGCGGAAGAAGTCCGCGGGCTGGGGGCTTTTGAACGCCCAGGCGTTGATGAACGCGATGAACGCGTCGTCGAACCGGTCCGGCCCGAGCACGAACTCGCGGAGTTGGTAGAGCGCGATCGCCGGCTTGCCGTACATCAGGTAGCCAAGCATCCCCGGGTGCACCAGGTCCGGGTAGGTCATCGAGGGCTGGCCGATCGGCTCGTTCTCGAGCATCTGGCGGGCGAAGGCCCGCGGGTTGCCCCGGCGCGGCTCTTCGTCGGGGTACCGCTCGAGGTTCGAATAGATGTTGATGAAGCTCGTCAGCCCCTCGTCGAACCACATGTGCCGACGCTCGTCTGAGTTGACGATCATCGGGAACCAGTTGTGGCCCATCTCGTGCGTCGTCAGCCCGTACAGCCCGCGCTCGCTCTGGCGGTTGCGGCTGAACAGGATCATCGGGTACTCCATCCCGCGCACGCGACCCGAGACATTGATCGCCGTCGGGTACGGATACTCAAACCAGCGCCGGTTGTACCCCTCGATTGAGAAGCGGAGCATGTCCGTCGCCGTCTCCCAGACCGGTAGCGCCTCCTTGGGGTACAGCGAGTGCGCCATCGTCCCGACGCTCGATCCCTGCACCGCAGCGGCGTCCCAGATGAACGCGTCGCTGGCGGTCCACGCGAACGAACGCACATCCTCCGCCTCGTACCGCCAGGTCAGCTCGCCATCGCCGGCGGGGCGGATCTCGGCCGAGCCGACCTCCTCGGGCCCGACGATGATCACCGTCTCGGGGCCCTTGGACGCCTCGGCCAGCCGGTCGATCTGCGCCCGCGTCAGCACATCCTCGGGGTTCTGCAGAACCCCGGTCGCGCCGACGAGGTAGCTCCGCGGCACCGTGATCTCGACCTCGTAACGCCCGAAGTCGGTGTAGAACTCGCCCGTGCCGACATACGGCATCGTGTTCCACCCGTTCACATCGTCGTACTTCACGGGCGTGGGGAACCACTGCGCAAGCTGGAAGATCGTGCCCTGCTCGACATCCTCGATGCCGAGCCGGTCGGCGCCGTAGCCGGGGATGTCGAACGCCCAGGCCAGACCGATCTCGATGCTCTGTCCGGGCTCGAGCGAAGAGGGCAGGTCCAGCTTGGCGAGCGCGTCGTACACCTTCAGCTCGGCCGGATAGTCCGAGCCCAGCACGACCGACTCAATCTCGAACCCGCCGTCGAACCCGTCCTCGCTGGAGAAGCGCGTGCCCGGGGGCGTCATCCGCGTGCCGCGGCTGTCGCTCCGGAACAGGTTCTGCTCCAGGTGCAGCCAGATGTAGTCCAGCTTGTGGGGCGAGTGGTTGTGGTATGTGATGGTCTGCGTCGCCTCGACCCGGCGAGCCTCGGTGTCGAGCCGGACGCGGATCGAGTGGTCGACGCGGTTCTGCCAGTACGCCGGGCCGGGTCGCCCGGAGGCCAAACGAACCTCCGTCGGCGTCGGCCAGCTCAGGGGAGAGAAGACCGTCGCCGAGGGCCGCGCTTCCAGAGCGCGCAGGCGGGAAAGATCACGCCCCTCCGACGCGTCCCCGGACTCGGCGTTCTGAGCCCCAGCACTCTGAGTGCCGTCATCGCCGGACTGCACCAGGTTCGTCTCGCCCTCGCCCCCCGCGGCGCACCCCATCGCGAACAACACCGACGCCGCCAGACCGCCAAAGGCCAAAGAGCGAACGCCCGCACACGGGAGCCTTTTTCTCATCTGATTCTCCATGAATCTCGTAGTTGTGCTGACCAAGAGGTTCCCATGCTACCGGATGCGGAGTAGATTGCCCACATGCCCTGCCTCATCGCCCTGCTCGCCCTGCTGACGCCCCGCCTGGTCATCGTCCTGCTGGCCCTCTTCTCGACCTACCTCTCCAGCGCGTACGAGACGCTGATCTGGCCCCTGCTCGGGTTCTTCTTCATGCCGTTCCTGACCCTCGGGTACGCCGCGGCGGTCAACGAAGGGGGCGGCGTCCAGGGCCTCTGGCTCGCGGTGGTCATCATCGCGGTCCTGATGGATCTCAGCGGCGGCCCCGCCGCCACCCACCAGACAGTCGTCTACCGGAGAAGCCGACGCGTCTGAAGCCGGATCCGGATCGACACCCCGCCGCCGCGCTAAACTCGACAGGGGAACACACCATTTGTTCCGCCGGAGTGTTGCGGCATGAAGTGCGCCTGCGGCAAAAACGAAGCCACCATCCACGAGATCGTGGTGGTCAACGGCATCGTGCAGGAGAAGCACCTCTGCCCAGAGTGCGCCGAGTCCGAGGGCATCAGCCCCGACCCCCACGCCAACATCGCCTCGCTCCTGGCCAAGCACGCCCAACCCGCCCCCGCGGGCCCCTCGGTGTCCGGGCCCGTCGCCCCCCGCCGCCCGCCGTCTGTCCGGTCGGTCCGCTGCTCGGCCTGCGGGACCACCTTCTCCCAGTTCAAGAACGAGGGCCTGCTCGGCTGCGCCGACTGCTACAAGGCCTTCGAGTTCCCCCTCGGACCGCTGCTCGAACGCGCCCACGACGGGGCCACCCACCATGTCGGCAAGATCCCCCGCCGGGCGTTGGCCGCCTCACGGGGGGGCGACCGGCCCATCGAAGCCCTGCTCGGCAGCCTGGAAGAACGGGCAGAGCGGCTTGCGACCCTCCGCAAGCAGATCGCCGAAGCGGTCGCCGCCGAGCACTACGAGCGGGCCGCACGCCTCCGTGACGAGCTCCGCTCGCTCGGCAGCGCTCCCTCGTCGCCCGGGGCCGACCTCCCCGAGGATCGGCCCGAAGCATGAACGAAAAGCCCCGCCAGCCAGCCGAGCCGGACCCCAACCAGCCGGGCCAGACCGCCCTGGAGCTGATCAACACCGGCGCAGAGTGGCTCAGGGGCACCGGGCGCGCCTGCGATGTCGTTGTCTCCTCCCGCGTCCGGCTGGCAAGGAATCTCGCGGGCTTCCCCTTCATGCCCAGGGCCTCCCGCGTCGACCGCCAGCAGATCGTCGACCTCTGCCACCACAAGCTCATGGAGGCGGAGCTCGCCGATCGCCTCCTCTGGATCGACCTCCGCGAAGTCTCGCGCCTCGACCGCAATCTGCTGGTTGAACGACACCTGATCTCCCAGGCCCACGCCCGCGGCAAGATCGGCAACCACAGCGTCACCGGCGGACGCACAGGCGAGGACGAGCCCCGCGCCGTCGCCGTCGGCCTCCCGGGCGAACGCCTGAGCATCATGGTCAATGAGGAAGACCACCTCCGGATCCAGGTCGTCAAGTCCGGGTTCGCCCTCGCCGAGGCGCTGACCGAGATCGACACCATCGACGACCGCATCGAGGCCCGGGCGGACTACGCCTTCCACCCGAGGTTCGGCTACCTGACCGCCTGCCCGACCAATGTCGGCACGGGCATCCGCTTCGGCGTCATGCTCCACCTCCCAGCCCTCAAGCTCACCGGCGACATCGAGAAGGTCACACGCGCCGCCAACGACATGTCTCTGGCCGTCCGCGGGTTCTACGGCGAGGGCTCTGAGCCCCTCGGCGACTTCTTCCAGATCTCCAACCAGACCACGCTGGGCAAGTCCGAACGGGTGCTGCTGCACGACCTCGAACACGAGATCATCCCGAAGGTCATCGAGTACGAGCGGGTCAGCCGTCGCCAGCTCGTCGAGCGGCGGGGCGAGGCCATCGCCGACCAGGTCCACCGGGCCATGGGCGTCCTGACCCACGCCCGCCTGCTCGCGACCGACGAGGCGACCCGCCTGCTCAGCCAGCTCCGGCTCGGTGTCGCGATGGGGCTGATCGAGAAGGTCGACCAGCAGGTGGTGCACAACCTGATGCTCCTGGTCCAGCCCGCCCACCTCCAGCGGGCCTCGGGCCGGAACATGACCCAGGCCGAACGAAGGATCGCAAGGGCGGAACTGGTCCGAAACCGCCTGGCCGAGGCGGTGACCCGCCGGGCCTGAGCAGAGACTGCATTTGGGGCCGAGGCGAACTGCGGGGACGAGGGATGGTCCGGGACGAAGCACAACCGACGAAAGCGCCCTCGGGCAAGTTTGTCTGGCCTCCGGGCCCTCCAGACTTGGACGCCGGGCCGCCCGTGCTCATGGGCGAGACCCCGGCCAGAGGGCGGGCGCGGGCCGCGGCGATCGAGGTCGAGCGGGTCTGGCTCGGGCTGACTCGGCCTCCCATGGCCGACAGGATGCTCGAAGCCGGATGGCTGCCCGACAGCCCGGACCAGTACTGCCCCCGCTGCGGGGAGGACGCCGGGCCGTTTGAGGCCGATTTCGACGGCTGCCCCGCCTGCCGCAGCAAGCGCTTGGCGTGGGATGTCGCCGTGCGTCTCGGGTGCTACGACGGGCTGCTGCGGGAGATGATTCTCGAGTTCAAGCACGGGCCCTGGCGTCGGCTGGGGCAGGATCTGGGGCGATTGTTGGGTCTGGCGGTCGCCGATCGGCTGCGGCTGATGCGGATCGACCCCGCCCGGGTGATCGTGACGCCCGTTCCAACAACGACCCGCAGGCGGCTCTCACGGGGCGTCGACCACACGCTCGTGCTCGCCAGGGAGGTCTCGCGGGCGACGGGGTGCAGGCTGGTGCGGGCGGTCGGGCGTCAACACGGGCCGCCCCAATCGAGGCTGCCGATGTCGGCCCGCAAGGGGAATGTCGCGGGGGTGTTCCGGGCGCGAAGGGCGGCGGCGAGGCTCGGGCCCGAGCGGGTGGTGGTCGTGGTCGACGATGTGCGGACGACCGGGGCGACGATGACGGGGGTCTGCAGGACGCTGGGAGGCGGGCGTCGGGCGGGCGCCGTCTGCTGGGCCGCGACGCTCGGGGTGGCCACTGGCGAGGGGTCTGGGAGTGGTCGGAGCGGTTCGGGGGCGGCGAACTCGGGGGCAGGAAGTGCGTAAGTTGTTGACCGTGAGGGGTTTACGACGCGCGGGTTCAAAAATCTGACCCGTTGAGTTTGACCCGATTGGGTCTCGGCGTACTATCACCCCTGCCGCCTGACCGGGCGGCGAGTGGTTCCGACGGGGTGTTCATCGCCCAGCGGGACCCAGAACCTTGACAAGTAGGCAGTCGGGAAACATCGCGAGAGTGTGCGGTGGTGGAACCGTCCGTGCGACGGGGTTCGTACGCCGAACCATCCACCGCCGAAAAATGGCGTGCACGGTCCTCACAGCGGGCCGTGCTGCTGACACTGTCGCGCGAATGAAAAGGAACCCCTTTTCCTTACAGAGTCAGCAAATCATCGGGCTAGCCGTCCGATGTGTCCCCGGGCTTGTCCCGGGGTCAGACCGGCCTCTTGCGCCTTCAGATCGGGCTTGCCCGGTGTGGGGGTCAAGGGGTTAACAGGGTCGTCTTCAACCGAAGCAAACCGGTCTTAGACCGGCGCATAGGAAATCAATTGAAGAGTTTGATCCTGGCTCAGATTGAACGCTGGCGGCATGGCTAAAGCATGCAAGTCGAACGCTCTCTTCGGAGAGAGTGGCGAAAGGGCGAGTAACGCGATCGTACGTACCCCGAGGTGGGGGATAGCGTCGGGAAACTGACGGTAATACCCCATGTGCTCTTCGGAGGAAAGTTTCGGCGCCTTGGGCGCGGCGATCGTCCTATCAGGTTGTTGGTGAGGTAACGGCTCACCAAGCCGAAGACGGGTAGCGGGTGTGAGAGCATGACCCGCCGCATCGGGACTGAGACACTGCCCGGACTCCTACGGGAGGCTGCAGCGACGAATCTTCCGCAATGGGCGAAAGCCTGACGGAGCAATGCCGCGTGTGGGATGAAGCAGCTTCGCTGTGTAAACCACTGTCAGGTCCTAGGAACACTGACCGGGACCAAAGGAAGGGCCGGCTAAACTCGTGCCAGCAGCCGCGGTAATACGAGTGGCCCGAGCGTTAATCGGAATCACTGGGCTTAAAGGGTGCGCAGGCGGACCTTCAGGCGTCTTGTGAAATCCCACGGCTCAACCGTGGAATTGCAGGGCGAACCGGAGGTCTTGAGGCAGGTAGGGGCCGACGGAACTATCGGTGGAACGGTGAAATGTGCAGATATCGATAGGAACGCCAATGGCGAAGGCAGTCGGCTGGGCCTGTCCTGACGCTCAGGCACGAAAGCGTGGGGAGCAAACAGGATTAGATACCCTGGTAGTCCACGCCGTAAACGATGTGCACTAGATCGGGGAGGCTCTCACGCCCTCTCGGTCGAAGGAAAACCATTAAGTGCACCGCCTGGGGAGTACGGTCGCAAGGCTAAAACTCAAAGGAATTGACGGGGGCT
>REET01000159.1 GCA_007694925.1 Phycisphaerales bacterium | reverse complement strand
ACTGCGGGTGCCCGGGCGAGGCGGGCGCGGCGCTCATCAAGGCGATGGGCACGCTGCAGGGCCAGATGACGACGAACATCACCAGCTTCAACTACGCCGCGACCCGCTGCGCCCTGACCGAGTGCGCCGAAGAGGTCGAAGAGATGCGCCACGCGTTCGCCGAGCGGGCGGTCGTCATCCAGGAGCGACTCGCCGAGATCCCGGGCATGGTCATGCCCAAGTGCACCGGCGCGTTCTACGCCTTCCCAGATGTCTCGGCCCACTTCGGCAAGAAATCGCCCGAGGGACGCGAGATCAACTCCGCCCTTGAGTTCTCAGAGGCCCTGCTGCTGGAGGCGAAAATGGCCGTCATCCCGGGTGAGGACTTCGGTGGCTGCGGCAAGAACCACATCCGCATCAGCTTCGCCTGCTCGACCGACCAGATCCATCAGGGCATGGACCGCCTGCGCGACTTTGTCGCCTCGCTCCGCTAAAGACGCCCGGAGCCCGCATCCACGCCAATCGCGGAAAGAAGAACCCCATGGCCGAGACCACCGACCCAACCCCCGCGATCCGCGAGGCGGCGGCGCTGCACCAGCAGGGCCGGCACGACCAGGCCGAGCTCGCCTACCGCAACATCCTCAAGGAACACCCCGCAGAAGCGCGGGTCTGGAACATGCTGGGCCAGCTCCTCGCCGAACGGGGCCGCCCCCGCGAGTGCGAGGCGGCCATCGCCAAGGCGATCGAACTGCAGCCCGAAACCTTCGTGTTCCACTACTTCCACGGGCTCTCGCTGCTGCGGCTGAACCGGATGCGCGACGCGGCCGACGCCTTCGCAGAGGCCTGCCGCCTGAACCCCGAGCACATCGAGTCGCACCGCCAGCGCTGCCTGACGCTCCGACGCCTGGGCGACGCCGACGCCCTGCGCGAAGCGACCGAAGAGATGCACGCCTCGCTGCCGTCGGACCCCGACGAGGCGCTGCGCACCGCGGCCCAGTACGAGGGCACCCCCCGCGACGCCGAGGCGGGCGTCCTGCTCCGCCACGCCGCCCGTGTCTCGCCAGAGCACCCCGGCGTGCTCACTGCGCTGGGGCGTCGGCTGCTGGGCGTGGGCGAGGCGGCGACGGCCAGGACGCTCCTGGAAAAGGCCGTCGAACTCGCGCCCGAGACCCTGGGCGCAGCCGAGGCACTCGTGCTCGCCAGCGAGGCCTCGGGAGACGGGGGCTCGGCCCGTTGGTTCGCAGGCGAAGCGTTGCAGCGCGACCCGGGCTCGCCCGAACTCCTGCTCGCCCTCGGACGCCTCGACCGGATCGACGGCGACCTCGCCTCCGCCCAGCGCACCCTCGAAGAGCTCTTCAGGAGCGAGCGAGTCACCGGCAAACTGCTCTACGCCAAGATCGCCTACGAGCTCGGCCGGGTGTACGAGGCGGGCGGCGCGTTCGACCACGCCTTCGACGCCTTCACCCGCGCCCAGCAGGTCCTGACCCAGCGCACCAAGTTCGCCAAAGTCGCCCCGCAGGCGATGCCCTCGATGCTCCGCTTCATGCACGAGGCCTGCCAGACGCCCCCCGAGGGCTGGCCCGAGACATCCGAACGCACGCCGCCGGTCTATGTCGTCGGTTTCCCGGGCTCGGGCGTCTCGCTGGCCGGCAAGCTGCTGGCGCAGGCCCAGGGCGCGACCCTCCTCCCCCACTCGCCCCTCGCCTCGCTGATGAACCGGGCGACGGCCATCACCGGCGCCCAGCACCCCCGCGCCGCCCTCGACGCGCTCACCGACGAGCAGGCCGCCGAACTCCGCCGGATCTACGAGGCCGACGCCCGCGACGCGCACAACGCCCGATCGATCGAGACCATCGCCGAGGAAACGCCGCTGCGCTGGATCGACGCCTCGCCCATGAACGGCGTGCGCCTCGCGCTCGTCAGGCGACTCTTCCCCGACGCCCCGGTGATCATCGCTGCCCGCGACCCGCGCGACGCCTGCATCACGGCGTTCAGGAGCGTCACCGAGCCGGACTGGGCCTCGGTCCACACCCACGAGCCCGCCAACACCGCCCGCTTCGTCGGCCTGTACACCACCGTCCTCCGCAAGGGCCTCGAAACGCTCGGCCTGCACACGCACACCCTGCGCTACGAAGACCTGCTCAAGGACCCCGAGGCCGAGATCGGCAAGGCCCTCGCCTTCGCGGGCCTGCGGGCGGACGCCGCGGCTCTCGCCCCGCAGGTCACCCCCCGCAAACTCCCCCTCTGGCACAACTACGCCCACCGCATGCACGAAGCGGTCGAACTGCTGACGCCGATGGCGGAGTAAGGGGCGCGGGGCAAACTGTATTTGCCTCTGGGGCGGACGCCGATCTCTGAGCGAAGCGAAGAGTCGGGTCGAACTCAAGGACAATTCAAAAACGAAAGGCACAGGTCAGAGACCTGTGCCACCGTTAGATCCATTGTTCAGACTCGGACTTCAGACCGCAGACTTCTCGCCGCTGCCCCTGCGGAGCCAGCGGCTCAGCTCCGGCTGGGCGCTCAGGCGGTCCCACCCCGGCTCGCCCTGGTAACGGTGCTGGATCGCCGCGGCGAACAAGCCCATGAACATCGGCTGCGGACGCAGCGGGCGGCTCGTCAGTTCCGGGTGGAACTGGGCGCCGATGAAGAACGGGTGCGTGTGCCTGGGCTCGTCCTCGCCCGGCTGGGTCACCACGCCAGGCTGCGGCAATTCCAGAATCTGCATGATCGGGTGGTCGGGGTGACGCCCGGAGAACTGCAGACCGCCGGCCTCCAGCCGCTCGATGTAGTGGGGGTCGACCTCCCAGCGGTGGCGGAACCGCTCGCGGACGCTGGTGCGCCCCGAGAACAGGAAGTGCGCCAAGGTCCCGGGGATCACCTGCACATCCTGCGCGCCCAGACGCATGCTCGCGCCCAGGCCCTCGATCCGCTTCTGCTCGGGCAGCTCGCTGATGACCGCCGTCTTGCTCTCGGGGTCGAACTCGCTGCTGGTCGCGTCGCGCAGGCCCAGCACATGGCGGGCGAACTCGATCACCGCGACCTGGAAGCCCAGGCAGATCCCGAGGTAAGGCAGCCCGCTCTCGCGGCAGTGACGCACGCAGGCGATCTTGCCCTCCACGCCCCTGCGCCCGAACCCGCCGGGCACGATCACCCCGTCAAGCCCGGCCAGCCGCTCCTCGGCGCTGGTGTCTTCCAGGTCGGTCGTCTCGATGAAGCGCGTCCGCACGCTGCAGTCCAGGTGGACCGAGGCGTGCTCGATCGCCTTGTCGATCGACGCGTACGCGTCGCGCAGGTCGGCGTACTTGCCGGTGATCCCGATCGAGACCTCCCGCTCACGCTCAGAGTGCAGGCGCCGGATGAAGCCCGACCAACGCTCCCGCGCACGGTCCTCGTGGGCGATGTTCACCCGGTCGTGCAGGTCGATCACCGACAGGATCTCGCGGTCGAGCGCTTCCTGACGCATCTCGTGCGGGATCGAGTACACGCTGTCGCGGTCGTGCAGCGAGAACACCCGACGCAGCGGCACATTCGAGAACATCGCGATCTTCTCGCGCACATTGTCGGCCACCACCCGCGTCGCGCGGCAGGCGATCAGGTGGGGCTGGATCCCCGCCTCCATCAGCCGCTGGATGCCCAGCTGCGCCGCCTTGGACTTCTGCTCGCCCAGGGAGGGCGGCTCGATGATGTAGGTCAGCGCGACAAAGCAGGTCGAGTCCGGCCCCTCCTCGAACGCCAGCTCGCGCAGCGCCTCGATGTAGAAGCCGTTCTCGTAGTCGCCGACCGTCCCCCCCACCTCGACGATGACCACATCGACCGGCTTGCCGTCAGAGCCCCGCATCGCCAGCTCGCGCAGCTTCCGCTTCACCTCGCCGGTGACATGCGGGATCATCTGCACATCGCGCCCGAGGTAGAGCCCCATCCGCTCGCGCTCGAGGATCTCCGAATAGATCTGGCCCGAGGTGGTGAAGTTGCGACGGCTCAGGTCCTGGTCGAGCATCCGCTCGTAGGTGCCCAGGTCCATGTCGCACTCGGTCCCGTCGTCGAGGACAAAGACCTCGCCGTGCCGGTAGGGGTTCAGTGTCCCCGCGTCGATGTTGAGATAGCCTTCGAGCTTGATGGGGGCAACCGACAGGCCCTTGTCCTTCAGGAGCTTGGCCAGGCTGGAGGCAAAGATTCCCTTGCCCAGCCCGGACATCACCGTCCCGAGCACCACGACATACTTGTGCTGCCCCCGCCGGTACCCCTCTGGGACCGGGGAGTAGTACTCCGTCAGGTGCGATTGATGCCCCGCCGCCGCGAGGATCTCCTGCGCCCCGAGTTCCGGGTCGCCGGCCTCCGATCCTCCAGAGCCGCCCGAAACTTGTCCGCTCGATCCGCGCATGACGGATGGTATCACGCCGCCTCGCGCCCGACAGGATACGCGACAGCGATTGCGCACTTCTGCGCGCCCGATCGCGGCCCGATATCTTCCCGGCCATGAGATATCCGCGCCTTTCACCAGGAACCGACAGCCCCCCGAGCGGCCTCTCCCGCGTGCGATTCGCCCCCGCTCCGCTCCTGGTCCCGCTGCTCTGCCTCTTGCTTTTGACCATCCCCGCGATCGCCCAGAGCGACCCCCGCATCGAACGCGACACCGGGCGCGACCTCCGCGTCTGGAACCCGCCCCGCCACTTCGACCACCGCCACCTCCGCCTGGAAATCGACTTCCCAAACCCCGCTGAGCCCCGGATGTTCGTCCGCCAGCGCCTGACCATGGCCGCCATCGGACGCGACCGCGACCTCATCGAGCTCGACGCCGGCCCGCTGAACATCTCCTCCCTCCGTGTCGACGGCAAAGAACGGGGCTTTTCCCACGCCCAACGCCGGCTCTCGATCCCCCTGCGCCCACCGGCGCCCCGGGACCGGGAGATCACCCTTGAGATCGACTACGAGCTCGACCTCCGGCGCACCGCCATCGCCATCGGGGGCCTGCTCTGGAACCCCGGCGAGCCGGGCTCGCCCCAGCAGGGCCGGCGTCACCCCCGACTGCACACCCAGGGCCAGCCCCAGTTCAACCACAACTGGTTCGCCTGCCGCGACCGCCCCGACGAAAAGCTCACCACCGAACTCATCGTCACGGTCCCCGACGAGTTCCGCGTGCTCTCCAACGGGCGCCTGCTCTCGCGCAACAAGGACTGGGGCGATCGCGCGGGCGAGGGCCGACGCCGATGGCACTGGCTGCAGGACAAACCCCACTCGCCCTACCTCGTCACCCTCGTCATCGGCATGATGGATGTGGTCGAGGTCGAGGGCCTCGACGACTACGGCATCACCGTCCCCATGCGCCTCTGGGGCATCGAGGGCAGCGCCGAACGCCTCAAACGCGTCTTCGCTTCCACGCCCGCCATGTTCGACTTCTTCCAGCGCGAGTACGGCGTCGAGTACCCGTGGGACAAGTACGACCAGGTCATCGCCCCCGACTACATCGGCGGCGCAATGGAAAACACCTCCGCCAGCACCTTCGCCTCCGGCTTTCTTGATTCGGCGCCGGGCGCAGCAGACCGCATCATCGCCCACGAACTCGCCCACCAGTGGATCGGGAATCTGGTCACCTGCCGCACATGGGAGCACATCTGGCTCAACGAGGGGTACGCCTCGATGGCCGAGGCGCTCTGGGCGGCCGAATCGGTCCGCCTCAAGGGCGGCTCAGAAGCCGACGCCGACGGGGCGTACCTCGAAATGGTCGCCGGCGCTCTCCGAGGCCAGGGCGCCAACCGCCCCCGCGCCCCCCGCGAGCCCGCCATGGCCTCCAACTTCTACTACGACCCCATCCAGATCTTCGCCAAGCGAGACAACCCCTACCAGAAGGGCCTGCTCGTCCTCCACATGCTCAGAGAACGCCTCGGCCCCGACCTCTTCCGCAAAGGCACCACGCTCTTCATCGAGCGCCACGCCTACGGCACCGCCGAGAGCAACGACCTCAGGCGCGCCATGGAAGAGGTCTCCGGCCTCAGCCTCGAAAAGTTCTTCGACCAGTGGGTCTACCGCCACGGCCTCCCCGAACTCCGCATCGACCTCGACTGGAACGCCGACTCAAACACGCTCACCATCCGCTCCGAGCAAGTCCAGCCGATCGACGAATACAACCCCGCCTTTGTCTTCGACATGCCCGTTACGATTTTCGCGGCAGACGACAGCGTGCTCGTCCAACGCATCAAGGTCGACGGGCGCATCAGCGAGGCGAGCTTCGAGCTCAGCGCATCGCCCGTCGATGTGATGATCGATCCGCGCATGACCGTGACCTGCCGCAAGCGTGTGAGAACACCGCTGCCAGGCGCTCGGCGGACTGAAGCGCGCGAACTTCCAGCCGAAGCGTTCGCCGCGGGAGGTGTCCGATGAAAAACGCAAGCAACAGGCGCCTCGTGCTCGCGCTGGCGGCGGTCCTTCAGTTGCCGGCGATCTCGACGATCACGCAAGCCGCCGAGCACCGCTGCGGGCACTGCCTCGCCCACGCACGCGCAGCCCACCGTTTCGCACACCCCGAACGCTGGGGAGAGCTGAACGAGCGTGGCGTGCCGACCCGCGTCTACCCGCCCAGCCGACCGATCGACATCCTGCACACCAAGATCGAGCTCACCTTCGAAGACCTCGACCAGCCCAAAGCCGAGGGGCTGGCCACCATCGACTTCGCGCCGATCGGCCGCCCCACCGACCGCCTTCGCCTCGACGCCCGCGGCTTGCAGATCCAATCCGTCAGCATGGGGCGCAACACCCTCCGCTTCGAGCACGACGACGAACGCCTCGAGATCCGGCTCCCCCGCGAGATCGCGCCGGGCGAGCGGCGAAGCGTCAGCATCCGTTACAGCATCGACAACCCGCCCGCCGGACTCTTCTTCACGCCGCAGCGAGCGGGCGGACGCCTCGCCTCCGCCCGCGTGCACACCCAGGGCCAGCCCGAAGAAAACAGCTTCTGGTTCCCAACCCACGACTTCCCCAACGAACGCATGACCACCGAGCTGGTCGTCGCCGTTCCCAAGGGCTTCGACACGCTCTCCAACGGCGTGCGCATCTCCCAGGAGCAGGGCTGGTTCGGCGACGGGCCCGACGCCCCAGAGTTCACCATCGACCACTGGAAGCTCGACACCCCCCACCCCCCCTACCTCGTCACCCTCGTCGTCGGCATCTTCGACGCCGTCGAGCTCGGCACAGAAGACTTCGCGATGCCCGTCTACGGCCCGCCCGGCCGATCGGACGACCTGCGTCGCACCTACGCCGCCACGCCGGCGATGATGGCGTTCTTCACCGACCGCTTCGGCGTCGAGTACC
>REET01000265.1 GCA_007694925.1 Phycisphaerales bacterium | reverse complement strand
GGCGACGCGCCGTCGCGGCTGCGCATCAGCGTGGTGCGTCCGGCGAGGAGGCAGCACCCTTCGAGGCTCGCGTCGACGCGGGTGTCGAGGCTGTTTGCGCCATCGTGCTGGCGCGGGTCGCTGGGCGGGCTGACGGTGTACGACGAGGCGCTCGATGCGCAGGCAGCGGCCGATGCGCTCGAGGAAGCGGGCTTCGATTCGGGCGTTCTGGTCGGTGGCGACTGGGCGGCGGTTGATCCGGAGTTGATCGATGATCTGGTGCGGCGTCACCACGAATCGCCCGAGCAGCACCGTGTGGTGTTTTCGCAGGCGGCGCCCGGGCTCAGCGGGATTTTCTGCGACGCGGCGCTGTTGCGTGAGCTGGCCGAGCAGGGGGATCGGGGCGGGGTGTTCGCGTCGATCGGTGGTGTGCTTGGGTACACGCCGCGGCTTGCGAGGCCGGACCCGATCGCCAAGCCATGGTGCGTGCAGATCCCGCCCGAGCTTCGCGATCTGCACGCGCGGGCGATCCCCGACTCGCCGGCGCGGGTTGCGCACTTGCTTCGGGCGATCGAGCCGATGGGGCCGGAGTGGTTCCGCCTGCCGGTGCGGGCGCTGGTCGATGCGCTGGCGCGGACGCGAGATGAAGTGCGCGGGTTCGGGCCTCGCTCGATCGAGCTGGACCTGACCGACGACGCGAGCCGCAGGTACACCCCAACATGGATCGACGCGCTCGCGAACGCCCATCCCGACGCGACGCTGACGCTGCGGACCGATGGCGAGAGCCTGGAGCGGGCGATCGCGGCGGCGGCCGAGGCGAAGGCGGGCGGGATCGCGGGCGTGCATCTACGGACGGGCGAATTGCCCGAGGATCCGGGGCCGCTGCTGGAATCCGGCGTGGATGTGGTAAGCCTCGATCTGGTCGCTCGCACGCACGAGAGCTACCTCGCCCTGACGGGGCGCGACGGGCTGACGGATCTGTTGCGTCGGGCGCAGAGTTTGGTGAACCGGGCGCGCGACGCCGAGGCGCCCGGGCGGCCGACTGTGCCGTGGATCGTGCCGAGGCTGACGCGGCGCGACGCGGTGCGCGACGAGATCGAGGGCTTTTACGATCACTGGCTGTCGGCGGTCGGTTGCTGCGTGATCGATCCGTTGCCCGAGGCGATCCCGGGCGAGCGGATCGAGCCGCTGCCTGTGCCGTCGAGGGCGGCGGTGCGGTTCGCGTCGGAGCGGCTCGTGGTCGCGGCAGGTCTGAGCCCCGAAGCGGTCTGGCCCTCGCTGGAGACAGCGCCCGCCCGCAAGGCGGGCTGAAGAAAGCGGGTCGTGATGCGGGCGCTGGCGATCATCCTCGCGCGGGGCGGCAGCAAGGGCGTGCCGGGCAAAAACACGCGCGAGGTCGGGGGCAAGCCCTGCATCGCGTGGACAATCGAGCAGGCGCAGCGGGCCCGGCGCGTCGGGCGCGTGCTGGTCTCGACCGATGACCCTCGGGCGAAAGCCATCGCGGAGGAACTCGGGGCGGAGGCCATCGATCGGCCGACCGAGCTCGCGGGCGATGCGGCCCGCGTCGACGACGCGGCGAGGCACGCCCTTGATGTGTCTGGGCACGAAGGTCTCGTGGTTATCCTGTATGCGAATGTGCCGGTGCGGCCGGAGGGGCTGATCGATGAGGCGCTGGCGCTTCTGGAATCTTCGGGCTGCGATTCGGTGCAGAGCTACGCGCCGGTGGGCAAGCACCACCCGTGGTGGACCGCGAGGCTGGGCGAGGGGGGCGCTGTTTCGCCCTGGGAGGGCGAGGTCCTCAACCACGGGATCTATCGCAGGCAGGACCTGCCGCAGGCGTTTGTGCCAGACGGGGGGGTGATCGCGCTCTCGGCCCGGGCACTGCGGCTGGAGATCCCCGGTGTTTCACCGGGCCCCCACGCCTTCTTCGGGGTCGACCGGCGGGGCGTAAAGACGGGCGGGGGCGAGGTGGTCGACATCGATTCGGAGATCGATCTGCTGGTCGCCGATGCGGTGCTGCGGAGGAAGATGGCCTGAACCGATAGTGAGTCGGCTTGAACCCGGCTCGGCGAGCCGGGCCAGCATTTGGGCCACCACGGGAGCCCCGGCGCGCCAACGATCGAGGTAATCATGCAGATCGGCCAACGCGAAATCTCAGACGACGCCCCGGTGTACATCATCGCCGAGGTCGGCGTGAACCACGACGGCGACCCGCAGAAGGCGGTCGACCTTGTCGACATGGCCGCCTCGGCCGGAGCGGACGCGGTGAAGGTGCAGGTCTTCCGCGCCGAGATGCTGATGAGCAAGACCGCGACGCTCGCGGAGTACCAGCGCGATGCGGGCGAGGCGGACCCGGCGGAGATGCTGCGCCGGCTCGAGCTCGACGAGGACTCGCTCGCGAGCGTGATCGAGCGGGCGCGCGGGCACGGCATGCAGGCGATCGGGACGGTCTTCAGCCCCGGGATCGTGCGGACCGCCGAGGCGTTGGGCTTCGACGCGTACAAGACCGCCAGCCCGGACATCGTGAACAAGCCGCTGCTTGAGTCGCTGAGCGCGACGGGCAAGCCCCTGATCGTGAGCACGGGCGCTTCAGAGCTCTGGGAGGTGCGGCGCGCGTTCAAGTGGCTCGACGGGGCGCGCGAGCGGCTGGCGCTGCTTCAATGCGTGAGCTGCTACCCGACGCTTCCGGAGGAGGCGAGCATCGCCGCGATGCTGACGCTGCACGCGATGAGCGGGCTGACCGTGGGCTACAGCGACCACACGACCGAGGAGGACACGGGGGCGTTGGCGGTCTCGATCGGCGCCCGGATCCTCGAGAAGCACCTGACCTACGACCCCCTCGCGTTCGGGCCCGACCACGGCGCCTCGCTCGGGCCCGAGGCGTTCGCCCGCTACTGCAGGGCGGCGCGCGAGGAGCGGCCGGGCAGCGCGGCGGAGATCGGCGAGGCGATGGATTCGGCCTGGCTGGCGAGCGACCCGCGTTTCGGCGACGGGCAGAAGCGGGTGCTCGATTGCGAGAAGGATGTGCGTCGGGTCAGCCGCCAGTCGCTGGCGCTCCTTCGGCCCAAGAAGGCGGGCGAGACGATCAACCGCAACGATCTGACGACGATGCGCCCGGGCACGGGGCTGAGCCCGGCGCTGATCGACGAGGCGTCGGGGCGCAAGGCCTCGTGCGACCTCCAAGCCGGCGTGATCCTCACCAGCGGGGATGTGCAGCCGCCGCTGGAAGACATCGCCAAGATCGGGCCTCGGGCCGGGGCGATCGGCCTGTGATGCACGGCGCGGTCCAGCCAAACGGGCGCGAAAGGAAGCTGTTGTGATCGGCGACGGCTGGGACGGCGAGCCTTCGGTGCGGCCCGGCGAGTTCACGGGCGATGCGCCGGGACGGGCGATGCGTGTGATGGCGGTGACGGGCAGCCGCGCGGATTTCGGGCTGCTGACGCCGGTGATGCGCGCGATCGAGGCCCACCCGGCGCTGGATCTCCTCGTCGTCGCGGCAGGGAGTCACCTGGTGATGCCGGCGCTGACTTTCCGCGATGTGAAGGCGGAGTTTCCCGTTTCGGATTCGGTGCCGATGCAGGTCGCGGGGAGGGTCGGTCGGGCCGAGGATGTCGAGGCGGTGGGCGTCGGCGTCGGTCGGTTCGGGCGGTCGATGCAGCGGCTGAACCCCGACTGGGTGGTGGTGCTGGGCGACCGGATCGAGGCGTTCGCGGCGGCGACGGCGGCGAGCATCGGCGGGCGGGCGCTGGCGCACATCCACGGGGGCGACCGGGCCGAGGGCGTCGCCGACGAGGCGATGCGCCACGCGATCACCAAGCTCGCGCACCTGCACCTTGCAGCGACCGAGGCCTCGGCGCAGCGCATCATCAGGATGGGGGAGAAGCCGGAGCTGGTCCGCGTGATCGGCTCGCCGGCGGTCGACGGGCTTTCAGAGATCGAGCCGCTGAGCGACAGCGAGTTCAAGTCGTTGGGCGAGCCCGAGGCGCTGGTGCTGATGCACCCGATCGGGCGTCATCCTGAGGAAGAGGAGCACGCGGGCTCTGCCGTCTTCGAGGCGCTGGGCGGCAGGCGGGTGCTGGCGCTCTGGCCGAACTTCGATCCGGGGCGGCAGGGAACTTTGCGGGCGATCCACCAGGCGGGGGTGAAGTCGCGCGAGCACTTGCCGCGGGTTGTGTTTCTGGGGTTGCTGAAGAAGCTGGCGGGCGCGGGCGGGGTGCTTGTGGGCAACTCGTCTGCGGCGCTCATCGAAGCCGCGGCGGTCGGCCTGCCGGCTGTTGATGTGGGCCAACGCCAGGCGGGTCGCGAGCGGGCTGGCAATGTCGTGCACGCCGAGCGCGAGACGCCGGACTCAATCAGGGAAGCGGTCGATGCGGCGCTCAGGCTGGATCGCGCCTCGTTTACGCATCCTTACGGGCCGGGCGACGCTGGGCGGCGGGCGGCAGAGGCGCTCGCCTCGGTCGATCCTCGGAGCCCGGCGCTGATCCGCAAACGCTGCGTGTATTGACGGCGCATACGTCGGTCTGCTCAGGCGGCGGCGACGGCGCGGACCTGCAGGGCCAGGCCGATGAAGTAGCCGCCCTCGCAAGCCTCGCAGCGGACGACGCGCCCGTTGTTGGCCGGCCAGGGGGTCGAGCCCCTGAAGAGCTCGAAGCGGTCGCCGACATCGACACGCTGACGCGACATGACGCCGACGCCGATCGGGCTCTCGTCGACGAGGTCGACGGGGACGAGGCGTCCGGGGGTGTGGTCGCTGGTGAAGGCGATCATGGCCCAGCCGGAAGCGGGCCGACGCGGGGAGCGGCGGCGGTCTTCTGGGAGGGTCAGGGTCGGGCGGGCGTCTGTCGCGGTTGCGCTGCTCATGACGAAAGCCTCCGTGCTTCGGGTGGGTCGCACGGGTTATCGACCCGCACGGAAGGCGGCTTGACTGGGGGGGAAGAAAATGGGCGCGGGGAGTTGGGCGCTGGGCGCGGGGGCTTCGCGGGTTCGATCCAGCTCACTTCGGGCGTCATCTGCGCGTCACAGATCCAGTCACGAAGACCCTGCGCCCAGCGCCCCGCTCCCTGCGCCCTTCCCTCACCCCTCAGCCTGTCTCATCCGTCCGGCGAGGAGGAAGGCGAGTTCCATCGACTGCTCGTAGTTCAGGCGTGGGTCGCAGAGCGAGGTGTAGTTGGCCGAGAGGTCGTCCTCGCCGAGGCCGCAGGCGCCGCCGACGCATTCGGTGACATCCTCGCCGGTGAGCTCGAAGTGGACGCCTCCGAGGCCGGGGCCGCCGAGGCGCTGGTGGACATCGAAGGACTGTTCGAGGTCCTTGAGGATGGCGTCGAAGGAGCGGGTTTTGACGCCGTGGGCGGTGGTGATGCCGTTGCCGTGCATGGGGTCGCAGATCCAGAGGACGCGCTTGCCGGCGGAGCGGACGATCTGGACGAGAGGCGGCAGCACTCGGGCGACATTGGCGGCGCCGAGGCGCGTGATGAGGACGATCTTGCCCGGCTCGTTGCGGGGGTTGAGGGTGTCGACGAGGTTGAGCAGTTCGACGGGGTCGATGTCGGGCCCGATCTTGATTCCGACGGGGTTCTCGATGCCGCGGAAATACTCGATGTGGGGGCCGTCGAGCTTTCTGGTGCGTTCGCCGATCCAGGGCATGTGTGTTGAGAGGTTGAACCAGCCCTCGCGGCGCGGGACGCGCCGGGTGAGGGCGGATTCGTAGTGGAGGTTGAGGGCCTCGTGGCTGGTGAAGAAGGTGACGCGGCTGAGGGCGTCGACGGAGCGTTCGCCCAGCGCTTCCATGAATTTCAGGGCGCCCGCGAGGTCGCGGCTCATCGCCTCGTACTGGATGCGCAGTTCCGGCGTGAGGCCCGCGTGCTGGAAGAAGCGCAGGTCCCAGTTCTCGGGGTGGTGCAGGTCGGCGAAGCCGGCGTCGCAGAGCGAGCGGATGAAGTTCAGCGTCAGGGCGGCGTGCTGGTAGCCCTGGATCATCCGGTCGGGGTCGGGCGTGCGAGCCTCGGGGGTGAAGGGGGCGGCGTTGATGAGGTCGCCGAAGTAGCTGGGCAGCTCGACCTCTTGCCCGTTGACGGTCCGCGACTCGTTGGGGGCGGATCGTGGCTTGGCGTACTGGCCGGCGAATCTGCCCATGCGGATGACGGGCTTGCGTCCGGCGTGGACGAGCACGAGCGACATCTGAATGAGGATTTTGAGCTTGTTGGCGATGACGCCGGAGGTGCATTCTTCGAGGGTTTCGGCGCAGTCGCCCCCTTGAAGCAGGAAGCGGCGACCTTCCTGGGCCTCGGCGATCTCGTGGCGCAGGCGATGGATCTCCCACGAGGTGACCAGGGGGGGCAGGAGGGAGAGGCGGGTGACGGCGCGGCTGAGGGCCTGGGCGTCGGGGTAGACGAACTGGTGGGCCTCGCCCTTGCGCGTCCAGGCGGCCGGGGACCAGCCCTGGGGGGCGCGGGGGTCGGAGGCTCTCTCGGGCTGTCCGGGCGGTGCGGTGGTCACGGATCGGGGTTCCTTGGGGCGGGTCAAACGCATCATCTTTAGACGCGCCGGGGCGGCGGACAGGGCGCGTCGGACGCGCGAAGTCGGCGTTTTGGTGATCTTCAAACAGAAAGATGCCAAAAAGTGTGATGCATCCCCCTCCACCGGTCGATTGCCAACCCGACAACCGCAACGAGCGGTGTGTTCACATCGATCGTTCCGCGGCGCTCGGAGGCGTCGCGACCCCGGGTAGCCGGCGGCAGGGCCAACACAATCACAGAGCCAGCCCCGCCGGCGCCAAGCAAACGCTGCAATCAATCAGCGAAGGAGCGCCACAGATGGCCACCACGAACCGCACCCGCCGCTCGAGCGGCACCACCCGTCGCACCACCGCCTCGACTACGAAGCGGACCGCCGGGAACGCCCGCCGCAAGACCACGGCCCGGAAACCCGCCGCCAAGAAGGCCAACACCACCACCGCCCGCAAGACCGCTCCGCGGACCACCGGCGTGAAGAAGGCGACCAACGCCCGCACCACCGCCCGCAAGGCGAGCACCACCAAGACCACCGCCCGCAAGAGCCCGGCCCGCAAGACCGTCGCCAACAAGACCAACACCAAGACCACCACCCGGACCGGCGCCCGCAAGACCGCTTCCCGGACCACCACGAACAAGCCGGTCGCCCGCAAGACCAGCGCCCGCACCACCACCGCTCGCAAGAGCACGGCGCGGAAGACCGCCACCGGCGCGACCCGCCGCCCCGCGGCCAAGCGGACCACCACCGCCCGCAAGACGACCGCTCGCACCGCCACAGCCCGCAAGCCCGTCGCCCGCAAGACGACCGCTCGCGCCACCACTGCCCGCAACCCC
>REET01000276.1 GCA_007694925.1 Phycisphaerales bacterium | reverse complement strand
GCTGCTGCACATGGTGATCGTGCACCAGGCTCCGCGTCGGGGCGATCAGCGTCATGAGCACGCGGCCCTTCTCCGCCTCACCGAGCTTGCCCACGCCGACGAGCAGTCCGCCGACCTGCAGGTCGCCCATGACCTTGCCCAAGGGGCCCAAACGCCAATCGCGCCCGCCGAGCAAACGCTCTGCGGGGCCGATCAGCGGCGACTGGCCGAGCTGATCCAGATCGGGCGCAAAGCCCAGAGCCACCAGCCTGTCGGCTCGCGCTCTGATGCCCGCCAAGTCCGCGGACTCGACCTGATCGGAGTGGCTGGCGACGCCGACCGCTTCGATCGTGTCGATCACGCCGCCGCCGTCGATCGAGCAGATGATGGTCACCGCGATCGACGCGTTGCCGATCGAGGCCATCGCCTCGGAAGCGAGGTCCGCCCAATCGAGCGTCGCCACCGCGGGAAGGCCGCAGAGCGCTTCAGTTAAAAGAGAGGTGCGCTCGAGTGTGCGCTGAAGTTCACGACCGGACTCGATGGACATGTGCAAGGCCCTCCAGATCTGAAGATCTTTTCACGAGTTTCCCGCCCCCAGCGGGCCCGCGGAACCACCAGATCCCGCGATGAAAGAATCGGACATTACCGTCGGCTTCGGTGCACGAAACACCCTGCAAGACTACCAGATCCGGGCGTTCACCTGCCGCTGCAAGATTATCGTACTTCCTGTATTGGGGGCTTGAACCGACACCATCGTTTTGCCCCGAGAATTCCCCGGGGTAGGGAATAGTACGAGTGTCCGGTGGCTGTTTGACCCCGTGTTTCCCCCGGTTAGGGCTTCAGGCAAGGCCAAGCCACCCCCCAGCGCCTAAAACTCCCCACCTGGACAGGGACGAGCCCCGCGCGAGACCCACATGCACACAAATCCTCAGCAGCCCTCCGAACCGGTGATCCCCGCCGGCACGCAGCCTCGCATCCTCATCCTCGGCGCAGGCCCCACCGGCCTCGGCGCCGCCTACAGGCTCAAGGAGCTCGGTTACAAAAACTTTGTCGTCGTCGACAGAAACGACAAGGCCGGCGGCCTCGCCCGCTCCTTCACCGATGACCACGGCTTCACCTGGGACATCGGCGGGCATGTCATGTTCAGCCACTACGACTACTACGACCAGCTCTTCGAGAAAATGATGGGCGACGAGTTCACCCTCAACAACCGCGAGAGCTGGGTCCGAATGATGGACCGCTGGGTCCCCTATCCATTCCAGAACAACATCAAGTACCTCCCCCGCGAGGTCGCCTGCGAGTGCCTCATCGGCCTCATCAGGGCCCAGGCGACCGGCCCCGGCCCCGCAGAGGCCAGGAACTTCGGCGAATTCATCGACGCCGTCTTCGGCGAGGGCATCGCCAAGTACTTCATGCGTCCGTACAACTTCAAGGTCTGGGCCCACCCCCCCGAGATGATGAACAAGACCTGGATCGGCGAGCGCGTCGCCGTCCTCGACTACGAACGCGCTCTCCGAAACCTCGTCCTCGACACCGACGACTACGGCTGGGGCCCCAACAACCAGTTCAAATACCCCCTGCGGGGCGGCACCGGCGAGTTCTACAAGCGCATCGGCGACGCCGTCAGCGAGCACCTCTCCCTCGGACGAGAGCTCGTCGAGATCGACCTCGCCTCCAAGACCGCCCGCTTCGCCGACGGCTCTGAAGAGCGATACGACCTCCTGCTCTCTGCGATGCCGATCGACCGCCTCTGCAACGACACTTTGAAGGACCAGGCCCCCGAGCACATCCGCGAGACCGCCGCACGCCTGCTGCACTCGGGCGGGTACATGGTCGGCGTGGGCATCAAGCGTCCCTGCCCGAGCACCAAGAGCTGGATGTACTTCCCCGAGGATAACTGCCCCTTCTACCGCGTCACCTACCTCAGCAACTACTCGCCCAACATGACCCCCGACAAGGAGCGGTACTACTCGCTCCTCTGCGAGACCAGCCACTCCGACCACAAGCCCGTCGACGAGGCCAAGGTCATCGAGGACACCATCAGGGGCCTGGAGAACGCGGGCCTGCTCGAGCCCGGCGAGCGTGACGACATCGTCACCACCTGGTGCTACCACGCCGACTACAGCTACCCCACGCCCAGCGTCGAGCGTGACGAGATCCTTGCCGAGGTCATCCCTTGGCTGGAGCAGCACGGCATCTACAGCCGGGGTCGCTTCGGTATGTGGAAGTACGAGGTCTCCAACACCGACCACACACTCATGCAGGGCGTCGAGCTGGTCAACCGCTGGCTCAAGGGCGAGCCCGAGACCACCATCGGCATCGTCTACCAGTCCACCGAGGACGGGCGCAAGGCCGCGACCCACGAGCGGTCATCGGTCGCCGGCTCGGGCGAGAAGCGCCTCAAGCCGGTCGTTGTGTCTGGCTCTGGTGAGGCCGCGGGCGCCAGGCGGTCGCCCAAGACCGACTGACCCCCGACGCAGGAGCCGAAGCCATGCCCCGCCCCCGCCCGCTCGCCCGCCTGTTCGCCGGCGCCCTGCTGCTGGCGGCCCCCGCCATCGCCCTCAGCGGCTGCGCCTCGGACCTTCCAACGCAGGGGAACATCCGGCCCGCCCAGCCGCAAAGCCCCGAGAGACTCGCCGGCTGGATGACCGGCTCGTTCTCCAACGAGGCCCAGGCGGCAGAAGCCCCCGACCGCTTCGCGCAGGTCCGCATGCACATCGTGCGGATCTGGCCCGAGCGCGACGACGGCGTCTGGATGTACATCGAACAGGCCCTCGCCGCCGAGCCCCAGAGCCCCTACCGCCAGCGGATCTACCGACTGACGCCGGCCGAGGAGGGCGTCTTCGAGCTGGACACCTTCCAGCTCCCCGAGCGGGCCCGCTTCGTCGGCGCCTGGAGGAGAGACCAGCCTCTGGCCGACCTCGACCCGCAGCGTGTCGACCGGCTCGACGGGTGCACCGTCGTGATCCACGCCGACGGGGCGGACTCCTTCCGGGGTTCGACGATCGGCCGGGGCTGCTCCAGCCAGTTATCGGGCGCCAGCTACGCCACCAGCCACATCCGCATCTCCCCGAACCGCATCGAGTCATGGGACCGCGGCTTCAACGCCCGGGGCGAGCAGGTCTGGGGCGCCGTCGACAGCGGGTACATCTTCGACCGCGTCGATTGAGCCGCCGGGCCGATTCCGGACGCCTTGGGTGACAACCTGGGGAAGCTTTGTCGTTTGCGGACGATGGCTCGGCGAGCGCGGTTCCGCGGGCTGTGCGGTTTTCTCGGATCTTCCCGCCGACTCGCTGGTGATCCGTCGAAACCGGTGCACACTTGGGGAAAGCGCGGCGGCGTGGGGCCCGCTGAATGGTGTTTGCCCTGATCGGCCCTCAGGCCTGATGGGTGCTGACGGAAGGTGTGGTCCTGACAGGACAATGCCGCAGTTGTGGTTTCTGACTCACGATGAGCGCGATCCCCCGCCAATCAGAACCGCCCGTGCTCACCGAGGTCTGGCAGCCCGAGGTGCTGCAGATCCTCGATGAAGAGCACCTGATCGCCTGGTCGAGTTCGCCCGAGCAGCGCGTCCGGTTCGCCTCGGCCCTGACCAATTTTATCGATGGCCTGCGCGACGCAGAAGTCTTCGTGCTCCACGGGCGCTTCATGCTCGACATCGATTCGTTCTGCCACCAGCTGGAACGATTGATCCCCGGCGAGCGTCTGGAGCGACGCATCGACGGACCCAACGGGATCGTCTCGATGCTCCGCGGGCGCCCCGTCTTCCCCGGCAGGCCCGCCAGCCGCCATCGCTTCTACATCTGGCACGACGCCGACGCGATGCTCAACGAGAACCCGCGGCTGTTTGCCCGCCTGATCGACGCGATGCTCGGCGTCGCGGCCGAGTCGGAGTTCGTCGACGACGATCTGCTGCTGCTGCAGCGCGCGATCTTTGTCGGCGGCCCATCGCTGGAACGCTACGCCCGCGAGCCCGGGAGCCAGTTCCGCTCCTGGTTCGACGACGGGCACGCCGAACCCTTCTGGCAGACGGTCACCGGCCAATCCGCCCCCCTCGCCCGCCCGCTGCGCATCGAATCGCTCGAATCCGAGGCCGTGCTCTCCGGACGGAGCGTCGGCTGAGAGGGACGGAACAACACAGACCACACCTCTGGCACGGGGCCGCGATCGTCCGCCCGTGAGGAGGGAGAAGCGGTAGGGCGGCCGAAAGGCTGCTCTGCCGGTTTTTTGTCTCGGCCGACACCGGACCCGGGCAAAAGCCGATAGAATT
Source organism: Phycisphaerales bacterium (assembly GCA_007694925.1). Lineage (GTDB taxonomy): Bacteria > Planctomycetota > Phycisphaerae > Phycisphaerales > UBA1924 > SLFH01. The sequence continues at coordinate 3,095 of REET01000276.1, read as the reverse complement.
CGGCGTTGGAGGACTTCGAACATGCGGGCAGGCAGAAACTTCTGGCTCGGATTCGGCTCGGTCTTGGATGTCTGGCCGAGCAGTGCCGCACGCTCACGCCTCCGGTTCGACCTGCCTTCCAACGAGGACGCGCTGCGCCGGGATTGGCTCAAGACCGGCCAAGATGTTCAAGAAGCGCTGCGGCTGTTCCGTGAGCAGACCGGCGTTCGCGCGCCGAAGGACGTCTCCGAGCGATGACCGCCGGAGACCCCGGCGAGCGCGAACAGCGCCCCGTTCATCAGCAAGCACAGGACAGCGAGCAGGACTTCGCCGTTCCGCCAGGCGTCAGCCTGTCGCGGTTCGAGTCGTTTGTCCATGTGGGTCCGCTCCCGACGCCGGAGATGCTCAAGGGATATGAAGAGATCGCGAAGGACTTTCCAGAGCGGTTGCTTGCGATGTCCGAGCGTCAAGCCGCCCACCGGATCGCGCAGGAATCCAAGCTCGTCGAAGCACAGATCGCTGATCTTCGCGCTGATCGCCACGAGCGCCGCATGGGGCAGCTTTTCGGATTGATCATCGCGTTGGGCGGCTTCACCGTTTGCGGCGTCTCGGTCGCTTTCGACCACCCCGATGTCGCCAAGTGGATCGGCACTGGGACACTCCTCGGGCTCGTCACGGTGATGGTCACCGGCAGAGCGTTCTCCGGGAGAACCCGCCGGCAAGACGGCGATCCGGCGGACGCCAGCGATTCCCAACCGACACAGGAAGGTCATACTTCTTGACTCCCGCCCTCCAACCCGCTTTCGTCGCTCGATGAGGATCATCGGCGGTGAATTCAAACGGCGGCGGCTCCACACCCCCAAGGACGCCTCGACCACGCGCCCCATGCCCGATCTGGTCCGTCAGGCGGTCTTCAACCTCCTGCGCGGGCACTTCGAGGGCGAGGCGGTGCTCGACGCCTTCTCGGGCACCGGCGCGATCGGGCTGGAGGCCGTCAGCCGCGGCGCCGCCCGCGTCGTCCTGATCGAGAAGAACCGCCACATCGCCAAACTCGTCGAAAAGAACATCGAGGAGCTGGGCTGCGCCGACCGGGCGGAGCTGGTCGTCGGCGACGCGCTCGGCCCGGCCGCCCTGATGCGCTGCCCCGACCCCGTCCACATCATCTTTCTGGATCCCCCCTACCCCCTCGTGCGCGACCCTGATGGATGGGAGCGGTTCGTCCGCCAGTTCGAGCGGCTGATCGCCAAGCTCGACGACACGGGGTACGCCGTTTTAAGGACTCCCTGGCCCTTTTTCCACGAGGCGCCCGCCCCGCCCCCGGAACCGGAAGTCGACGAGAGCGTGGTTTACGATCTGGACCGTGACGGCCCGCTGGACGCCGAGGGCATCGAGGCCCTCGCCAACGAGCCCGACAACGATGCACCGGTCCAAGAACATGACGAGCCGCCGCCCAAGACGCCCGTTGACCTGAACTTTTCATTCGCCGTGGGGCCCGAGACGCACATCTACGGCAAGTCGGCGGTTCACCTGTACATGAAGCGACCCCCCGGAGACCGGGGGACGGAGGAACGAGACGAATGAACGCCACAAGACTGCTGCTGATCGCCTGCCTTCTGCTGCTGCCCATTCCCGCGATGGCCGAGCCCGAGGGGCTCGACGCGCTCCTGGGCGAGAAACCCGCGCCGGGCCATGTCGAGGAGATGACCCAGCACGAGGACCCGGAGGTCTGGGCCTTCTGGCTCTCCAACGGCGTCCGCGTGATCGTCATGCCGCACGGCCAGGGGGCGGGCATGATCGAGGCCTCGGTGCAGATCACCGGCGGGCGACTGATCGAGGGCCCCGGCGAGGCGGGGATGGCCGAGGCCGCCTCGGCGATGCTGATGCAGCCCGAGACGGGCGCACACAGCGCCCGGGCGATCCGCGAGGCCCTGGGGGCCAAGCGTCTGCAGTTCTCCGGCCAGATGGCGCCCGACGCGATCCAGTACCGGCTCCGCGCCACGCCCGAGACGCTGGAAGACGGCTTCCGCGTGATGCACGCCGTGCTGAACGACCCGAGCGTCGACACCGCCAACCTCCGGCGCTGGAAGCAGGTGCAGCGCCAGCGGATCACGCTCTCGAGCGAATCGGCCACCGCGATGTTCGCCCGCCAGCTCGGGCTGGTGATCAGCCCCGAGCGGGGCGGGCCGATGCACCCGCTCGACGACGCGGACATCGCCGCGATCGAGGCCGAGGCCCTGCAGTCGTGGATGCGGACCGCGTTTGCCGAGCGTCCGATCGAGATCGCGATCGTCGGCGATGTCGAGGTCGAGCCGACGATGGACCTTGTGCGTCGGTACTTCGGCTCGCTGCCCGGGCGCGAGCGTCCTTCTCCTGAGGTGCTCCGCCCCTACGCCGAGAAAGTCGCCTCGCCCGAAGGGGCCGTCAGCTCCGAGGCGTGGGTCGAGAGCGACTCGCCCCGCTCGATGTCGCTGGCGGGCTTCCGCGGCCCGGAGATCGCCGACATCCCCACCGTCCGGGCCCTGCACATCGCCCAGTACGCGCTGGGCAACCGGCTGGAACTCGAGCTGCGCCAGGCGGAGAAGGCGACCGCGGTCGTCGCCCGCTCCATGCCCGCCGAAGGGCCTTCGAGCCTCGGCATCTTCTTCCTGGGCGCGATGATCGCCCCGGGCGAGGCCGCAGACATGGCCGACACCCTGCACAACCACCTCGACCGCTTCGCGACCGAGGGCCCCACCGAGGGCGAGATGGAGATCGCACTCCAGGCGATCAAGAACGAGCTCGACGGCGCCTGGATGGGCCACTCGTACTGGGCCCACAATGTGCTCGGCGCCGCCACTCGGCGCGGCATCACCATCGAAGACGCCATCGTCCGCATCGAGGACTACGAATCGATCACCGCCGAAGAGGTCCGCGATCGCTTCGCCGCCTTCATCGACCCCGAGCGACGCGTCACCGTCGTCATCGAAACGATCGAGCCCTTCGTCGAGGCCGAGACCGAGGGCCCCCGGCCCGGCCCGGCCGAGGCTGGCGACGAGAGCGGCGACTGACCCCCCCCCAGCGAAACCCAGCGACACGCCGTCACGCTGAAGCAACGCGAATGAAAAAACCGGCCGGAC
>REET01000239.1 GCA_007694925.1 Phycisphaerales bacterium | reverse complement strand
GCTGACCCAGAGCTGCGATCTGAGGCGGTCGGTCAGGAGCCTGGCCGTGGCGGCCGGACAGATCAGCATCGCGATCACGAGGATCGAGCCAACCGCCTCGAACGACGCGACTGTCGCGACCGCGACGACGATCATCAGGGCGTAGTGCATGACCGGGGCGCTGATGCCCGCGGCCGTCGAGGCCTGGGGATCGAACGACGCGATCCGCAGTTCCTTGAAGAAGACGACGACGAAGACCGCCGAGATCACCAGCGAGATCAGCAGGATCCGCAGCTGCACCGGGGCCGTCGCCCAGGTGTCCAGCGAGAGGTACGCGCCGAGCTCGGCGGGCGCCGCGGCCCAGATGCGGTACTCGATCTGCCCGTGCAGCACGCAGTCGGCGTCGAGGTCCATCCCGCGCAGGGCGCGGTGTTCCAGCAGCAGCACGCCCAGGGCGAACAACACGGAGAAGACCACGCCCATCGCGGCGCCGGGTTCGAGCTTGCCGAGTCGCTTGAGCAGCTCGACGAGGACGACGGTCGCGACGCCCGCCGCCAGCGCGCCAAGCAGCATCGGCAGGGGGGCGCGCGATTGGGCGATGAGGAAGGCGATGACGAGTCCGGGCAGGACCGAGTGCGAGATCGCGTCGCCCATGAGGCTGAGCTTGCGGAGCACGAGAAAGTTGCCGAGCAGCCCGCACGAGACCGCCGCCAGCAGCCCGGCGAGCAGCGGCGCGAAATCAAGCACCATGAAGTTGTGGAGGGCCTCGGGCATCACCGCCCCCCCTCGGCGGGCGTGGGCGGCGAGACGCCCCGCGAGGCGAGCGCCCGTTCGAGCTGGCTGACCAGGTCTTCAGAGAGCACATGCTCGACCTGATCGACCGACCAGTCGACATGTGAGGGCGCGACATCGGCGTGGGAGATCAGGTACTGCTCCCAGAGCAGGTGGTTGCGCCGGAGGCGTGCCCCGCGTTCGCGCCCCTTCTCGGTGAGGCCGGGGCCCGACGGGCCGAGGACGACGAGGCCGCGGAGGGCCATCAGGCGTTCGAGCAGCACGCCCCGCCGGGGTGGTGAGGCATCGACGCCGATCTCCCGCTCGTAGAGCGATTCCAGCGCGTGGTCGGTCGCCATGCGCACGCGCCCGGCTATCCGCCGCAAGAGCTCGCCCAACACGCCGCGGCGTGGGGCCAACAGCAGGCTCAACAAGAACAGCGCGCCGGCGCACAGCACGATCACCGACCCGGCGGGCTTGCGCGGGAAGAGCGCCGAGACGCACGCGCCGGTGTACCCGCTCATCCCGCCGATCAGGGCGCTGATCCAGAGCATCGCGCTCACGCGGTCGGTCCAGAGCCTGGCCGCGGCGGGGGGGATGATGAGCATCGCCACGATCAAAATCACCCCGACCGACTGCAGCCCGACGACCGTGACCACGACCACCAGCGCCATCATCGCCAGGTCCAGCACGCCCACCGGCCAGCCCAGAGAACGCGCGTGTTCGTCCTGGAAACAGACCGCGACGAACTCCTTCTGCAAGAGTAAGGTCGCGATCAGACAGAACACCGCGACCACGCCGATCGACACCGCGTCGGTCGGGCTCATCGCGGCGGTCTGCCCGTAGATGAACGACTTCAGCCCCGCCTGGCCGGCCCCCGGCCGGTTCTGGATCACGCTGAGCATCACGATGCCGACGCCGAAGAAGACGCTGAGCACGATGCCCATCGCGGCGTCTTCGCGCAGGCGGGTGTAACGCGTCAGCCCCTGCACCGCCAGCACGCCCAGGACGCCCGCGACCGTCGCGCCGAGCAGCAAGACGCCCAGCGAGCGGGGCATGCCGAACGCCGAGATCACCAAAAACGCCCCCGCGATCCCCGGGAGCGCCGCGTGGCTCAGCGTGTCGGCCATCAGCGAGCGCCGGCGCAGCAGCCCGAAGACACCGACCAGCCCCGCCGCGACGCCCAGCAGCGTCGTGCCCATCACGACCAGCGTCGTATTGCGCCCGCCTTGGAGCAGCAGCACCTCGACGAGCTCGCTGGTGGTCATCCGCGTCCCCGCGAGGCGCGGGCGACGGCCTCGCTCGCCTGGTCGAGGAGGGTCAGGCGTCCGCCGTAGGTCCGGTGCAGGTTGTCGGGCGTGAAGACCTCCGAGACCGGGCCGGAGGCGACGATCCGCATGTTGATCAGCACGGCGTTGTCGAAGTAGGCCTCGACGGTCTGCAGGTCGTGGTGGACGCAGATCACCGTCGAGCCGCGCTCGCGGAGGTCGCGGAGCACCCTGACGATCGCCCGCTCGGTCGAGGCGTCGACGCCCGCGAACGGCTCGTCCATGAAGTACAGCTCCGCCTCCTGTGCGAGTGCGCGGGCCAGAAAGACCCGCTGCTGCTGCCCGCCCGAGAGCTGGCTGATCTGGCGGTCGGCGTAGTCGGCCATGCCGACACGGTCGAGGCAGGCCATCGCCGCATCCCGGTGCGAACGCGAGACCGGGCGGCACCAACCGATCTTGCGGTACCGCCCCATGCACGCGACATCCAGGGCGGTCACGGGGAAGTCCCAGTCGACCGTCTCGCGCTGGGGCATGTACCCGACGCGCGAGCGGGCCTTGCGGAAGGGCATGCCCCAGAACTCCACATCCCCCGTCGCGCGGGGCACGAGGTTCAGGCAGGCCTTGATGAAGGTGCTCTTGCCGGCGCCGTTGGGGCCGATGATCGCCGTGAGCGTCCGCGGCTCGACATCCAGATCGACATCCCAGAGGACTGGTTTTCGCCGGTACGCAACGGTCATCGCGTGCACAGAAAGCGGGCTCTGCGCCGAGTGCTCGGGGCGGGCGTCGAGCACGCTCTGCGGCGGGCGCAGGCGCTTGGGCGCGGGAGCGGCGGCAGGCGCAGAGCTCTGGGGGTCTTTGTCAGTCATCCAGTCTCCCGGCCATCCCCGAGGCGGGGATGTCGGCCCCGAGCGCTCTGGCGATGGTGGTGACATTGTGGTCGATCATCCCGATGTAGGTGCCGCGGTAGGTCCCGGTCTCGCCCATCGCGTCGCTGAAGAGCTCGCCCCCGAGCCTGACGGTGTGCCCCCGGGCCCTGGCGCCTTCGATGATCGCCCGGATGTTGCGGTCGGGCACGGAGGTTTCGGCGAAGACGGCCGGGATCCCGCGGTCGATGACCTCGGAAACCAGCCGCTCGACATCGCGGACGCCGGCCTCAGAGGCGGTCGAGATCCCCTGCACGCCGAGCACGCGGTAGGCGTAGCGCTCCCCGAAGTAGCCGAACGCGTCGTGGGCGGTCACGAGCACGCGGCGCTCCTCGGGGACCATGGCGAGCACGCGTGAGGCGTACTCGTGCAGGGCGTCGAGCTCGGCGAGGTAGGCCGAGGCGTTGGCGAGGTAGAGATCGGCGCCGTCGGGGTCGGCCTCGATGAGCACATCGCGGACGGCTTCGACGACCAGGCGCCAGACGACCGGGTCCATCCAGAGGTGCGGGTCGGGCTCGCCTTCGAGCTCCTCGGGATGGAGCAGATGCTCGGGGTCGATCTTCTCTGCGACCGCGACGACGCGGCGATCGGCGGTTCTGGCGCGGTCGAGGGCGTCGCCCATCTTGCCCTCCAGCAGCAGGCCGTTGTAGAGCACGATGTCCGCGTTGAGCACGCGCTGCATGTCGGTGCGGGTGGGGGTGTAGAGGTGGGGGTCGGTGCCCGGGCCCATCAGCGCCCGGACCTCGGCCCTGTCGCCGGCGATCGCCCGGGCGGCGTCGGCGATCATGCCGGTGGTGGCGACGACGCGGATCGACGCGTCCGGCGAGCCATCGGGGTCGGCACGCTCGGCGCAGGCGGGCAGCAGGGCGAGGGCGAGAGCCGCGATCGGGGCGAGGAGCGCTCGAACAAAGCCGCGGCTATCGAGGGGGCTATCGAGGGTGTTCTTTAGCATGGGCTACTGTAGCCTTGGGTACATTTCCCGTCGAGCCGGGTCCGCCCGGCGATTTCTTCGGGACCCGTCTACCCGGTCTCCCGCTCTAAAAAATCCTCGAACGCCCGGAGCGTCTTCGGGCTGACATGGTGCTCGATGCCCTCGGCGTCGATCTCGGCCGTCTTGGCGTCCAGGCCCAAAGCGAGCAGGAAGCGGACGACGATCTCGTGGCGCCTGCGCGAGGCTCGAGCCAAACGCTGGCCTTCGGGGGTCAGCTCGATCGGCCGGTAGGGCTCGGTCGTCGCCAGCCCGTCACGCACCAGCCTGCCCACGGCCCGGCTGACGGTCACATGGCTCACCCCGAACCTCTTGGTCAGATCCACGACGCGGCACTCGCCCCGCTCGGCGATCACCTCGTCGATCGCCTCGACATAGTCCTCGGCCAGTTCCGCGGAGTGGTCCGCCCGAACGCGGGCGTGGCGTTTGGCGGGGTCGGGGGGTCGCTGCTTGGGCTCGGGCATCGGAGCCATGGTACGGGTCTTCAGCCGACACCCGCCTCGACGGCCATCGCCGCCGGGGTCGCCTCGTGCTCGGTCGGCATCGGCAGCCTCAGGAACCGGGCCATGTGGTACGAGCCGATGTAGAAGGGGATGGTGTCGACGAGGGCCGCGAGCACTTTGAAGGCGTACCCCGACACGATGAAGACCATCAGCTGGGGCCAGATCGGCGCGTCGCGGTCGACCGGGAGCGCCCGTGCGTAGAAGTGCGTGATGGTGATGACCGCGAAGGTGTCGACGAGCTGGCTGACCAGCGTCGAGCCGTTGTTGCGCAGCCAGAGGTGACGCCCGCCCGTGAGCTTCTTCCAGAAGTGGAAGACATGCACATCGACGAGTTGTGCGCACAGGTACGCGATCATCGAGGCCGCGACGGCCCCGAACGCGAGGTTCCGCACCTGGAAGAAGGTCCAGCCCGTCTCGACATACCCGCCCGCCTCCGCGTCGAAGGCCGGCGGCGGGGGCATCCCCGTCTGCGGGTCGATCGGCGCGAAACCTGGGAGCGAGCCCGCGATCCAGAGGATCAGCACCACCCAGATATTCAAAAGGAAGCCGACCCACACGACCCGGCTCGCCCGCTTTCGCCCGTAGAACTCGCTGATGAAGTCCGTGCAGAGGAAGGTGATCGGGTAGGGCAGCACGCCCACCGCCACCGCGAAGACGATCTGCACGCCCGCGAACTGCACGCCCGTGTCCCACAGCTTGATGAACAGGGTGATGCCCAGGATGTTGAGCATCGTCAGCGTGCCGAGGAAGATCCCCGCCATCACAAGGAAGGTGGTCTCACGCCGGATGTAGAGCTCGGTCTCGGTCAGGCGGCGGAGGCCCTTGTAGTCGTGCTGGTTCGACGGGAGCAGGTGCGCGTCGGTTGGCATGGGAGCAAGGATAGGAAAACCCGCAGGGGAGGACGCCGATCCCCCACACCCCACACCCCAATCCCCTCGCCTGCTAGCATCGACGGCATGCCTCAAACGACCAGCCAATCCGAATCGTCTCAGGCACACTCCCAGCACGAGCCCCATCCCGAGGCCGAGGCTCGCACGGACTCGGGTTCGGAGGCTCCGCCCACCCCCGAGGGCGACCTCACCGGCGCCATCGAGGCGATGTTGCTGACCTCCGACCGCCCGATCGCCCCGGCCAAGATCGCCGAGGTGCTCGTGCTCGCGGGCGTCTGCCCCGAAGAGACGGCGACCCCCAAGGCGGTCGAAGGGGTCATCAGGGACCTGAACGCCCGGTATGAGCAGGCCGGGTGCGCGTTCCGCATCGAGCAGGTCGCTGGGGGCTGGCGCGTGATGACCCTGCCGGAATACTCGGGCGTCCTGGCGGCGTTCGGTAGGCTGCGGACGCCGACGCGTCTGAGCCGTGCCGCCGTCGAGACACTCGCCATCATCGCCTACCGACAGCCCATCACCAGAGCCAAGCTCGAATCGATCCGCGGGGTCGCCTGCGGCGAGGTCGCCAAGACGCTCATGGAGCGCCGGCTCGTCGCCATCGTCGGCAGGGCCGAGGAACTCGGGCGACCGATGCTCTATGGCACCACGAAGCACTTCCTGGACACCTTCGGCCTCGCCTCGATCAAGGACCTGCCCGCGACGGGCGAGCTGCCGATCCCCGAGGAGGCGCCGGTGGTCCGGGCGACGGTTGCGGATGATGACGACGAAGCCGTCGTCGCGCCGAGCGGGGACTCCGAAGTCGGTGTGGACACCGGCGATTCGGGAACGGGGGAGGCGGAGAGCCGGCCGGAGTGAGTGAGCGACGCGTCAGCGAAAAGCCGGGCAAGCCCGCCGCCGTGCGCGTGGGGCGTTCGTACCGATCGGGGACTTCGGGCGCGCTGTATCTGTTTACGACGATTTTTCTGGGCATCGGGGCGATCAACGCGCAGAACAACCTGCTGTTCTTTGCCTTCGGGCTGGCGATCGCGGGGCTCGTGGTCTCGGGCGTGATCAGCGGGTCGGGGCTGATGGGCCTGCGGATCGAGCGGCTGGACCCGCCCCCGGGCGAGGTGGGTTCGCCCGGCGTGATCCGCTACCGCGTGAGCAACGCTAACCGACTCGTCCCCCTGATGTGCGTCTGGGTGGAGGAGCGTGCGTTCAAGCGGGCGGGCGACGCCAAGGCGTGCGCGAAGCCCTCGCCTGCGTATGTCGAACTGCTGGCGCCCGGGGCGAGCACGATCGTTGAGTCGTTTGTCGTGCCCACGCGACGGGGCGTGGTCGAGCTCGGCGAGTTCCGCGGGCGCAGCGGCTTTCCATTTGGCCTTGTCTCCAAGATCGTGCGCTTCAGGCAGCCTTCGGAGTGGACGGTGCGTCCGGCACGGCTCGATCTGACGCGGGCGGCGTCGGAGAGGATCGTCCCGCGGGGCCCGCGCGGGGCGGATGTCTCTTCGGGGCGTGGGGACGGGCAGGAGTTCTACGGGCTCCGCGAGTACACCGAGGGCGACTCGATCCGCGAGATCGCGTGGAAGCCGTCTGCGAGGGCAGGGTCGCTGCTGGTGATGCAGCGGACATCGCCCAAGGCCGCGAAGGTGAAGGTGCGATTCGATCCCGCGGGGGCCGATGCCGAGGCTTTCGAGCTGGGGTTGGCCATGACCGCGTCGGTCCTGCGCGCCTGCCAGGAATCGGGCGTGCAGACCTCGCTGACGGGCGATGACTCCAAGCGTGGGATCGAGGGCCAGCTCGACGCGTTGGCGAAGGCGACGCAGGAACCGGGCGCCCGCCCATCGGGCCCGCCCAGGATCGTGATCGAGCCGGGGACTGGCGCCGGCGGGCGCGGCGTCGAGCTGCGCCTGGCCGAGGCGTCGAGGTGGCTGGCCGGCGGTCCTCCAGAGCCCGGAGCGTTGGAGCGTGATCCACGATGAACCCCGACCGCGTCCCGTTTCTTGCGCTGGTGCTGACGCTGCTGAGCATGATGCTCTACGGCGTGGCCGACGATGCACCGGGCACGGCGCTG
>REET01000195.1 GCA_007694925.1 Phycisphaerales bacterium | reverse complement strand
CGGCGCCGCTCTTGGCGACCGCTCTGTGGTGAGGGCGGCCGCGCCGGTCTCGCTTTCGCAGCGGCTGCACGCGCACCCGGCGACCAGAGCCGCCGTGGTCAGGGAAAGCATCGCAAAGGCGAGGGGGCGTGCCATGTGTCGCTCCTGGGTTCATTCCCGGGGGTTCGCTTCCGGGGATCATCCCGGGCTCAAAGCCCGCGGCAAGCGCGAGCATACCACACCCCATGCGCCGGATGGACCGGACGCGGGCGACCGGTCTCACTCGCGGCTCTGGCGGAAGGTCGCGATCGTGCGCCCCTCGGACTTGAGCTCCAGCGTCCCGTTGCGGACCACCGCGTCATCGGCACGCGAGAGCGCCTCGAAGAACGCTTGCTCGACCGCCATGCGGTCCGGGTCGCCGGCCATCTTCGTCGCGGCGATGTGGTGGAACATCGCGGTCGGCCGCTCCTCGGGCCCGCCCAGCCGCGTGCTGTACCGGTTGACCCCGCCGGAACCACTCACCCGTCCGTCCTCGTGGACAGTCATCGTCGGGCTCGCGTCGGGCGAGAGCTCGAAGCCGGGCATCTGGCTCATCCGCCACGACCCCGCGGCAAGGTTCGGCGGGCCTGTCCGCTCCCCCGTGGCGCAGGCGCCGAGGCTCGCGAGCAAGACGCCAAGAACGATCAACAACGCGGGCTTGGCGTACGCCATGGGGTCGGCTCCTCTGGTTCGGCCCGAGCCGTGCGCACGAGCGCCGGCGTGGGTGTCGCAGAGGATAACCCACATCGCTCCCGATTGATTGCACGACCGACGCTGAGAAAACAACGATCCGAAATCAGACCCCGTACACCGGCTTGAGCCTCCCCTTGAGGTGGCGGAGCAGGGGCTCGGCGCTCAGCTTCTTGCCCGTCGCCCGCTCGGCCAACTCCGGCGCGGGGTAGCGCCGCCCGTGCTGGTGGATGTTGTCTGTCAGCCACGCGAGCAGCTCGCCGAACTCGCCCTTGCGCATCTGGTCGTCGAGCGTCGGGATGTCCTCGTTGATCTTGTCCCACAGCTGGCAGGCGTAGAGGTTGCCCAGCGTGTAGGTCGGGAAGTAGCCCAGCAGGCCGAACGACCAGTGCACATCCTGCAGGCAGCCCCGCCTGTGGTCGGGCGGGGTGATGCCGAGGTACTGCTTGTACTTCTCGTCCCAGACGCCCGGGATGTCGCGGACCTTCAGATCGCCCGAGAAGACCGCCCGCTCGATCTCGAAGCGGACGAAGACATGCGCGTTGTAGGTCGCCTCGTCGGCCTCGACGCGGATGAAGCTCGGCTCTGCGGTGTTGACCGCCTTGAACATCGTCTCGGGCGTCGCGCCCCGCAGGTCGCCCCCGAGCATCTCCTTGGCGTGAGGCAGCGCCCACTCCCAGAAGGGCAGGCTCCGCCCGACCAGGTTCTCCCACAGGCGCGACTGGCTCTCGTGGATGCCCAGCGAGACCGAGTCGGCCAGAGGCTCGCCGAAACGCTCGTGCTTGGGCAGGCCCTGCTCGTAGAGCCCGTGCCCGCACTCGTGCATGGTGCCGTAGAGCGCGTCGGTGAAGCGCTCGTCGCGGTAGCGTGTGGTCAGGCGGGTGTCGCCGGGGCCGAAGCCCGAGCAGAAGGGGTGCGTGGTGACATCCAGCCGCCCGGCTTCCATATCGAAGCCGAGCTTCTCGATGATGAACAGGCCGAACTTGTGCTGGCGGTCGGCGGGCACATGCGTGTCGAGGATGCTCGCGCCGGGGTGCTTGCCGCCCCGGAGCTCCTGCAGCAGGTCGGCCAGCTCCTTGGCGAGCGGGGTGAAGACGGCCTCGATCTCCTTGGCGCTGGTGGCGGGCTCGTAGTCGTCCAGCAGCGCGTCGTACAGCTCGCCGTCCTTGCCCGCAGACTCGGGGATGCCCAGGCACTCGGCCTTGCGCCGCGAGAGCCCCATCACCTTCTCCAGCCACGGCGCAAAGCCCTCGAAGTCCGACCGCTCGCGGGCGTCCTTCCACGCCTCCTGCGCACGGCTGCCGGTGCGGGCGATGTCCGACACCAGCTCGCCGGGGATCTTGGTCGCCTTGTCGTAGTCGCGCCGGAACTCGCGGATGCTGGCGGCGAGTTCATCGTCGCCCATGACCTCCTTGTCCGCCTCGGCCGCCGAGATCAGATCGCCGAGCTCGGTGCTGGTGATGCGCTCGTGCAGCATCCCGGCGAGGAGGGCGGACTGCTCCGACCTCGCCTCGGCCGCCTTGCGGGGCATGTAGGTTTCCTGGTCCCAGCTCGACAGCGCCGACACGGAGCCGAGCGTCGCGACTTTGCGGGTGTAGGCGGCCAGTTTGTCGTAGCTCTCGGGCATCAGCGGTCTCCTCGGCGGGCGCCGTCGCCCGGGATGGTGATCCTCGTTGGATCGTCTTCGATGGTCTCTGTTTCGTCCGCTTCCTCCGCCTCGGCGCGGAGGTGGCGCCGGGCGTGCTGCAGGGCGATCAGGCTGTACGCGGTGATGAGCACGGCGTCGCCCTCCATCCAGCGCGTGTCGACGCTGCGGAACGAGCCGTCCTCCTGCTGCATCTCGGCGAGCTGGTCGATCAAATCGACCGGCCAGAGCGTTTCGCGCGAACGGTCCTCGTCCTCGTAGATGTCGAGCGTCGGCGAGCCGATGGTGTCGAGCGCGCGCGCAAAGGTGAGGTAGTAGTAGTACAGCCCGTCGTTGCCGATGCCCGGGTTCTCGCGCAGCGTGTAGTTGCGCCGGATCCAGCCCATCGCCGCTCGCACGCGCGGGTCGTCGGGCGTCAGATCGGCGTACACCAGGCTCTTAAAACCCGCGTAGGTCATCGAGCCGTAGCTGCGCAGGCGGCTGACGCGCCGGCCGTCTGGCGTGACCTCCTCGATCTCGCCCGCCTTGCTCTCGCCGACGCCGATCTGCTCGCCGTCGGGGCTGGTCGCGTAGATGAACCCGCCCTGGGTCGAGCCCTCGGCGTAGTCCATGTCGTTCACCTCGTCGAGCATCTGCGTGCGCGCAAGGAAGACCAGCGCCCGCTGGAAGGCCGGGTCATCGCCCGGAACGCCCGCGTCGTGCAGCGCCTGGAGCATGAAGGTCAGGTTGCTGTTGTCGGGACGCCCGCTGGTGCCGTAACCGATGCCGCCGTAGAACGGATGGTCTCGATCGACGCGCTGCGTGGTGACGCCCGCCTCGCCGGCGGGGGCCTGGGCCTCTTCAGAGAACTGCAGGCCTTTGAGCAGGCGGACCGCCGCATCGATCACCTCGCGAGCGACCCCGTAGTTCGGGTCGTCCGGTTCGAGCTGCGCGAGGGCCGAGACGCAGATCGCGGTGTTGTAGCTGGGCAGGATGCGGTCGTAGATCCCGCCGTCGGCCTGGCTGAAGCGCAGGATGTAGTCGACGCCTCGCCGCACGACGGGGTCGCGCCCGTTGATCTCGGGGTCGAGAAGCAGGCCGTTGACCACCAGCCCGGTGATCGCGGGCAGGTTGGGGCCGCTCTCGCGGTGGTTCCACCCGCCGCTGGACTCGTCCTGCCGCTCGCGGAGATACGCGATCGCCCGCTGGGCCATCGCCTCGGCCTGCACGCGGGCCCGCTCGATCTCGGCGAGACGCTCGGCCTCCCGAGCAGCCTCCGCCTCGTCCTGCGGCTCGGGCGTCACACCCGCGACCCCGAAGGGAGCGCAGAACAGGAAAGCCGCCATCACCATCGTCTTCAGGGACATGGCTGATCCTACGGGCCCAGCACCGAAAGGATGCCGCTGCACCCCACCACCGCCGCCGTCTCGATCCGCATGATGTGGGGCCCGAATCGGGCGACGCCGGCGCAAGCCCGACGGATCTCGTCGAGCTCACCGGGTGTCCACCCGCCTTCCGGCCCGACAAGCAGCCGCACCCGCTCGGCCCCCCGCAGCCCCTCCAGCGTGCGCACATCCCCGCCCGAAGCGTCCGCGGCAACAATCCTCAGCCCATCTTCCCCCGACAGGGCCTCCCGCCATCGCAGCGGCTCATCGATCCGGAGCGTCCAGGCCCGGCCGCACTGCTTGGCCGCCTCCATCGCGACGCGTCGGGCCCGGTGGAGCTTGCCCTCCCTGGGCGGCTTCTCCCCCGCCCGGGTGCAGTCGAGCGCCCGCCACGACGCCGCCCCGACCTGCGAGAGCTGGTCGACCATCTCCTCGAATCTCGCCCCCTTGGGCGGGGCGCAGCAGACCTCGATCATGGGGCGGACCGGCTCGTGGGCATTGGCCCGCTCGACCCGGACAAGCAGCCGCCACGCCCCCTTGGCGACCCGCTCGATGCCCGCGACCTCGCCGATGCCGACCAGCCCCTCGCCCGAGAGGACCTCGACGGGCTCCCCCGGTTCGAGGCGTTTGACTCGGGCGGCGTGCCGCGCCTCCTCCCCCTCAATGACGACGATCGGGTCGGCCGGATCGGGGCCGGTCCAGCCTGGCAGCGAGAATCGGTGGGCGGGCATGGGGCGATGTATACCCCGCCCGGGCGGGCGAGTCCCCAAGACGGACAGTTTCGAGTTGAAACAGGCATTGTCCGCTCGGGAGTACCGGTCCTGCCAGCGACGCCGGTTCCGGGGGGCGCGGCCGCCGGGCGTCGGACTCCGTTAGCGCCAAGCCCTTGAGTCTTGGGCCCCCGTCGCCGATGATCTCCGCTGGCGATCACGGATGACCCAGGTCCAACAGAACAACATCCAGGATTTGGATGATCTGGCCGCGCAGGTGGAGGAGCTCGTGAGCGAGCTCTCTGAAGCCTGCCAGCAGGTCTCCAAGCGTCTCTCCGACGACGAGCCGGAGGAGGATGCCGCCGAGCCCGAAGATCGGGCCGAGGCGCCCTCAGACGAAGCCGAGGCTTCCGACCCAAGCGAGGCCGAAGCCGGCGCCGACGAGACGGCAGAAGCGGCCGCCGGCCCCGACGCCCGCGAGCCCCATCCTGCAGAGCAGGCGATCGACGAACTGGAGCAGCAGCTCGAAGACCTGATCGACGCCGGCGCTGAGCAAGTCGGCGAAGCCGAAGCGTCCACTTCAAGAGCCCGGGCCGCAGAGCCAGATGGCGCGGCGACGCTCGCGGCGGAGGATCTGGAAGACCTCGACCAGCAGATCGCCGCGCTGACCGACGAACTGCTCGAAGGCGACTTCGTCGACGCCGCGGGCGAGCCGGTCGTCGATTCGGCGCCGCCCGCGACTGACACGCGAGCACCGGCGCCCGAAACCGAGCCGCAGCCCGCAAGCCCGGCCCCTAAGCAATCGGGCCCGGCCCTGGACGACGAATCGGCCGAGCCCGAAGACGCTGTCGAGGCGCCGGCGGAACAGGAAGAAGACGACGGCGCCGAAGCCGAAGCGCCGGCGCCCGTCCCGGCGGCCCAACCCGCGGCCCAGCGCGAGGTCGCTCGCCCGTCGGCTTCGAAGCCCGCCGCCCGTTCATCCGGCGGCCCGCACCCGGTGGTGGTCGTGATGCTGTCGACGGCGAAGAAGGCCGAAGCGGGCGCGCGCACGCTCGCGGACCTCGCCTCGACACCCTTGAAGAACCGCCCGAAGATCGTGCGCGACACGGTCGGCTGGTTCGGGCTGTGGACGCTCTTCCTGGCGATCTGCGTGTGGATCACGCTGGCGTTCTTCCGCTCGCCCGATCACCCGCAGGCGGAGGGCGATCCGATGCGCATCCGCATGGCCGAAGAGTCGTCTTCGCCGCCGCCGGCGAACCAGCGGCCCCTCCCGCACCCCGAGGCGGTCCGTTCGGTGACACCGCGGTAGCATCACCCTATGGCACAACCCATCAAACGCATCGGCGTGCTGACGGGCGGGGGCGACTGCCCCGGCCTGAACGCCGTCATCCGCGCGGTCGTCAAAGACGCGATCTTCCACGGGATCGAGGTCATGGGCATCGAGGACGGTTTCCTCGGCCTGATCCGAAACCGCATCAGGAAGCTCGACTGGGACGATGTCTCCAACATCCTCACCCAGGGCGGCACCATCCTCGGCTCATCGAACAAAGCCAATCCGAAGCACTTCTATGTCGGCAAGGACGAGAACGGCGAGCCCCGCTTCGAGGATGTCTCCGACCGCTGCATGGAGCACTACAAGGAACACAAGCTCGACGCCCTGGTCGTGATCGGGGGCGACGGCACGATGTCCGCCGCGGCCGAATTCGTCGAGCAGGGCGTCAACTGCATCGGCGTGCCGAAGACCATCGACAACGACCTGGTGGGCACGGACCTGACCTTCGGCTTCCAGACGGCGGTGCAGATCGCCACCGACGCGCTGGACCGCGTGCACACGACAGCCGCGAGCCACCACCGCGCGATGGTCGTCGAGGTGATGGGGCGCAACGCGGGGTGGATCGCCCTGCACGCTGGCGTCGCCTCGGGCTCGGATGTCATCCTCGTGCCCGAGATCGAGTTCGACATCGACCGGGTCTGCAAGGTCTGCGAAGACCGAGGGCGAAAGGGAAAAAGCTTCACCATCGTCTGCTGCAGCGAGGGCGCCAAGCCCAAGGGCGGCAAGCAGGTCATCGAACGCACCGACCCTTCCAGCCCCGACCCGATCCGCTACGGCGGGATCAGCAAGCTCGTCGCCGACGAGATCGAGAAGCAGACCGGCATCGAGTCTCGCTATGTCGTCCTCGGCCATGTGCAGCGCGGGGGGACGCCCGTCGCGGCCGACCGAATCCTCGCGACGATCTTCGGCGACCACGCGATGGAACTGCTCAAGGAAGGCAAGCTCAACCGGCTCGTCGCCTGGCAGGACGGGGGCCTGACCGATGTGCCGTTGATGGAGAGCGCCGGGAGGCAGCGGACGATCCCCGAAGGCCACCACCTGATCGCCGCTGCGAAGAGCGTGGGGACTGATTTCGGCGCGTGATGTGCGATGGCGCGGCGTCCTCGGCTCGCCAACGGTCTCCCGGGGCAGTCGTGCGTCGCAGGAGATCGGTTCGAACCCCGAAGGGGTGCAGGGTTGTAGCCACGGGTGGAAGCGTGCGCAGCACGCTGGAACCCGTGGTCATCGATCCCCGAACAACACCGCTCTGCAGGAGCGGAGGAATCTCGCGATCGAGTCTGCGCCCCTTCGGGGCTTACTCCGGCCCCAGGTTGGCCAGGAAGACCTCTCGGACCGCCCGGATGGCGGCGCGTCGGTCTTCGGGCAGAGAGGCCAGGTACGCCTCGACGGTCGCGGCTTTGGATTGCATCTGGGCAGGTTACAGCGTGCGATGCCCAGGCAGCAAGGCGATTTCTGCGGGAGCGCCGGAACACTGGCGGGCGAGCCGCCGGTGCCACAGGTCTCTAGGCGTGCCACCGACCTCTGCAGGAGGTCGGTGCTGTTGTATCTCCGCCGCGCGGTTGTGCGTCCAGCGCACCGACCTCGCAAAGCCGAGGTCGGTGGCACGGCAACTCGGTGCCGGAACACTGACGGGCGAGCCGTCGGTGCCACAGGTCTGTTTCCCTTTGCATCAGAGCTGGTTGGC
>REET01000259.1 GCA_007694925.1 Phycisphaerales bacterium | reverse complement strand
GCGCATGTGTCCTTTGTCGCGATGTCGGGGTTCAGGGTTCGCGAGGAAGGGCTCGCGGAACTCGGGATGTCGCTGCCAGGGCGGCCGGCGAGGGCGAGGGCGATCGCGGCGCTGCCGCCCCTGGGGCTGCTGACCCTGGCGGGCATGACGCCCGACCCGTGGTCGATGAGCCTGCATGAGGCGGCGGGCGTCACAGACGACTTGATCGAACGGATCGTGAGCGAGCGGCCGACGCTGGTTGCGGTCTGAAAGACGGAGTTTGCAATGGCGGTCTACGAGATCACACCGAACGGGATACTTTCAAAGAAGCCGATAACTTTCAGAGATGCGAAGATCCAGGAACGGTCGGATCTCCAGCGATTGCTCCGCGACAGCATCGAGGTGATCGCCCCGGACTGCTTGGTCATCGCGGAGGAGTTCGGCGACTGGGACGACTCCCGACGCCGGATCGACCTGCTCGCGCTGGATACGGACGCCAACCTTGTGGTCATCGAACTGAAGCGGACCGAGGACGGCGGGCACATGGAACTCCAGGCGGTCCGCTACGCCGCGATGGTCTCGACAATGACCTTCGGCCAAGCGGTCGGGGCGTACGAACGGTTTCTCTCGGTGAACGGTCGCGGCGAAGAAGACGCCGCAACGAACATTCTCGAACACCTCGGATGGGACGAGCCCGACGAAGACTCCTTTGCTCAGGATGTCCGGATCGTGCTCGCGTCGGCACAGTTCTCTCGTGAAGTAACCACCGCGGTAATGTGGCTGAACGAGCGAGGATTGGACATCCGCTGCGTGCGATTGATCCCCTACGCCGACGGCGATCGGGTGCTCCTGGATGTGCAGCAGGTCATTCCGCTGCCCGAGGCCGAGGAGTACCAGGTCCGAGTCCGCGAGAAGTCGCGGAAGGAGAGGGAATCCCGAGCGTCAGGAAGGGACTACACGAAGTACTTCGTGATCGCCGAGGGAGAGCGGATCGGTCCGCTCGCCAAGCGAGAGACCGTGCTTCGGGTTGTAAGATTTCTCTGCGGCAAGGGCGTGAGCCCCGATGCGATCGCGAGCTGCGTAACTTTTCGAAAGCGGAACGCGTTCTGGTCTGTCCCGGGTGTCTACAAGAGCGAGGACGACTTTGTGGCCGCGGCAACCAACGCAGAGACGGGCAGGCGGTTCGTTCCGCAGAAGTGGTACACGGGGGACGATGAACGGATCGAGTTCGAAGGACGCACCTACGCGGTCTCGAAGAAGTGGGGCGGACGGGCGATCGAATGGCTGGGGCAGGTGCTCGCCGCATTCCCCGACCACGAAGTGGACATCGAAGCGGCGGACTGAGGGTCGGCATCGGCGCGTCAGGGCCGATTCGTCTTTCCGAAGCTCACGCCGGGAAATCAGGGTTCTCCTCGAACGCCTCCAGATCCGACGGCCTGTTCGCCTGGCGCAGGCCCTTCGGCGCTTCGGCGGTCGCCGCTCTCGCGCCGCTCAGCAGTTTCTGCAGGGAACGGGCGGGGACGGTGTGCAGGCGGTCAAGCAGGCGGGTGTGGTACAGGCCGGGGAAGGGTTGCCAGCGGTCGTCCTTGAAGGCGACGGCGTCCGCCTCTGGCGAACGCTCGCGAAGAGATTCGAGCGTGCCGAGCATTTCGGTAGTCGGGTTGAGCAGGTCGCAGGAAATCAGGACGGCCCAGCCCGGCCCGTTGGTTTGCAGGCGGTGGGCGAGGGCGGTTTCGAGGCCGCCGATCGGGCCGAGGTCGGGCTCGATGTCGGCGATGGTTTCGATGCCAAGGTCGGCGTACCGGTCGGCGTCACGAGCGACGGCGACGACTCTGTGCCCCCGCGCTTCGAGCATGTCCGCGATGCGCCGGATCAGCGGGCGGCCTTCGAGCATCGCGCGCGCCTTGTCGCTGCCGAAGCGGCTGCTGCGCCCGCCGGCGAGGATGTAGGCCGGGTCTCTCGCGGGAAGGACGGTGGTCATGCGAGCACCAGCTTCAGTGCCGCGATCACGAGCACGACGCTGAGGGCTCGCCGCAGCAGTCGCGTTTCGAACCGCCCCGACCCGAGCTCCGCACCGATGAAGCCCCCCACCGCGACGCACGCGGCAAAGAGCCCGAGTTCGCCCGCGTGAACAGGCAGCGTGCCGAGCTGGAGGCCGAGCCCCGAGAGGCCCGCGATCGAGGAGAGGACGACGAACGCCGCGGCGACGCCCGCCGCCTGCTTCGCGGTCGCCCATCGGAACAGAATGAGGACGGGGCTGAGAAAGATCCCGCCCCCGACGCCGATCAGCCCGGAAATCAAGCCGATTGCGGAGCCGATGGCGAGGGCGACCGGGAGGGACGGGGGCTTGCGGGGGCTCTCGCCCGTGTCTTTGGGCGAGATCGCCAGGCGCCACGCCGCAAAGAGCAGGACCAGCGCGATCGCGACGCGGTAGGCCTGTTCGTCGAGCGACCAGAATCGCCCGGCGATGAAGGCGCAGGGCACGGCGGCGGCCGCGAAGGGGATCAGGAGATCGAGGCGCAGCCCCGAGCGCCTTGCGAAGCGGGCCAGCGCGATCGAGGCGACGACGATGTTCAGGCTCAGAGCAGTGGCGCGAACGGTCTCGGGAGGTTGGCCCGTGATCGCGAGCACGGCGAGGTAGCCCGAGGCGCCCCCGTGCCCCACCGACGCGTAGAGCAGCGCGACGAGCGCCAGCGCGATCGCGGTGAGGGCGAGCACCGGCTACTCCTTCGCTTGCGTGTCCGCGTGGCGGACGACCTTGCCAGTGCGGCTTTGGGCGTCGGGGCGGCCGTCGTCCTGCACCTCGCCCCGCAGGGTCTCGATGGCGTGCGGCAGGATGTCGATGAGGGCTTCGAGGGATTCGACGGCGCCGCGCGTCGAGCCGGGGAGGTTGACCACGAGCGTGCGTCCGATCGTGCCCGCCTCGCCCCGGGAGAGATACGCGCGCGGGGTTTTGTCGTAACAGCGACGGCGGATGAGTTCGGAAAGGCCGCTGTGGCGGCGTTCGATGACGCCGAGCGTCGCCTCGGGCGTGACATCGCGCGGGGCCAGGCCCGTGCCGCCGGTGGTCAGGACGAGGTCGGGCGCTGGGTCGGCTGCGGCGAAGGCGCGGAGGCGTGCTGCGATTTGTTCGACCTCGTCGGGCACGCAGGCGAGAGGGAGCGTGCGCGCGCCGAGCTTCTCGCGGGCGAGTTCGATCAGGGCGGGGCCGGAGGTGTCGACCGCTTCCCCCCGCGAGCAGCGGTCGCTGATGGTGAGCACGCCGACGAGGGGCGCGGCGCTCATGACGACGGCTCTGGCCGATAGGTCCCGCTCTTGCCCCCGGTCTTTTCGATGAGGCGGACGCCCTCGATGACCATCGCCTTGTCGACCGCCTTGCCCATGTCGATCACGGTGAGGGCGGCGCCGACGACCGCCGCGAACGCCTCCATCTCGACGCCCGTCTTCCATGTCGTCGACGCGGCGGCGCGGATCGCCACGCGCCCTCGCTCGATCTTCAGGTCGACCTCGACCGAATCGAGCGGGAGCGGGTGGCAAAGGGGAATGAGTTGGTCGGTGCGCTTGGCGGCCTGGATGCCGGCGATGCGGGCGATCTGGAAGACGCTGCCCTTTTCGAGGTCGTCGCGTCCGATGCGTTCGAGCAGTTCGGGGCTGCAGCGGACGAAGCCCTCGGCGACGGCGCGACGCCGGGTCAGCGGCTTGCCCCCGATGTCGACCATGCGGGCGTCGCCCTGTTCGTCGAGGTGTGTCAGCGGGTCGGTCACGCGGGCGTTCTCGCTCAGAGGGCGTTGGGGAACGGGAAGTAGGGACGGAGACCGGACGCGGGCTCACCGGGCGGGACTTCGACGAAACCGTCGGCGGAAGCCGCGGCGACCCAGTCGCCCGAGCCCTTGCTCGGCGCGAGCGTCGCCTCGCCCCGCTCATCGAGCCTGACCAAAGGGTACCACCAGAGCTTGGGCGGGGCGGGCTTCTCGGCGCTGACGCGGACGAGCGTCGGGCGGGGCGGATGAGCGAGGCCGGCGCGAGCACACAGCGCGGGCAGAGCGAGGAGACGCGCGGTGGTGACGACCGAGACGGGGTTGCCCGGCAGGCCGAGCACGGGCTTGGCGTCGGGCGTGATCGCGCCGAGCGCCGGCTTGCCCGGACGCATCGCGAGCTTGTGGAAGAGGATCTCCAGCCCGAGCTCGCGAAGCACTCGCGGCACATGGTCGTGGTCGCCCGCAGAAACGCCGCCGGTGATGAGCAGGGCGTCGCACATGTCGAGCAGGTGCTGGGCCGACGCGGCGAGCCGGTCCGGATCGTCGTGCGCTCGCGCAAGCTCGATCTCATCAACCCACTCAAGCGGCGCGAGCGAGGCGAGCAGGGCGGGGCCGTTGCTGTCGCGGAGCTGCCAGTCGTCGGGCGTGGCCTCGACGGGCAGCACCTCGTCGCCGGTGACCAAGACGCCGACGCGGAGGGAGCGGTGGACGCTGACCTGAGAGCAGCCGCAGGAAGCGAGCGCCGCCATCACGCCCGGCGAGACGGTTCTGCCGGGCTCGGCAACGGTTTCGCCTTGGCCGGCGTTCTCGCCCTTGCGCCGGATGTGCATGCCCTCGGAGATCTCTGCGTCTTTGGGGATGAGGATCGACTTGGCGTCCTCTTCGACGCGTTCGCGCTGCACGACGGCGGTCGCGCCGGAGGGGACTGGCGCGCCGGTGAAGATGCGCACGACCGAACCGTCGGCGGGCATCGGGGGCGGGGGGCGGCCGGGCAGGGCCTCGTCGCTGACGGCAAGACGGACGCCCCGGGGCTCCTTGAGCGTGAGGGCGTAGCCGTCCATCGCGCTGACATCGCAGGCCGGGCTCGGCCGATCGAGCGTGATCTTTTCTGCAAGGACGCGTCCGGGTGCGTCCGCCCACGCGATGCGCTCGGCGCCGACGGGGGCGACGCGCCGGGCGAGCAGGCGTGCCGCCTCGGAAGGGGAGAGCGGCGCCGAACCATGCGTTGCGTGCGCGTTCACTGGTTCCGCTCCTGCGCGTCCTCAAAGACCGGGCGCTTCCAGATCGGGACATCGCGCTTCATGGTATCGATGAACCAGGCCATGCCCTCCAGCGCCGGGGCGCGGTGCGCCGAGGCGACAATGAGACGGAACGAGCACTCGCCGACCGGAACAACGCCGACGCTGTGGCGCACGAAGACGCCGGCGAGGCCGAAGCGGTCGGCCGCCCCGCGCGCGAGAGCTTCAAGCTGGTGCTCGGCCATGGGTCTGTACGCCTCGTACTCGATGGCGGCGATCTCGCGCCCCTCCTCGGTCGGGCGGATGACGCCTTCGAACGCGACGATCGCGCCCGCGCCGGGGGCGCGCACAGCGTCCTCGGGCCCGAGCGGGCCTTCGCTGAGCACGACCTCGATGGCCGGAGCGGTCTTCATCCGCCCCCCACCATCCCGACCAGCGCGAGCTCGTCGCCCTCGCGCACCTCGTGCGAGGGCGGGACGAATTGGTTGTTGACCGCGAGCCGGGTCGAGGGCATCAGGGGCGACAGGGCCGGATAACGCGACCCGATCGTTTCGAGCACCAGCGAGACGGTCGGCTCGGGCGGGAGGTCGACAGAGAGCTCGCGCTCGCCATGGGCGTCGGCGTAGGGGCCGAAGAGTCGGACGGTGAGCGTCACCGCTGTTGGCCTCCGGCGTCGGTGCTGGTGTTGATGTTTGGGGACTTGCCCTCGCCGGCGTCTCTCTCGAACTGCTCGTGGGCCCAGCTCCACGCCGCGACGGTGCGGGGGAAACCGACGGTGTTCATGCCCAAGAGGATCGCCTGCTCGATCTCTTCGTGTGTGGCGCCGGCTTCCAGGGCTCTGCGCACATGGGATCGGAGCGCCGATTCCAGGCCCGCGCCGAGGCTGATGCCGATCTTGACCAAGGCGCACTGGCGTGCGTCGAGCGGGCCGAGCGACTCGACCTCGCGCCCGACGCGCTGGTGCGCTTCGCCGAGGACCGGGTAGCGGGCGACGAACTTCTGAAAAGTCTTCGGCGGCTGGCTCGGGCGGGCTGGTGTGTCGGATGGTTTGGCGGGCGGGGACATCTCATCAGCCTCCGATGTGGGTCATCACGGCGTGCCCGTCGTGGGGGTGTTCGTCACGCTTCTGGCCCAGGCCCTCGGCGAGGATCGTATCAAAGAGCGCCGGATCGAAACGCGGGCGCAGGGCGGGCAGGATCGTGCCCGAGGGCTTGTCCATGAGGCAAGGATAGAGCGTCCCGTCGGAAGCGAGCCGCACGCGGTTGCACGCGGCGCAGAAGTTGCAGCTCATCGGCGTGATGAAGCCGACGACGCCCGCCGAACCGTCGTCGAGCTCGACCCTGAAGCGTCGCGCCGCGTCGTGCCCCTGCTCGATGGGCGTCCAGCGACGCACGATCGGATCGAGGTTGGCCCGCATCTGCGCCTCGGGCACGAACCTTTCGGACCACTTCGACGCGAGCGGGCCCATCGGCATCAGCTCGATGAAACGCATCTCGATCCCTCGCGAAGCAGCGAAGCGAACGAGCGAGGGCATGTCCCGCTCGTTGCGCCCGCGGATCACGACCGAGTTCAGACGGATCGGCCAGAGCCCGACACGCTCCGCCTCGTCGAGCCCCTTGAGCACGCGATCCAATCCATCAACACCCGTGAGCTCGGCGAAGCGTTCACGATCGAGCGTGTCGAGGCTGATGTTGACGCGCTTGAGGCCGGCGTCGGCGTACTCGCGGGCTCGCTTAGGGAGAGTCAGGCCGTTGGTGGTCATCGCCAGGTCGCCGATGCCCGGCACGCGGGCGATGCGACCGATGATCTCGGTCAGATCCTTGCGGCTGGTGGGATCGCCCCCGGTCAGGCGGACCTTGTGCAAGCCGTGGCGGAGGGCCAGGTGCTCGACCAATACGCTGATCTCGCCCGGGGTCAGGCGTGGCTCGCCCTGGGTGTCGGCGATGCGTTCTGGGCGGCAGTAGGTGCAGCGCATCGCACACGCCTTGGTGATCGAGAGACGGAGGTAGCCGACCTTGCGTCCGGCCCGGTCGACGAAGGGGCCGTCGACGCGCCGGGTTCGTCTGGGCGCTCGCTGCAGGCGCGCGGGATCGAGGACGGGGAGCCTCATGGACTTCTGCCGCTCCCGTTCCCGTCCTCTTCGGCGGGCGGATCGGCCTCGCCGGCTTCCGTCGGCTGGCTTTCAGCGGGCTGGACTTCTGCCGGCGGGATGAAGCGTTCCTCACCCCGCATGATCGGGATGGCGATTTTCAGCGCGACGGTGTAGATCATCAGGCCGAAGGCCCAGATGCCGGCGCTGACCTGCCACTCCGTCAGGTTTGGCACATACTCAACCATCTCACTCAGCGTGCTGGGGACAAAGCCCGGCACGATCAGGCCCATGTCCTTTTCGATCCAGAGGCCGACGAACGCGAGCACGCAGGCGATCGCAACAACCTTGGCGCTCCGCATCGCCGCCGGCAGCAGGAAGA
>REET01000255.1 GCA_007694925.1 Phycisphaerales bacterium | reverse complement strand
CGACGCGCGAGCGGATGCCGCCGGACTTCTTGCCCTTCTCGCGGGGCGATGCGTCGCGCGTGATCTTCGGTCCGCCGGCGAGGCAGTCGGCCGCGTCGTGCAGCATGATCGAGAGGTGCTCGGCCGCCTCGGCGATCCACGAGACATTCTTCATGTCCCGCTCTGTCCGCAGGCGGTGCTCTTCCATCTCGGTCAGCTCGCCCGCCAGGCCGATCTTCCGGTCGGCCTTGAGCCGGTTCAGCGCCGCCGTCTGCGCGATGTACATCGTCAGATCGAACGCGGGCCCGAGCTTCTCGACCTCCTCGCGGATCGCGTGCACCTTGTGCACCAGCTCGTTGATCTTGCGTGGTTCGGTCTCGTCCTTCGCCTTGGCCAAAAGCCGCGCCGCCTCACGGCTGCGCGTCGAAAGCGTCCGCGCATCCCGCTGCACACGACGAACACGGTCGATGATTTGGGACGGGGCGCTGGGCGCAGGGTGCTGGGCGCTGGGATCGCTGCGGCCTTCGGCCGCGTTTGACTTCAGAGCTTCGCTGGATGCTTCGTTCTCCCCACCCTGCGCCCCGCGCCCAGCGCCCAGCGCCCACGCTTGCAGCGCAGCTTGAAGCGTCATCGTCTCCGTATGCTGCTTCTTCACGCCGCCCTCGGTCGCGTCGATCACCCGCAGCCCGCGCCGCATGTCCTCCAGAAAATCAGCCTGGAACTGCACGAGGTACGAGTGCATCTGGTCGTCGGTGAAGATCGACCGCCCGTACACATCCGTTGTCCGGTGCAGCACCGACTTCGCCCGCGCGATCCGCTCCCACTCGAGCATCTCCAGCGTCCGGAACTCGTTCAGCTCCGCCGCCCACACCTCGTGGATCGCCGCCCCCGCGGCGTAGTACTGCCCATCGGTAAACCCAAGATCCTGCCCGATCAGAATCACTGGGTCGCACCCCAGATGCCGCGCAAAGTAGTACGCCAGGTGCGCCACCGTCGCCCCGGGCCGGATCGGCGCGCGCTCGGGCGCATGCTCGCCCAGCAGCATGTCCAGACGGTCGTCCTTCGCCACACGGATCTCGCCCGGGAACGCGTCGAGGATCGCCGGGTTCGCCTTGGGCTCCACCACCAGCGTCACGCCCTCGACCGCCTCGGGCGTCAGCCCCTCGTAAAACCGGCGGCTGATCTCGTGGTGGTCCAGCGCGACCACATAGTGCGGCTTGATCCCGCGCTCCAGCATCGGCTTGAGCACCGTCTGCACCGCGATGATCGTCACCCGATCCCGCACCCCCGGCTCGGCGAGCAGATCGAGGTTGCGGCGCAGGCTCGGCCCCGCCGAGACCACCACCGCCGGAGTCCCCGCCTTCGTCCCCGCCAATTCGCCGATGCCCTCGCACCCCGTGTAGTGGTCCAGGTTCATCAGCAGGTTGCGCAGCGTCGGCTCGACCTGCACCAGCGTCGTCGTCACCGTCGTGCGCACAGACCGCACCACCCCGGTCACCGTCTGCCCGAACGCCGTCGCGGCAGGCCCGAGCCTCGGCAAACTCGGCGGGTGCTCCACAATCGTCAGCCCCAGCGCAATCAACGCGTCCAGCCCGCTCAGCTTCGACGCCAGCCCCGCGTGGTCGTCGGGGTCCGTCGCGATCACCAGCCTCGCCTTGAGGATCCATTCCGAGCAGTCCACCCGCTCCAAGACCGCACGCAAGAGTCCGAGGTCCGGCTCGAAGACGATCAGCGCCCCGAACTCGCGCAGCCGCTCCGCCAGCGCTCGCACATGGTGCCCCAGCCCGAAGCCCATCACGACCACCGCCCCGCACGCGTCGAGGTCGACCCCCTCCGCCAGCCGCTCGCCCTCGGAAACCGGCCGCTTGGCGCTGGCGAGGGAGCGAGACCGCCCCAGTTCCCGGACCTTCGCGGTCAACCCGCCATCGGGGGCCAGCTCGAAATCGAGGTCGGCGCGAGGCGCCGTCGCGGCGATCCCCGCCGCCGTATCAGGCGAAAGTCGCCCGATCGCTTCGAGGTTGCGCTCCAGAACGGCCCGGGAGGGCGCCGGTGTCTCGGGAAGGCTCATGGGTGCTCCGTGGTTGGACGCCTGCGGCGTCCCGGCGGGGCGATGCCCATGCCGGCAACCCCAAGAATCGGCCCTACGGGCCCCGGGGCTGTAACCTCTCACCACGCCGCTTCGACCCGCGCAACGACGAAAGGTCCCCATGTTCAGGGTGCTCGCCCAAGTTGGCTTCGAACCCCCCGCCTTCGACCTGATCGATCAGGCCCCGCTCGCCGAGCGGATCTTCCTCGAACAGCCCCTCCCCGTCGCCTTCGCCTTCGTGGTCCTCGGGCTGTTGCTCGCGGCGTGGTACCTCCGCCGCGCCGAGCCGAAACGCGCACTCTTCGGCCTGATTCCCATCGGGCTGGGTGTGGCGGTGTTTCTTATCGGACACTTTGTCACCACCGACCGCCAACGCGTCGCCGACACCACGCGGGACCTCATCTCCGCTATCGCATCCCCCGATCCGGGGGTTCTGCAGCAGACCCTCGCCGAAGGCGCCGAGATCCGAGCCCACACCATGCGTTGGCGCAAGGAAGACCTGATCGAAATCGTCCGGCGTGCGGCGGCCTCGGACGGGGCGTACGACATCCCGCCCCGCTTCACCGTCGAGTCGTACCGCATCCGCCAGGTGCGGGCGGCCCTCGATTCGCCCACGATCGCCCGAACGCAGGTCAATGTCACCGCGACCGCCAACGGCCGCCCCCAGGCGACCTGGTGGGAACTCGACTTCGACCGCACCCCCGACGGCTGGAAGGTCCGGTCGGTCACGCTCAAGTGGCTCGCCGGGCTGGGGAACATCGGCGCCGGGCCGGGGCGTTAGCCCCGATGGCCAGCGCGGCGAGAACCGTCCTGCGCTTGATCGGTCTGGCTCTTTGCCCGCCGATCGGTTAGATTGCTCCCTACGCACATGCCCGCACGATGCCTGCTCATCCTGCTTCTGCTCCTGCCCGTGGCGCTCACGCCCCGTGTGCAGGCGGTCCCCGCGCAAGGACCCGAGCGGAGTTCGTGCTGCGTGCTCTGCACCTGCGGCGACATCTGTCCCTGCGTCATCGACGAGCCGGCCGAACATCCCGCCCCCGAGCCATACGCCCCGGCGCGCGGCCCAGAACTGACGGCGGTCGCGGCCAAAGCCGCCCTCAACACCTGCAGGTGCGAGCCCTCGCGCCCGCTCCTGCTTGCACCAGTCCGCGATGAGCGTGCGGGGCTCTCTTGCCTCCCCGTCCTGGCGAGGCTGTGCGTCTGGCGAACATAGCGGCGGCGCCCAGCGCCCGGGATGCGCGCACGCGCCATCCGGCCGCTCCCTGAGACCCCGCCCGGACGCGGCTTGCCCGCGTCCAGGGCGGGCTGGTTTCAACGCTGTTCCTCCCAGATCCCCCCGAACCCACTGAATCTCGAACGCCGGGCCGCCGCCCTTTCGGCGCGCAGACCGCAACGGACCCTGAAAGGGACCATTCCATGTTCCGAATCCTCGCATGCACGATCTCGCTGGCGCTCCTCGCCGGCTGCGCCACCAACGGCAACGGCACCCAGCACGCCGACCGCCACCACGACCACACCGCCGAAATGCCCGACTCGCCCGAGCCGACGGGCGACAAGGTCGTCATGACCGTCGCCGGCATGGGCTGCCCACTCTGCGCCGCAAACGCAGACAAGTCGCTCATGTCCATCCGCGGCGTCACCGGCGTCGACATCGACCTGGGCACCGGAAAGATCACCATCGGCGTCGACCGCGTCGCCCCGCCCTCGACCGACCGCCTCCGGCGTGCCGTCACCGACGCCGGCTTCACCGTCCAGAGCGTGGAGGGATGATGATGTCTCGCAACGCAGCGTTCGCGGCGTGCGCCGGCGTCCTGGCCGCGGCCATCCCGGCTTTCGGCCAGGAAGCAATCTTCACGCCCGCGGCCACCCAACCCGCCAAGGACCGCGTCTCGGTCCGCCAGCAGGTCTGGCTGTCGAGCTACCACAACGATCCGACCGACCAAGACCGCGACTTCTACGAGGCCGAGCTCCGCACCATCGTCGCCTGGGGCATCCGGGGCGACCTTTCGCTGAATGTCGAGGTCCCCCTGCTCTACCGCAGCGGGTCGAGCGTCGACGGCTCGTCGAACGAGGCGGGCGTCGGCGACATCCCGCTCTTCCTCAAGCACCGGGTCTGGCAGAACGACACCGGCCCGACCGACACCCAGCGCATCGGCATCATCGGCGGCGCCGTGATTCCCTCGGGCGACAACCCCTTCAGTTCCGGCAGCGTCGATCCGTTCGTTGGCGCGGTCTACACGCAGGTCGCCGGTCGCCACGGGTTCAATCTCGCGGGCCGCTACACCCTCACCACGGGCGGCAAGTCCGACGCCGTCAAACCCGGCGAGAGCACCAGCGACCTCTTCCGTTACGACGCCGCCTACCTCTACCGCATCGTCCCGGATACCTACGGGCCCGACGCCTTCCGCTCGTGGTACTTCACCCTCGAGCTCAACGGCAACGCCGAGACCAACGGCGACAGCGAGCTGTTCATCTCCCCCGGCATCCTCTACGAATCGCCCGAGGTCGCCTTCGAGCTCGGCGTGCAGGCCCCGCTCTACCAGGATGTCAGCGAGCGCATGGAGCGCGAGTTCGGCCTCGTGATGGGGATCCGCCTGCTGTTCTGATTCCTTCCCAAGCTCCCGTTCCGGCGCGGCCCGGGGACCAGCCTTCCACCGCCCTCCCGGCGTGGACGGCCCCCCGGGCCGCCCGTTTTTTTCTCTCTGATCGTGCGACACTTCGGGGCTTGCATCGACCGCTCCGATCGTGTGCAATACACCCATGACCACGCTCAACCCCAACGACCGCGCCGCGCTCGACGCCGCGATCGCCCAGGCCGAAAAGTCGCTCGCCGAGGGCGGCATCCCCATCGGCGCAGCGCTCATGCGACCCGACGGCGTCATCGTCGCCCTCGGGCACAACCGGCGCGTCCAGAGCGGTGACCCGACCGCCCACGCCGAGACCGTCTGCATCCGAAACGCCGGACGACGCCGAGACTGGCACACCCTCACCATGGCCACCACCCTCAGCCCCTGCGCCATGTGCTCGGGCACGGCGGTCCTGCACCAGATCCCCCGCGTCGTCATCGGCGAGCACGACAGCTTTCTGGGGCGTGAGGACTGGCTGAAGGCCGAAGGCGTCGAGATCGTGCTCGCTGGCGACGATCGCTGCCGCGAGCTGATGGTCGCGTTCATGCGGGAAAGGCCGGACCTCTGGAACGAGGACATCGGCGTGCCGCCGGAGGAATGACGCCGGCGGCCGTGCTCGGGCAGTGAGTGGGGACGGAGGCGTCGGGTCGGGTCCTTCGGCGATACCCTTCGCCATGACCGCCCACACGCTCCGGATCTTCAACTCCCTGACCCGCAAAATAGAGCCCTTCCGGCCCGCCGACTGTTCTCGGATCTCGTTCTACACCTGCGGGCTGACGGTCTACGACTTCGGGCACATCGGCAACTTCCGGAGTTTTCTCGCCGCCGATGTGCTGCGCCGGTGGATCGAGTCGCCGCTCTGCGTGATCGAGGGCCCCAGGGGCGAGCCCCACGCCGGGCCCCGGCGCGTCGTGCATGTGATGAACATCACCGATGTCGGGCACATGACCGACGACCAGGCCGCCGACGGCGGGGGCGAGGACAAAATGGCCCTCGCCGGCCAGCGCCTCGCCGAATCGAAGAAGTCCGGACGCATCCCAGACGGCGCGGATGTCGACCCCGCCGACCCCTACTCCGTCGCCGCGTTCTTCACCAGGGCCTTCATCGAGGACGCGACGGCCCTGGGCCTCCGGGCCGTCATCGACGCCGAGCGCGACCCGACGCTCATGCCCAAGGCGACCGACTCGATCGGCTCGATGATCCGCGTCATCGAGAAGCTCATCGAACGCGGGCACGCGTATGTCGTCGGCGAGGCAGGCTCGCGCGTCGTCTACTTCGATGTCCGCTCCTTCCCCCGCTACGGCATGCTCAGCGGCAACACGCTCGACCAGCTCAAAGGCGGCGCCGGCGGGCGCGTGCAGGCGGAAAACCAGGCCGCAAAGCGCCACCCCGCAGACTTCCTTCTCTGGAAGGAAGATTCCTCGCACCTCATGAAGTGGCCCAGCCCCTGGGGCGAGGGCTACCCCGGCTGGCACATCGAGTGCTCGGCGATGGCCTACGACCGCCTCGTCGAGCAGGAACGCGGACGCGGGGTCGCAGACGCCGTCTTCCGCAAGAGCGATCCCCTGATCGACCTGCATTCCGGCGGCGAGGACAACATCTTCCCCCACCACGAGTGCGAGATCGCCCAGTCCTGCTGCGCGTTCAACGAAGACCCCGGCCGCTCGGCCATGGCCCGCCTCTGGTTCCACCCGCGCTTCCTCATGGTCGACGGCGAGAAGATGTCCAAGAGCAAGGGCAACTTCTACACCTTCCGCGACCTCCTGGCCAAAGGCCACGAGGCCGGCGCGATCCGCCTGGAACTCATCCGCACGCACTACCGCGCCAACGCCAACTTCACCGAGCAGGGGCTCAAGGACGCCGCACGCATGCTCGAACGCTGGCGACGCTTCCGCGACGAGGCCGAGGCGTCGAGCGAGCAGGGCGAACGCCCCGAGGTGCTCGACCGCTTCGCCGAGGTGATGCACGACGACCTGAATGTCTCCGGCGCGATCGGCGAGATCAACGCGTGGATCAACCGCACCGAAAACCCGACACGCGCCGACGGCGCCGCCATGCAGCGCATGGACATGGTGCTCGGCGTGCTCGGCCTCAAGCGGGCCGAGAAGACCGCGACCGAGATCGGCGTTTTCATCGGCGTCGAACCCGACGAGGAGATCGAGTCCAAGCTCGCCGCCCGACGCGACGCACGCATGGCCAAAGACTTTGCAAAGGCGGACACCATCCGCGACGAACTCGCGGAGAAGGGCTACCAGATCAAGGATGTCGCGGGGGGCAAGGTGGAGGTGAGGAGGGGGTAAAGGGAAGAGACGGAGAGACAGAGAGACGGAGAGAGGGCTGGAAACCTGTGGCACTGGCGGCTTGCCCGCCAGTGTTTTCTTTCATTGACGAGTTGGCCGCGGCCGGCTCCTGTCGCTCCGAAGGAGCATCGGATCCTTGCCACGGGTGGAGCGAAGCGCGATGCGCAGCATCGCGTGAAGCGGAACCCGTGGAGAGCGACACAATCAGCCGAGCCCCGAAGGGGCGAAGGAATGGGTTTCGCGCACGAACCGCGTGTTCCTGCGGCGAAGCACAACAGTCTTCCTCCGTCCCTTCAGGACGGCATCGCTGTTGATCGCTGTCCACGGGCTTGCTCGGCTGCGCCTCGCGGCGCCCGTGGCAAGGATCGGCCGTTCCTTCGGAGCGGGAAACACCCCGACCATTGTGGTCATCTGTCACGCAGACCGACGCATGGTCGGTCAACCTTCTAGTGATGGCGCAAAAACTCGCTACCCCGCGTCGGGATGCCTGAAGCACGAGACGAGGTGGTCGTTGACCATGCCGACCGCCTGCA
>REET01000253.1 GCA_007694925.1 Phycisphaerales bacterium | reverse complement strand
CGGTAGTCTTCTAGGGTGATTCGTGCACCAAAGCCGATGGGAAAGTCTGGTTTTTTCATCGCGGGATCTGGTGGTCCCGCGGGCCCGCTGGGGGCGGGAAACTCGTGAGATGATCTTCTGATCTGGAGGGCCTTGCACATGTCCATCGAGTCCGGTCGTGAACTTCAGCGCACGCTCGAGCGCACCTCGCTGTTGACCGAAGCGCTTTGCGGCCTTCCGGCGGTGGCGACGCTCGATTGGGCGGACCTTGCCTCTGAGGCGATGGCGTCGATCGGCAACGCGTCGATCGCGGTGACCATCATCTGCTCGATCGATGGCGGCGGCGTGATCGACACGATCGAAGCGGTCGGCGTCGCCAGCCATTCCGATCAGGTCGAGTCCGCGGACTTGGCGGGCATCAGGGCCAGGGCCGACCGGCTGGTGGCTCTGGGCTTTGCGCCCGATCTCGACCAGCTCGGCCAGTCGCCGCTGATCGGCCCGGCCGAGCGCCTGCTCGGCGGTCGCGACTGGCGCCTGGGTCCCCTGGGCAAGGTGATGGGCGACCTGCAGGTCGGCGGACTGCTCGTCGGCGTCGGCAAGCTCGGCGAGGCCGAGAGGGGCCGCGTGCTGATGACGCTGATCGCCCCGACGCGGAGCCTGGTGCACGATCACCATGTGCAGCAGCTCGGTGCAACGCTGCCTCTGCTGGTTCGTCGGACGCTGCTGGCTGTCGGCCCGGTCTCGACCGGAACGAGCAACTGGCTGACCGAGCGTGAGCAGCAGGTGCTCGACCAGCTCTCGCTGGGCAAGAGCGTGCGTCAGATCGCCGATTCGCTGGGGCGCAGCCCGCACACGGTGCACGACCATGTCAAGAACCTGCACCGGAAGCTGAACGCTTCCAGCCGCGGGGAGCTGATCGCCCGTGCGCTCGGCCACCTCCCGCGCGGGACGCGGATCCGTCATCGCGGCGCCGACGCGATCGAGATCGCTCCGAAGCCTTTCGCGAGCCAGACGCTGCGTCTGACGGGGACCGAGGCGGCGCTGAACGAGAGCGAGGTCGCCCGGGCGATGAACCGCGACGCGGTCTGAGCCGGCACCGATCCAGGAAAACACAGACGGCCCGCCATCCTCGGCGGGCCGTTTTTCTTGCGCCGGTGCGGAGCGGCTCAGGAGGCGGGTTCGGCGGCGGCTTGGGGGGCGTCGCCCAGACGCTCCTGGATCCTTCCGGCGATGCGCCGGGCGAGGTGGGTGTCTCGACGCACGGCGACCCAGTACTCGGGCGTCATGCGCCGGGGGTAGAGCCCCGCGTCGATGAACGAACTGCTGCGCCGGATCGACTCGGTCTCGATGCGCCGGTTGGGGCGGTTGCGCCGTTCGATCACCACCTCGACATGCAGGATCAGGCCGTCGTCGTGGCGCCGCAGGTCGGGCAGGTGCGAGGGGGCCATCGCCTGCGACTCGATGCGGTCGTCGTCTGGGGGCTCTGGGAGCAGGAAGCTCACGCGGACGAGGCGGCGCTGGGGGTGGAGCGTGTCTTCAAGCTGCTGGGCGGGGGTGGACTGCTCGGTGTCCCAGAAGGTGAACGCGCCGGCGGACTGCTTGGGGCGGGTGGTGATGACGCCCGCCGCCGCGTCGACACGCTCGAGATCGAAGCGGGCCTCGATCAATGCCTCGCGTGCGGCCTCGAAGGCCTCGGCGTAGCGGCCCGCGGCGACGCCGATCTCGGGTGAGGGGGCGGCGCCCTGCATCGAGCAGCCGGGCAGGACGCTGGCGGCGAGCAGGAGCGCGAGCAGAGCCGCGAGTTTGGCGGGGAAAGTCTTCACCACGCGGAGGCTAGCCGAACGGGGATCGGGTGTCACGCCCGGGCCCGGCCATCGCCCAGCCTGTCGGTCTCGGCGTCGATCAATTCCCAGAGCCTCGTGACATGCTCGATGCGTGTCGCGGTCCCGCCGATGGCGGCGCGGATCACGATGCGGTCGGGCTCGCCCCCGCCCGCGGGGAGCGCGGCGTGGGTGAGGAAGACCTCGCCGCTGCAGTTGAGGCGATCCAGCAGCAGGGCGGTGCGGGCGTCGGTGTCGGCGTAGCTCTCACCGGGCAGGGGGCGGGGGCGGAAGCAGACGAGGTTGAACGGGCGCGGGGCGCTGAGCTCCAGGCGCTGGTCCTCGGCGATCTTCGCCTCCAGGGCCGAGGCGAGGGCGGTCGCGTGGCGGATGTGGGCGCGCAGGCCCTCGATCCCGTAGTGGCGGACGACGAACCAGAGCTTCAGGGCCCTGAATCTCCGCCCCAGCGGGATCTGCCAGTCGCGGTAGTCGATCACGCGCCCGGACTCGGTCTCGGCGTTGCGCAGGTACTCGGGGAGGATGCTCAGCGCGTCGACGAGGGTCGAGCGGTCGCTGGTCCAGAAGAGGTCGCAGTCGAAGTTGGTCAGGAGCTGCTTGTGGGGGTTGAAGCAGTAGGAGTCGTAGAGGTCCAGGCCCGAGAGCATCCAGCGGTGCTCGGGGCAGACGGCGGCCGCCCCCGAGTGGGCGCCGTCGGCGTGCAGCCAGCCCTTGAAGCCGACGGCCCTCGCGGCCCGGGCGATCTCGCCCAGGGGGTCGACGGCGGTGGACGCTGTCGAGCCGACGGTCGAGCAGACAAAGACCGGGGCCCTGCCCGCCTTGATGTCGCGCTCGATGGCGACGGCCAGCACATCGGCCCGCATCGCGTGGGTGTCGTCGGTCTCGATGAGGCGGACGCGCTCGTTGTCGCGTTGGCCCCTGGCGATTCCGGCGATCATCGCGGCCTTGATCACCGACGAGTGCGCCTGCGTCGAGGCGTAGACCACCGGCTCGCCCTCCAGCCCGAGGCGTTGGACGCGCCGTCGTGCGGCGACGAGGGCGATGAGTGTCGACTCGCTGGCGGTGCCCTGGATGACGCCGCCGCCGTTGTCGCTGGTCGAGCGGAAGTCGGCGGGGAGGTCGCAGGCCTCGGCCATCCAGTCGAGCATGCGTGTTTCGATCTCGGTGCAGGCGGGGCTTGTGCGCCAGAGCATGCCCTGGACGCCCAGGCCGGCCGAGAGCAGCTCGCCGAGGATGGCGGGGCCCGAGGCGTTGGCGGGGAAGTAGCCGAAGAAGCCCGGGTGCTGCCAGTGGGTGACGCCCGGCTGGACGATGCGTTCGAGGTCTTCGAAGATGCGGTCCCACTCGGAGTCGCCCCCGGGCTCTGTGGGCGGGTGCTCGGGGAGCATGGCGGCGGTGTCGCCGGGATCGGCCTTCGAGAGCACGGGGCGGTCCTGGACGGTTTCCATGTAGCGGGCGATGTACTCGATGAGCTGGACGCCGCGCTTGCGGAACTCGTCGGGCGTCATGTGACCGGGCGGCGGAGGTGGGTCGATCATGGCAAGAGCGTAGCGGCGGGCGGGCGGCGCAGAAAAACGCCCCGGCGGCGGACCGGGGCGTGGGGGAGTTCGGGTTGTCGGGGAGGGTGGAGTCAGCAGCCCGCGGCGAAGAGGGTGAGATAGGCGAAGAAGTCGTCGGCGTCGATCACGCCGTCGTTGTTGATGTCGGCGCGCGGGTCGCCCGCCGCAAAGAGGCTGAGGAAGAGGAAGAAGTCGTCTGCGTCGACGACGCCGTCGCCGTTGAGGTCGGCGGGGCAGGTGGGTGCGGGGTCGGTGGCCATTCTGACGAACGCGTTGCCGCGGTTTGTACCGTCGCCGGCCTCGATGTTGATGATGGCGTAGACGAGGTCGTCTGCGCCGAGGAAGATGTTGTTGGCGCTGATCGTGCGGAGGAAGGAGTCGTTGTCGAACTGTCCGTTGCCGTTCAGGTCGATCGGGTCGCCCTGGCGTGCGAGGACGGTGTCGTTGAGGACGACGACCCGGGAGTCGCCTGCCGGCCCGGTGGTGTTGAGGATCCAGAGGCGGTCGCCGTTGTCGTAGCCCTTGATGGTTGCGATCGAGTCGACGACCTCATCGGTCGCGCCGCCGGGGACGGGGTCGCCCGAGCGGAGGAGCAGATCCGTGCCCTGGCTGGCGAAGGAGTCGCCGTTCTCGAAGCGTCCGATGACGAACCATGTGCCGTTGTCTGACATGGTGATCGCGGTGAGGGCGTCGACGGGCTGTCCTCCGATGATGTCTCCCGCCTCGATCTCGATGTTCCCGCTGACATACAGGACATCACGGGGCTGGAAGATGGGATCGAAGGGGTTCTCGCCGAAGCGGATCGCTCCGAGGTGCGCCCAGGCTGTGCCGTCCGCCGAGAGTGCCGACGAGGTGCCGATGGCTCGGATCGTTCGGAGGAAGTCGTTGGGGGCGACCTCGGTGCCGATCTGGAGGATGGGCTGGCTGGAGAGGGGGAAGCCGAGCCAGACTCCGCGGTTGAGGTTGAAGCCGACATTCAGGTTGCCCGCGTAGATGATGGCGTTGTCGTTGCCGGTGACGGAGGTGACGCGGAGGCTGTTGCCGAAGTTTCCATTGCCGCTGGAGATCATCGCGCCCGGCGCGATGTCGGCGCCGTTGACGAGGTCTGTGAACTCGTTGGTGGTGGGGTTGTAGACGGCGATGCCTTCGTTGTTGGCGTTGGTGACGGTGCCCCCCTCGGCGCGGTAGCCGAAGTAGACGCGTCCGTCGTTGGCGATACCGATGTCGGAGTCGAAGAAGGCCCAGCCGGTGAAGTTGGGGAGGAAGTCGGCGCTGTCGTCACGGGAGATGAAGGCTTCGCCGGTGGTTCCCGAGCCCGACATGATCACATCGATGGTCGTGTTCGACGCGTCCGGGGCGAAGGCCCTGAATGTCCAGCGCGTCCTGTCTGAGGAGTGCGCGAGCTGCTGGAACGACGCGAGCGGCGCACGGAAGTTCAGGTGGGGCCTGCCCGGCACCTGGGTCTTCCCGCTCTCGGGGTCGCCCGCATAGATGACTTCGACCTGGCCCTGTGCGAGGCCCGCCGCGGCGACGACGCCCGCGGCACAGACAGCTCCGAATCGCTGCATACGCATGTGTGATCCTCTCATCGTTTTTCTTCGTTCACGCCGGCGCAGCCCTGGGGGTGCGGGCGGTCTTGGGGTTCGGGCCCGGCCGGGAATCCACCTGAACCGGGCGTTCCTATCAGAGTAGAGAAAGCGGATAGACGGATCAAGACCGAACAGGCGGCTGGCGGGCGGGCGTCATAAAAACGCGTCCTGTTCGGCTTGAACAGGACGCGGGGAGAGGCCTCGGGGTGTTTCCGGACGCGCTGGGGCTCAGCAGCCCTGCGCAAAGAGGTCGAGGAAGAGGAAGAAATCGTCGGCGTCGACCGTGCCGTCGCCGTTGAGGTCGGCGATGACGCGGTTCTGCGCGGCGAACATCTGGAGGAAGAAGAAGAAGTCGTCTGCGTCGACGACGCCGTCGGGCCTGCCGTAGGCCGGGTCTTCGGGGTCGGTCGAGCCTGTGAAGTCGGCGAAGCATCGCGGGAGGCTGCAGGAGAGGCCGAAGGTCGGGCCGAGGCCGGTCTGGGCGACGGTGAGCGCGGTGGCGGCGCCTGTGAGGCGGTTGATCTCGTAGACGGTGTTGTTGAAGTCGTTGACGCCGATGAGCGAGTCGCCGTCCTCGCACCAGGCGAGGCCGTCGATGTTCCAGAAGCCGCTGCCGAGGCTGCCGATGGTGGTGTACGAGCCGTCGGTGGTGTCGTACTCGATGAGGAAGGCGTTGGGGAAGATGTCGCGGGCGCCGTAGAGCGTGCCGGTGTTGGCGTCGAAGGCGAGGCCGGCGACCGAGCCGCCCTGGCCGACGCCGATTGGCGTTGCGGCGGCGGTCTGCGTGTCGATCGAGAAGAGCTGGCCGCTGGTCATGTCTGTGCCGTAGAGCGTGTCGGTGTGGGGGTCGTAGGCGAGCGAGTCGATGCGCGCAGCGCCGACGATGGTGCCGATCTGCTCGACCTCGAGTGTCTTGTCGTGCATGGTGTAGAGAACGGGGCCGACGCCGCTGGCCATGTAGTGGAGGTCGCTGTTGCGGTCGAAGGCCATGCCCCTGATGTTCAGGCCCATCTCGACGGCCTGGATGAAGCGGCCGGTGTCCATGTCGAGCGAGCCGATGCGGAACTGGGTGTTGGTGCCGATGAAGAGGGGCCGCTTGGGCGGCGGGGGCGGGCCCTGGCAGACGCCCTGCGGGTTGTCGAGCGCCTGACGCCATGTGGAGCGGTTGATGGCGGTGCCTCTGTTGGCAGGCGGGTTGACGCCGCTGAGCCCGCAGCCCGCGTGGGAGTGGACACCGATGACGATGTTCTCTTCCTCCCAGAGGATGGCCGATCCGGAGTTGCCTCCGGTGGTGTCTGCGGAGTGGTAGATGATGCTGCCCTGGAGCAGGTCATAGGGGCCCACATGGGTCTTCTGGGCGAGGTACCAGGCGGGATTAACCGGTGAGCTGGTTGTGCCGTATCCGGTGATGCGGATGTTCTTGTCGGGCCCGTGCGTCGGCGCTGTGAGCGAGAGCTGGTAGCGCATGCCGTAGGCCTGGTATGGCCTCAGCCCTGTCTCGGAGTTTGGAAAGACGCCGAAGTAGGCCCAGTCCTGACCGACGCCGGAGTTCTCCAACTGCATGGACTCGGGGTCGACGGCGTACTGGTCGGCGGGCGGCGGGTGGTTGATCTGGCCGAAGGATGCGCCGCTTGAGAGGGGGACATTGAACTGGATGATGCCGTTGGCCTGCACGCAGTGGCCCGCAGAGCCGACGCAGGAGAAGGCGTCGTCGAAGACCCACGCGGTGCAGCCGGCGGGGAGGTAACGGGCGGCGCGGTTGTCGTAGCTGAGCACTCGGTCGTCGCTGCCGCCGCAGATGGACTCGGGCTGGGCGATCTCGCCCCCGGCCCACGCGCCGACGACGGTGACCTGGTTGTGGCCTGACTCGTGCGAGGCGATGATCTCGACGAGGACGGTGTCGCCGTTGAAGTAGGCGCTGGTCTCCTGCCACTGCCCGATGTGGACCTGGTTGAGGTGCTGCATGGCGCCGTCGTGCAGCGAGGTGATGCGGAGGATGGCGCCGTCGTCTGAACCGGGCGCGCCGCCGAGGAGCACATCCTCGAACCGGAGGCGGAGCCAGCCCGCCTCGGGCACATGGATCTCGCGGGCCCAGACGACGGTGCGCCCGTCGCCCCGCTCGGCGCGGACGAGGCCGGATGAGACCTCGAAGTCGTAAAAGGGGATGTCCTCGGGGTTGATCGGGACATCGGGCGTCGCCTGGGCGATGCCCGCGAAAGCGAGCGTCAGTGCGAGGCCTGCCGCGGCCGAGATTCTTCTGGCGTGCATGGGGTTCTCCGTCTGCTCCCCTCCCCGGGGGCAGCTTTGGGCGACGGCGAGCGTGACGGGGAGACCCCGGCGGGCCGTCGCCTTGCGTTATTGGACACGACAGGCCCGGCGCGGCATCAACGACAGCCGTGCTCGGATCTTCGCTGCATGGAAACTACTTGGACGCGGCCGCGCGGTCAAGGCCCAACCGCGACATTCACGCGCTGCGTGACTCCGGGCGCCGAGGTCCAATAAACCACGCCCCGGCCGCAAAGCCGGGGCGTGGGAGAGTTGACGAGCGAGTGTGCCTGTTCAGCAGCCGGCGGCGAAGGCGGAGAGGAAGGCGAAGAAGTCGTCGGCGTCG
>REET01000251.1 GCA_007694925.1 Phycisphaerales bacterium | reverse complement strand
GATGGTGCTCTCGGCGTCGTCGAGCCCAGCCCCGGATCGCTCGGCGTCGGTGATTCGGGCCTCGTAGAGCATCGCAATGCCAGACGGCCACGAGTCGGGATCGGGGTCGATCGCGACTGCATCACGGCCGTCTTCGAACTCGCCGCGGTCTAGGTGGATGGAGGCGAGCAGGCCGCGGGCTCTGCGCCATTCGGGCAACTCGACGATCTGCTGGCCGCCGATCCTCTCACTGAGGGTGCGGATGGCGGCGGACTGTTCGCCGAGCATGGCCTCTGCGCGGGCTCGGAGGAGCATCGCAAGGGCGCGCTTCTCGCCCTGGGGCTCGACGGAAGCGAGCGTCCTACGAGCCTCGGTCGGCCGCCCGTCAACGAGCTGCTCGGCGGCCAGCACCAGGGCCTTCCACTCGCGGGCCGTCTGGCCCGGGGCGTCCTGCAGCACGGCGTTGGCGCGCGGGAAGCGGTCGGCCGGTGCGTCGCCCGAAGCGACCATGAAAGCCGCCCAGCCGAGCGCGTCGGTCGGCGCATTCTCGGGGCCGTCGGCCAAGAGGGCGTCGAGTCGGCGTGCGGCCTGCTCGTTGTCGATCAGCCCCCAGGCGCGAACGACGCCGAAGACGGCGATCTCCGTCGGGTCGTCGAGCGATCCAACGGCGCTGTCGATCACGCCCTCGGCGTAGCGGAGGCGGCTCTGGCCGTCGGCGGGCCTGTGCCGGGCGAGCCGGTCGTGCAGGCGGATCAGCCCGCGGACCTGCTCGTTGGTCTCGAACTCGGCGGGGTTGACGCTGTCGACCTGCGCGACGGCCTCCTCGTATCGCCCCGCGGACTGCATGCGGCTGGCGTCGATGAGCACGAGTTCGGGCTTGCCCTCGAACTGCTCACGGAGCGAAGCGAAGTAGGCTTCCAACTCGGGCTCGGGCGCGTCGGCGGCGCTCATCGCCACAAGGACGCGCAGTCGAGGCTGGAACTCGTCTGGGAACTGCTGCGCAAACGCCTCGGCCGCCTCGAGCGCCTCTCGCGAGCGGCCCGCGGCCGTCAGCCCGTCGACCAGAAACTCGTGCGCCAGGCGGTGGGTTGGGTCGCGTCGAAGGGTCTCGCGTGCGGCGTCGATGAGCTCGGTGACCATGCCCGACTCGGCGAAGAGCTCCAGCTGCAGCGTTCTGGCCCGCATGTTCGAGGGATCGAGCAGGACCGCCTCGCCCGCGAGGCGTGTCGCGAAGCGGATGTGGCCGAGGTTGGGCTGCGGGACGCGTCGGCGCGCCTCGGCCAGGGCGATCAGCGCGTCGACATCCTCGCGGTTCTGAGCGATGTACCGGCTCAGAAGGGGGAGGGCCCGCTCGTACTCGTTCGCCTCGTAGAGGCGCATGCCCTCGGCGCCCGCGTCGAGCGCCTGCTGTGACTTGCGTGCGTTCTGGACCGTGTAGGCGGCAAAGCCGGCGGCGCCGACGACGCCGACGCCTGCGAGCAGGGCGGCGAGCTTGATCTTGGCGGACTTTCTCATCTTTCCCGTTCCCCTCGCGCTGCGAGCGAGTCAATCTTTCTTGAGGATCTTGGCGAGGATCTGCCAGACGGTCTGCCAGATGATCCAGAGGTCGCGTCCCCACGACTGGTGCTGGACATACTCGAGGTCGTATCGGATCCATTCCTGGAAATCGGTGAGCGGTTCGCGCGTCCTGCGGACCTGCCAGAGGCCGGTGATGCCCGGGCGGACGCTCAGGCGGGCCTCGCGCCACGCCGGGCAGAATTGGTTCTCGCTGTCGGGGCTCGGGCGCGGGCCGACCACGCTCATGTGCCCGGCGAGGACATTGAGGAACTGCGGCAGCTCGTCGATCTGCAGCTTGCGCATCACCTTGCCGACCTTCAGCACGCGCGGATCGTTCTCCATGAAGAACTGCGGGCCGTCGCAGACATTCTCGGCCATGAGCTTGGCCTTGAGCTCGTCTGCGTCGCGGCGCATGGTGCGGAACTTCAGGCAGGGGAAGCTCTTGCCTCCGAGCGTCTGGCGCCGGTGGGCGAAGAAGAAGGGCCGGCCGTCCTCGAAGAAGATCGCCAGCATGAACAGCGGGTAGAAGGGCACGGTGAAGGCGAGCACGATCGTGCTGAAGGCGATGTCGAACGCCCGCTTGCCGAAGCGCCGGGCGCGACCCGCCTTGGCCAGGTCCGGCAGGCGCCAGTGCGGGGCCTTGACCAGCGACCATTGGACCGGCGGCGGTTCGCCCGCGTCGTCTCGATCGGGGACGACCGCGGGCCCGACGAGCACCTCGCCCGGGCCGATGCGGGCGCCGGCGCCGATCCAGGCGTGGCCGATGACGCGGGCGTTCTCGTCGATGTCGGCGGACTCGTGGGCCCAGACGCCGTCGGAGAACCGGTAGACCGAGGGGAGCACGGCCCGCTGGCGCGACCACCTCGGCAGGGTTCTCGCCAGCCAGCGATCGACGCCCTCGTCGTCGCGTCCGTCGAAGATCTCGCTCTCCATCGCGATCGGGGAGCCGGCCTTCTGGCGATAGACGGCCCGGAGTCTCCCGAGCCCTTCGGCCTCGGTCGGCGCGGTGCGCCAGACCTCGGCGATGCGCGGGTCGGGGGTGACCCAGACACGGGCGGTTCGGAGTGCGCGGGCGCGGTACTCGCGCCGGATCTCTTTGAGCTGGTCTCCACCGTTGCTGACGACGCGCTCGCGGTAGGACGACTCATCCGTCATCGTCAGGCGGAGGCGGACGAGGTCGGGGCTGTCCCAATGGAGGCGTTTGAGCACCTTGGCGATATCGAACCAGACAAGAGTGCCGGCGGGGAGCAAGAGGTAGAGAACCGGGCCGGACTGCTCCGGCTCGGGCTGCCCGTTGCGGACGACACGCACGCCGGTCGAGGCCCAGACGAGGTCGTGGAGCTCGACGGGCTCGGCGCCCCAGAGCTTGCCGCGCACGCCGCGATGGCCCGATTTGGGCTCGCTGAAGGTCATGGAGACCGGGCGTGCGGGGGTGAGGGTCATCCGTCGTTCTCTGGTGCGACCAGTGAGGCAACGGCCGGCTGGTTCGGGCGCGATCTCCCGCCGACACGGCTGCGGACGCCGTTGGACATGCTGCTGACGCTGCGTGTGATCTCGGTCTTGCGGGCGCGGTTGAAGAC
The DNA here is from genome assembly GCA_007694925.1 of Phycisphaerales bacterium. Lineage (GTDB taxonomy): Bacteria > Planctomycetota > Phycisphaerae > Phycisphaerales > UBA1924 > SLFH01. Next base: position 4,476 of record REET01000251.1, on the reverse strand, counting down.
AAGGCCGATGAAGCGGGCTTCGAGGTGGCGGAGGCGTTCGACGGCGACCTTGATGAGGCGTGCGTCCTTGCCGCGTGCGACGACGACGAGTACCGCGTCGCTGGCGCCGACGAGGGCGGAGGCTTCGAGGCTGCCGAGGATGGGTCCCGTGTCGACGATGATGGTGTCGTACTGCTCGCGCAAACGGGCGATGGCGCGCCGGACGCGCGAGGGGGAGAAGTGGTCGGGGTCGGCGTCAAGGCCCGAGCCCGAGGCGAGCAGCCAGAGGTTCCGTGAATCGTTCATCAGCATCGCCGGCTCGATCTCGCGGTCCTCGCGGACGAGTTCGGAGAAGCCCGGCCGGTCGAGCATGTCGCGCTCGGAGGTGAGCTGGCGGCCGATCAGGTCGGCATCGACGAGCAGCGTGCGCCGGCCCGAAGCCGCGAAGGAGCGGGCGAGCGCCTTGGCTGAGGTGGACTTGCCCTCCGCGGCGGTGGCGCTGGTGACGGTGTAGACGCTGCATGCGGACTCGCCCCGCTCTCTGACTTCGAGGAGGTTGCGGAGCATGTGGACGCTGGAGGCGGCCATCTCGCACAGGTCCGGGTCGGAGGGGTCGAACTCGGGGATCGCGCCCAGAACACCGACCTCGGGGTCGGGCTTGGGCAGGTCGCCGACGGATCGGACGCGGGGCGAGAGAAAACCGAGCAGACCGACGAGGGCGAAGCCGAGCCCGCCTCCGGCGCCGAGGCCGAAGACCGCCAGCGGCAGCCTGCGGTCCTTGGCGGGGACGAGGGGGATGTCGCCCTCCTGCTCGATCGAGATGCGGGCGATTCTTCGATTCTCGCTCTCGACGCGGAGCTGATCGAGCCGGCGCCGGGCGTCCTCGAAGACCTCGTGGTGTCGCGATGCTTCATCGCGGAGCTGAGAGATTCGGAGCTGGACCTGGCCGAGCCTTCTGCGTTCAACGATGGCGGCCTGGAGCTCGCGCCGGAGTGTTTCGAGCTCCCCGACGATGCGCGGGACCTCCTGCTGGAGCTCATTGACACGCTCCTGCATGCGTGCTCGGATGCCGGCGATGCGCCGGTCGAGATCGCGCAGCTCGCGGTGTCGCGGGCCGAAATCGGTCGAGAGCTGCGTCCGCTGGCTGAGCAGTTCGGTCTCCTGCTGCTTGAGCGTGCGGAGCTGATCGTCCATGTTGGCCAGGACGGTCGCGGGGAGGCGTTCCGTCTCTGCGTCGATGTTGGTGGGGATGCCCATGGAGGCGAACGACCGCTCCATCTCGAAGATGGTGCCGCTCAGCCGCTCGATCATCGCGTCCTGTTGCTGCAGACGGCGGGTGAGGTCGTCGGTGCCCTCTTCCTGGGCGAGCAGGCGGGCCCGCTCCTCGCGCGAATCACGCTCGCGCTGATTAGCTTCGCGGATGTTGCGGAGCTCGCGCTCACGCTGGGCGAAGTCGGCCTGCGCGCCGTCGATGGCGATCCGCTCGTACGCGCGGAGGACCGCGTCGACCGCGGCTTTCGCGAGGCGTGGATCCTCGTCGCTGACACTGACCATGATGATCGGAGACCGTCGCGGCGAGCCGACTTCGAGCTTGTTCTGAAGCCGGATGACGCCCGCGGGCGGGCGGGGCCAACCAGCCTCGATGAGCTGCGAGTCGGAGGCGGCCGCGTCGCGGATGCGGGGCGAGGTCAGCATCGCGACTTGTCCCGCGACGAAACTGTCGAAGGCGGGGATGCCGTCGGTCACCTCTGTATCGTAGAGTCTGGCCTGGCGTACCTGCTCAATCTCGATCCGTCCGGTGCTCTTGAACTCCGGCTGCATGGCGTTGTAGCCGGCGTAGGCGCCGCCGATGCCGAGGAGCAGCCCGAGCAGGATGGCCCAGTGCCACTTGCCGGCGAGCGCTCGGAGCACGATCTCGACGGGGTTGGGCGGCGGGGCCTGCTCGCCGTCGAGCATCATCGGCTGGGGCGCCGGGTACTGGTCACGCGTCGTCATGGCCGACTCCCTTGTTGACGCGCCGGATCACTGGTTCGCAGGTCTTGAGGACCATGCCCCAGATCTCTTGGCGGGTTTCGGGATCCATCCCGGCGTCAGTGATGATCTGCAGCTGGGCGGCGCCCATGCGTGTGGTGTTTCTCGATCGTGTGGCCCGGTCGATGACCTGGCCCGAGCCCGTCAGGGCGTGCTCATCGCCCGGGAGGATGAAGAAGCCGAGGATGTCGATCCGGCGTTGCTCGAAGTGTTCGGTCTCGCGCCGGAAGTGATAGAAGCGGGCGTCGATCTCGCCGAGCGACGAGGCGACGGGCATCGGCGCCCGGGCCTCTTCGATCCAGCCGTGGGCGGGGTAGCAGACGGGGGGGTAGTGCCCGTTCATGTCGCGGACATCCATGCAGTGCACGACGAGGAGGTCGAACGAGACCCCGGTGGCGGGATCGGTGAAGCGGCGCTGGAGGACGCGGTTGGGACGGAGGATCTCCTGCGCCGCCGGGGCGACGGGGACATCGACGCCCAGGTAAGGTCCGATCCGGTAGGGCAACTCGTCGACGCGCTCGGCGACCTCCGCGAAGTAGCGGTTGAGGTACTCGGTGTTCATGCCCCCGCCGCGGGTCACGAAAATCAACCCCGCCAGAATGATGGCGGTCAGGACGATCGGCGCCGGGTTGTAGCGTGCGGGTTTCATGGTGAAGAGCTCTGCCTGGCGACGGGGTACGGGGTGATCGGGACCTCAAGCCATCGAAGCAGGCCGAGGAAACCCCAGAGGATGCCCAGGGCGACGAGCAGGACCGCCCAGCCGCTGAGGTCATGGAAGAGATCGGCGGTCTCTGTGTCGGCGTAGCCGTACATCAGCGTGGTCGGCACGAGGCGGATGATGTTCACCAAGAGCGCGATCGCGGGGCTGAGCGCGAGGATGAGCACCCTGAGGCTGTTGCGCATCGGGACGGAGAAGGCGAAGGTGAAGGCGATGAGGGCGAGGGCGGAGACCATCCGCATGCCGTTGCAGGCCTCGGCGATCGCGACCTCGTGCCCGTTGATGATCAGGAGATTGCCTGTCCGGGCGATCGGCATGCCGAAGATGCCGAGGCCGTACTCGGTCACTTTGGCCGAGATCTCCTGAAGGGGGATCGCGATCATCTGGCGGAAGCGGCCGGGGACGGGCATGACGAAGAGCAGCGCGATCAGCGCCGGCTTCATGTCCCGGATCGGGCCCGTGCCGATGACGGTGACGATGGCTCCGACGACGACCAGGATCGCGCCGAGATGGCGAAAGATATCGAAGGCCTGGGCGAAGCCGACAAACTCGAAGGCGACGCCGGCGACGACGATCATCGGCCCGACAAAGCTCGGCGCAGGGCGCCAGGTCCGCAGGCGGCGCCGACGCTGCCAAGCGAGCCAGATCGCGACCGGCACGGCCAGAAGCACATGCGAATCCTCATCGCGTGTCAGGCCTCGCCCGAAGATGTCCGCCCAGACCTGCCAGCCGGCAAGGATCGCCAAGAGCGTCATGGCGCCCAACAGGCCGAAAGTCAGCGGTGTCCATCGTCTTCCGCCCATTCCCGCTCTCACTCCGTGTCTGCGCCGACGGGGATCCTCCGCCCCTTCGGCGCCGCCACCGTCTCGATGACTTCATCACCCCCCGAGACGACCGCCCCGGGCATCACGATTGAACGAAGAACCACGGCCTCGGGTTCGATTCTCGCCCCGGGCATGACCACCGAATCCATCACCAACGCGTCCGGGGCGACCTCGGCGTCCTTCGCAACGACGCCCCGCCGCCCCGCGCCGGGCATGGACGAGCCCGCGCCCCAGATCCGTGTCCGAGCTGGCTGACGCAGCCCGGACGCCTCGAACGAGCCCCGAATAAAATCCTCTCGGGTCCGGAGCGAGATCGAGCCCTTGCCCGAAAGGTCGTGCACGATCGCCCGCATGCCTGCGCCGGAAACTTTCTGGAGCCACTGCTCCTTCAGGTCCAGGTAGCCCGCGTGCGGGATGAGCGCCAGAGACCGCTCGCTCGCGACATAGAGCCCCGCCGGCGAGCCGTCGGGGTTCCGCGCGATGGCGACATCGGCGCCGGTCTTTTCGTGCGCTTCGAGCAAGGTTCCCAGATCATCGGTCAGATAGCGGGCTCCCTCCGCGATGACTAAGCGGGAGAGGCCAAGACCCTCGACCGCGTCGCGGACGGATCCGGCCGGCCCCCTGTATCCGGTGCGATCTTGAACGATCCGGACCCCCACCGCCCCTTCCGGTGAGGTTGGTGGCGCTCCGGCCCCTCCGAAAACGCAGAGAATCTCCCGATCGACCCCCGCCCGCACCGCCGAAGCGATCCAGTGGTCCAGAACCGTCCCCGCTTCGGCGAGCCACAACGACAGGACCGAACACCCGGCCGCCTGAACCAGCGGTGAGGGCACCAGGCTGCCGGCGAGCAGAACCAAACCGCTTGCGCCCCGGGAGGACGCCCGGTCATGGCCGTCTGCGTTCGGATCGCTCGGCGAGCGGTCC